>JAJZEV010000241.1 GCA_021805665.1 Pseudomonadota bacterium
GCAGCGGGTGATCGCACACCTCGGCCAGTTGCTGATAGGCGGCAACCGCCAGGAACACGTCCGACGCCTTCACGCTGATCTTGAAGTCGTGGAAATCGTGCTGTTGCAAGATGTTGGCGTGATACAGTGCGCTTTCCACCAGGGCTTCCGGGTTGGGTTCGCCGTATTTCTCCAGCAGGTGTTTTTCCAGCGATCCGGCATTGACGCCGATGCGCATGGAGCAGCCATGATCGCGTGCGGCCTTGATGACCTCTTTCACCCGTTCGTCGCTGCCGATGTTGCCGGGGTTGATGCGCAGGCAGGCGGCGCCGCTTTCCGCCGCTTCCAGCGCCCGCTTATAGTGAAAATGGATATCCGCCACGATCGGCACATCGACCTGCCGGACGATATCCTTCAGCGCGAAGGCGCTTTCCTGATCGGGGCAGGACACGCGGACGATATCGACGCCCGCCGCCTCGGCCCGCTTGATCTGCGCGACGGTGGCCGCGACATCGTGCGTCAGGGTGTTCGTCATGGTCTGCACGGTAATCGGCGCGCCATCGCCAACCGGCACCTTGCCGACATAAACCCGGCGGGATTTGCGCCGGACGATTTCCTGGTAAGGGCGATAGCTGCTCATGCGAGTCTCCTGATCACGGCATACGCGTGGGCGCGGCTGAGGCCAAGCCGCGCGATCTGGCCGTTATTATGGGGTGTCCGGCCGCGATCCGCTACTGCCGTGGCCGCGGGGCTGGCAGTGGCGCCGTTGCGATCGCCAGCTTGCCGTCTTTTATCTGGTCAGGATCGAGTGTCAGGTCGCGCCGGACGGCCCCATTGCCGCCCAAGGCGGCGGTTGCCGAACCATCGACAAGGATTTCCGTGCCGCCGGCGTTACCAGTAGTCAGCAAAAGGTCGTTGCGCGGCGGTACGGCCCATGTTTCGCCGGTTTTCAGCACCCGGTTCAGCAGCACGGTTCCCGAGCGATCCTTGACCTGTAGCCATGTGTCGGCGGCGGCCCGCAACGTAATCCGACTGGTATCGGGCGCTGTGACTGGCAGCAACGGCGTCATGCCGCTATCTGGAGCAGCACTGGCCGGCACATTGCTTGCCAGGCGGGGCGGAAGCTGGGCGGCCGCTGCCGATGTGGGAGAGATCGCCATGACCGGAGGCGCTGGATAGGCCGAGGTGTCCGGCGTTCCGGGAGCGGTCAGGACGATTTGCGGCGCGGCGGCGGGGTTGGCTTCAACCTGCGGCGGCGTTGGCTGGGCAATAGCTTGTTCCGCAAGCGGGGCCAGCCGTTCCGGCACCGCGGTGACGGTTTCCGCCGGCAAGCGGCCTTCGCCGGATAGACGATACCAGCCTGCATAGGCGCCGACCAACAGGATCAGCCCAAGCAGCATGACCGCGCCGGCGGGAAGCCCGCGCTCTGGCATCGGAACCGGAAATCGAAGCTGCGGCTCGCGGCTGAATCCGGCCGCTTCGGTGCGGAAACGCCGCACCATCTCTTCGGAGTCGAGCCCAAGCGCGCCGGCATAGGTTCGCACGAATGCCAAGGCATAGGCATTGCCCGGCAACGAGGAGATATCGCCCTTTTCCAGGGCTTCCAGATGCGGCAGCCGGATACGCAGGCGATGGGCAACGGAATCCAACGGCCAGCCAAGACGGTCTCGTGCAGCCTTCAGATCGGCGCCCGCCCGGGCGGCCGCACAAGGCTCCGTCGCCAATGGCGCTGCGGTTGACATCATGTCCCGACTTTCAACCAGCCTAACTCTGCGATCCTGCAGCACTGGCAGCCCCGTTCCTGGCCTGATTCAATTGGAAAAACGTCCCAACCCCCCCGCTTCCAAACAGGCTCGGACATCGGGTTTCTAGACTACACGATCACTTTTTCCAACGCCTTAAATTCAAGCATTTTCAACATCGACATGAGTCCGGGCACGCAACAGCGGTAAAATCGGAACAGAAAATGACAATTCCGTAACGCCTATGCCGGCTGGGTAGTCAGTTCAGGATGCCCTGTTCTCGCGCCCAGGTTGCAAGTGGATCGCGCAGAGCGCCGCCGCCCCGCCTGATCGCGGCCAGCACGGATCGGAAGGCACCCAGATCTGCTTGCGACAGCATCGCCTTGATCGGCAAAATAGCGCTTGCCGGCATCGACAGTGTGGTAATTCCCAAGGCCGCTAGAACCAATGATTCCAGCGGCTTGGATGCCGCCTCGCCGCACAGCGAAACGGGGACACCGGCCGCATTCGCTGCAACAGTAAGCTGTTCCAGGATATCGAGGACTGGCGGCGACAAAAAATCGTAGCGGTCATAAAGCGATGGCGTCCCGCGATCGGCGGCGAAAAGAAACTGTAATAAATCGTTTGAGCCAACAGAGACGAAATCGACCGCTTTCAGCAGTTCGGGCAACTGCCACATCAGCGCCGGGATCTCTAGCATCGTACCGATCCGCAGCGTGCCTGGCGCCGGGCGGATGCGACTCGCCTCCGCCATCATCAGCGCCTTGGCGGCTCGGAATTCGGCGACCGTGGCCACCATCGGGAACATCACCGACAGATCGCGCCCGCCGGCCGCCAGCAGCAACGCCCGCAACTGACGTCGCAACAGGGCAGGGCGGTCCAGCCCAACCCGCAGCGACCGCCAGCCCATCGCGGGGTTTTCCTCCTCGCTGATCGTGCCGGGCAGCAGCTTGTCGGCGCCCAGGTCCAACGTGCGGAACAGCACCGGCTTGTCCCCGGCCTCATCCAAGACCCGGGCATAGATGGCGGCTTGTTCGGCGACGTCGGCGACCGATCCGCGTGCCAGCATCGCGATCTCGGTTCGGAACAGGCCGATCCCGTCGGCACCGGTGCGGGCCAGTTGCGGCAGTTCCATTCTCAGGCCGACATTCAACATCAGCTTCAGCGGGACTCCGTCGGCGGTCACCGCCGGCCGGCCGCGCCACGTCGCCAGTTCCGCGTATTTGGCGTTGCGCGCTTCCTGTGCCCGCAGATAGGCGCGCTGAACCTCGGCTTCCGGGCGAAGAATCAACTGTCCCTCGTCGGCGTCGATCACCGCATCATCGCCCTGTTCGGCGCTGTCCAGCATCCCGCGCAGACCGCCAAGCGCGGGAATCCCCAGCGCGCGCGCCAGGATCGCGGCATGACCCGACGGACTGGCTTCCTCCACCGCGACGCCGGTAATGCCCCTGGCGTGCCAGTCCAGCAATTCGGCGGGGCCGAGCCGCCGGGCAAGCAGGATCGCGCCCTCGGGGACAGGCATGCGCGGGGCTTCGCCCGTCAGCGCGGTCAGCAACCGGTTCGCCAGGTCCTCCATGTCCGCCAGCCGTTCGCGCAAATACGCGTCGCTGATCCGCCGCATCCGGTCATGCAGTTCGCTGGCGACCCGCTGAACCGCGGCTTCCGCGGTGAGACCGCCACGGATCACATCGCCGACCCGGCGCAGCCAGCCTGCATCGGACGCCACCAGCCGATACGCCTCCAGCACCTCGCGGGAGGCTGTGACGTCCGCCGTGCGCCCGTTGTTGGGCACATCGGCGAACAGATCGTCCAGGCCGCGTTGCATGCGGTCCACGGCTTGTTCCAGCCGGACCTGCTCGGCGGCGGGATCGTCCGCCAGCAACCTGATGACCGGGCGGGCGGAGCGCAGCAGAACGACCGGGCCGACCGCGATCCCGCCCATCAAGGGTGTCCCGGCGAACAGGCGCGGAACCGTGGCGCCCAGCCCCTCGGGCGAGCCGTCGGTGGCGCCGCTGCCCGACAGCATCTCCGCCAGCAGCATGGCGACGGTTTCCAGGTCATCGACTTCGTGTTCGGTGAAATTGCGCGGCGTGCGATTCTGCACCACCAGCACGCCCAGCGTCCGCCCGCCCCTTCGCACCGGGACCGACAGCATGGAGGCGAACGGTTCCTCGCCGGTTTCCGGCCGGTAGGCGAAGGCGGGGTGGTTTTGCGCATCCGGCAGGTTCATCACCGCCCCGGTTGCCGCGCAGAGTCCGACGATGCCCTCGCCCACCCGCAGCCGGGTTCGCCCGATCGCGTCCTGCTTCAACCCCTCGGTCGCGGCGAGTTCGAGGATGTCGCCCGGCCGTTGCACGTAAATCGAACAGACCTCGGAGACCAGTTCCGACGCCACTAGCTGCACCATCGCCGACAGCGGCGCGGCCCCATGCGCGCGCAGATCGCGAAGCCGGGACAGCAGGCGGCGCGGTCCGCTCATGGAAAGCGGGCGATCGTGGTGACGGTCATTTCGCTATCGCCCTCCTTTCTGCCGGTGCCGGCCATTAGGGGGCGGGCATGGCTGAAAGATGGCAAGCGAAATGCCGCCATCAAGGAAATCCGGAGGCAGGCGTGTCAGCGGTGCCTCCAGTTGCCTGTCAGGGATTTTCCGCCCTGGCGGCCAGAGCCGCGACGGCTTGCCCGACCAGTTCCTGGATAATTTCCGTCACCGGCTGGATGCTGGTGACCATGCCGACCGACTGGCCCGCCATCACCGACCCGGTTTCGATATCGCCGTCGATCACCGCGCGCCGCAGGGCGCCCGCCCAGAACCGTTCCACCAGAAGCTGCGCTTCTTCCCTGGTCACCTCGCCGGACAGGAACTTGTCCCGGGTCTCGGCCTGGTGCGCCATGAACTTCTTGGTGCCATCGTTGACCAGCCCGCGCACCGGGATCACCGGCAGCCGGGGATCCAGCTCCACCGACGGCATCGCATCGCGCGCATTGGCGTGGACGAAGAACTTCTTGAACTTCTCATGCGCGATCGACTCGGCCGAAGCAGCGAAACGCGTGCCCAACTGAGCGCCGGAGGCGCCCATTTCCAGATAAGACAGGATCGCCTCGCCACGCCCCAACCCGCCGGCGACGAATACCGGCACGTCGCGCAGATGCGGCAGGATTTCCTGCGCCAGCACGGTCAGCGACACCGGCCCGATATGGCCGCCGGCCTCCGACCCCTCGATCACGATCGCATCCGCCCCCGAACGGACCAGCCGCTTAGCCAGCGACAGTGCGGGCGCGAACGCGATCAGCTTAGCGCCGCCGTCCTTCACCGCCTTCACCGCCGGACCGGGCGGAATGCCGCCGGCCAGGACAATGTGGCTGACCTTCGCCTCCAGGCACACGCGGATCAGATCGGTCAGTTCCGGGTGCATGGTAATCAGGTTCACGCCGAACGGCTTGTCGGTCAGCGCCTGCGTCCCCGCGATCTGGTCGGCCAGTTGTGCCGGGCTCATGGCCCCGCACGCGATCACGCCGAACCCGCCGGCGTTGGAGATCGCCGAAACAAGGTGCTTCTCCGACACCCAGCTCATGGCCCCGCCCAGAATGGCGTATTCGCAGCCGAGAAAGGCAGTGCCGCGCGACCACAACCGATCGAGTTGGGCGCGAGCGGCCGTCGGGGATTCAGGCTGCATCGAGGCCATACGCGGTATGCAGGGCGCGAACCGCCAGTTCCGTGTATTCGGCGGCGATCAGCACGCTGACCTTGATCTCGCTGGTGGAGATCACCTGGATGTTGATCGCCTTGTCGGCGAGGGCGCTGAACATCGTGTTGGCGACACCGGCATGGCTTCGCATGCCGACCCCCACCACGCTGATCTTCGCGACATCCGGGTCTTCCAGGATTTCGCCGTAGTTGATCTGGCTTTTGATCGCGGCCAGGGCCGACCGGGCACGCGGCAGATCGGCCTTGCCCACGGTGAATGTCATGTCCGTGGTGCCGTCGTCGGAGATGTTCTGCACGATCATATCGACATTGGCGTTCTGTTCCGCCAGCGCGCCGAAGATGGCGGCGGCGATGCCCGGGCGATCCGGCACCCGGCGGACAGTGATCTTCGCCTCATCGCGGGAGTAGGCGATTCCCGACACGTTTTCTTTTTCCACGATCTCGTCCTCATCCACCACCAGGGTTCCGGTGTCTTCGCCCGGCAGTGCGTCCGTGAAGCTGGACAGCACCCGCACCCGGACGCGTTCGTTCATCGCCAGTTCCACGCTTCGGGTCTGCAGCACCTTGGCGCCAACGGACGCGAGTTCCAGCATTTCCTCATACGCTATTTTCGCCAGTTTGCGCGCTTTCGGCACAATCCGCGGATCTGTCGTATAGACCCCATCGACGTCGGTATAAATGTCGCAGCGATCCGCCTTCAGCGCCGCGGCGAGCGCCACGGCGGACGTATCGGACCCGCCCCGCCCCAGCGTTGTGATCCGGTTATCGGGTGCGATGCCCTGGAAGCCGGCGACCACGGCGACCTGACCCAGGCCCATGCGGCGCACCAGTTCCTCGCCCTCGATCGACTGGATGCGCGCCTTGCCGTGCGCGGTGTCGGTACGCAGCGGGATCTGCCACCCTTGCCAGGATCGCGCATCGACCCCGTTCTCTTGCAGGCAGATCGCCAGCAGGCCAGACGTCACCTGCTCCCCGGTCGCGACCACGGAGTCATATTCCCGGGCGTCGTGGAGCGGGGAGAGGTCGGAGCACCATTTGACCAGTTGGTTGGTGACGCCCGACATGGCGGACACCACCACGGCCACCTGGTTGCCGTGTTCGACCTCGCGTTTAACGCGCTGGGCGACATTGCGGATACGGTCTAGGTCGGCGACGGAGGTGCCGCCGAATTTCATCACGATGCGGGCCATGAAGGGGTTTCGGTTACCATATGGTTTATGCGAAGGCGTTCGGCATGGACTTATGCCGGCGCACACATACTGATCGGCGGCGAAGGGAGCAACCATGAGTAGCGGTTCGGTATCGATGGAGGAAGTCGGCAAGTTCGACCGGCTGGCCTCGCGCTGGTGGGACCCCAACGGCCCGATGAAGCCCCTCCATAAAATGAATCCCGCTCGGATTGGCTGGATCGAGGGTCTGTTGAAAGGCCCGACCCGCATTCTGGACGTAGGCTGCGGCGCCGGGCTGGCGGCCGAGGCGTTGGCGGTGAATGGCCACGACGTGCTGGGCATCGACGCCGCCGGCGAGGCGATCGAGGCCGCCCGGACTCACGCCCAACGCCAGGGCGTGAAAGTGACCTACCGGTCCTGTCTGGCGGAAGACCTGGTCGCCGAGGGCCTGCACTTTCCGGTCATCACCGCGTTGGAGGTGATCGAGCATGTGCCCGACCCGGCCGGCTTCGTGCGCGTGCTGGCAGGCCTGCTGGAACCGAACGGCATGCTGGTGCTGTCCACCCTGAACCGCACCCGACGGTCCTGGCTGATGGCGAAAGTCGGCGCCGAATACGTGCTGCGGATGCTGCCTGTCGGCACACACAACTGGAAATCGTTCATCGCCCCATCCGAACTGGGCGCCATGGTCCGCGGCGCCGGGTTGCGGGTGGGGCCAACCATCGGCCTGGTCATGGACCCGATGGACGGCCACTGGCGAACGGGGCGCGATATGTCGGTGAACTATATGCTGACGGGAATGCGCTAGGGTGTTTCGGTTGCCGTCGAGCGAGGGCTAAGTGGACCGCGGCGAAGTAAATGCGTCGCCTAGCCGATATCTTTGTGCTCTCAATGTCATGGCGGGCCTGCGTCCGTTTGCGAAATTGCCTTCCCTATCAGCGTTAGGCCCTTTCTTTGCGATGGTTCCGCCACGAGGTTACCGAAGCGGCAATTTGACACAATCACACTCGTGGCCCGGTTTTCTTGTCGTCCGGGCTTGATGCGAACGGCGTGCTTCGAATCGATGGGTCCCCACCGAATCGAATGAGTGGACAGGCGAAATGACACAGGCATTTCGTCACGCGACCGTATTTCTGGCCGATGCCTGAGCGTATCCCTGGTCGAAGGCATTGCGCGCGCGTTCGCGGCCATTAGCGAGCGATATGGTGGCTTCTCTCGAACCCGCTCGCGCAGGCGCGGGACTGCACGTTCGCCTCGATGGCGGCGGCGGTTGACTTAGATTGCACGCAGCAGTTCCAACACTTCAGCAGCCACTCGCCGTGGCCGCACGATGCCGTGGTGGCGCAAATCGGACAAGACGCCGACCGGCTGTTGAGCGGCAGCCCGGACAGTTGCCTGATCATCGACGAAAGCAGTTTCGCCAGGCAAGGCGACCGCTCGGTCGGCGTGGCTCGGCAATGGTCCGGGCGGCAGGGCAAGATCGACAACTGCCAGGTCGCGGTGTTCGGCGTGCTGAGCGACGGCCAGCGCCATGCATCGGTGGACATACGGCTCTACCTGCCGAGACGTTGGATCGCCGATCCGGTGCGCTGCGAGCAGGCCGGGGTGCCGGCAGAGGCCCGCACGCTGACTTCGAATAGCGAGCACGCGCTGGAGATAGTACGGCAGGCGCGTGCGCGGGGGATGCGGTTCGAATGGGCCGGGGCCGACTCCGGCTATGGCAAGGAGCTCGCCTTTCCGCGGGCGTTGGACGAGATGAACGAGGTATTCGTCGCCGATGTCCACAGGAGCCAGCGGATCTGGACCGAGCGGCCGGATCTGGCGGTGCCGCCCGGCGAAAACACGCCAGGCATCGGTCGAGCCGGTCACGGTGGAAGCCCTGACCAATGGCTTCGGCGCGGGGAACTGGTTGCGCTGGGAGTTGAGGCGTGAGGCATCCTCGTGACCAACAGCATCAACCATCGACGAGTGCGACTCTGTCAAACTAACCAGCCGCCAACAATCCGATCGCCCGTGGCTTGAACACCAGCATTCACCCGCTTGCCCCTCTGGCATTTAGTCAAAGCGCTGCCTTAATCGCCTTGGGGATCGCAGGTTCCCCCACCTGTTCAAACCAGAAACTGGCTCCCCCTGCTCTATAACGCCCATGCATGAACTGGTTTAGCCTATCTGAATTGTGCCGCCAATGATACCGACTCCCATAGATCGCCCGTGTTCTCGGATTCCCGCACATATAGGCATAAAGAAGATATTGTTCATTCCAGAAAATATGACTGTCCCGCATCTGACTCAGTGGCAGTGGGTCTGGAAGATAGATGTCGTGAACATGTATTGTAATGGCCGCTTCGATGGCAGGCAATAGCCGCAGATAGATGTGGAGACAGTCGCTGTCGTGCTTGACGGTGTGAGTTGAGTCGATAAAAATCAGATCACCATCCCGCAGCACAGTGTTGAAAAATCCCGTCTTAATGTCCTGGGCACGCCGTTTGACCAACTCAATACCCGGCATAGCCTCCAGGAACTCGCTCGGATAGGGCTCGATGCAGATGATGCGTCCCATTCCATTCTTCGCGCACGCCATCTGTGCGATTAGGGTGGACCAACCGCTTCCGATCTCGACAATCGTTCGTGGTCTGCGAGTCCGGATCATGGCGTAGTATGCCATTGCATCGGAATAGGAGAATGGACCACCCTCCCAGGCATATTCGCCAGGCACGCTGCTTTCCAACGGCGGATCGAATTCGTGCGATACCTTGATCAGACGATCCAATTCCGCGATCATCACGGCTTGGTCGGGGAAAATGCCGTCCAGATTTAGCAACGAGGGTGCCACGAACGATTGCTCCAGATCGGCAATGGTAGGAATCTCGGAGTAGAAATCCGCCCTGGTAATCGTGACCCCATATTTTTGTTGCAGAACCCGGCGAATGCTGGATGGGGCGTACAACAATCGTTTCAGTACGCTCCCCAGCGCGTCGATTTCCTCTGGATCATAGCATGCGACGTCGTCGGGCAGATACGTTCCCGGTGCGACGTCGGTCAGCAAAGCCAGCGTTTTCTTAAGCATATCGACCTTCACCTCATGACTCCAGACACTCAAGCACAATCTGTCTGATCGCAACACCTAGCGGGCGAATGTCCGATGCGGTTCGGCGCGTGGCCTCTTTTGTATCGAAACGGATCTGGCAAAATCCGGCGCTTTGCGCGAGGCTATGCTCGGGGATTACTAACTCACGTGTGAACCGGCCGCTTTCCGCCGGTTTTTTCCTGACCGGACGATAGTTTGACCAAATCACGCTCGATGCCCGGTTTTTTTTGCCGTCCGGGCTTGACACGACCGGCGTTCGTCGAATCGATGGGTCCCTACCGAATCGAATGAGAGTCTGACTCGTAATGCTGCCAATAGCATCAAGCCCTTGCGATTGCTCGGGTCATACGCCGGATTGAAGCGATAAACAGCCATGCCTCGGATGAGGCGACGGCGGCTTCCCAATCCTTGGCAAGCCGGCGGCAACGACCGAGCCAAGCAAACGTCCGCTCGACGATCCAGCGTTTGGGCAATACCACGAAGCCCTTGGCAGGGTCCGAGCGTTTGACGATTTCGACGGCAAGGTTCTCGATATGGCGGATGGCCGCAGCCAGTTTTTCGCCCGCGTAGCCTCCGTCGGCGAAGATCGTGACAAGGGTTGGATAAATGTTGCGTGCATTT
>JAJZEV010000131.1:0-2086 GCA_021805665.1 Pseudomonadota bacterium
ACGGGCTATAACGCACCCCAACACAACAGGATACGTCCGATGTCCCCGAAAGCCCGCGGCCGCCACTTCTTCGCCAACCCTGGCCCGACGAACATCCCCGACAGTGTGTTGCGCGCCCTGGATCGCCCCAGTATCGATTTCAACGACCCGGATTTCGTCCCGATTTACGATGCCGCTTATGCCGGGGTGAAGAAAATCCTGCGCACCCGCCAACATCTGTTCATGTATAACGCCTCGGGTCACGGTGCGTGGGAAGCCAGTCTGATCAACCTGCTGTCCCCCGGCGATACGATCCTGGTGCTGGACTCGGGCTATTTCTCGGAAGAATGGGCCGCCATGGCGCGGGCGCATCTGCTCGATGTCCGGGTTGTTCATGCCGACTGGCGGGTTGGCGTCGATATCGCCGATGTGCGGCGTGCATTGGCCGAGGACACCGCCCGGGCCATCAAGGCGGTTTGCGTCGTGCATAACGAAACCGCCACCGGCATGACCATTTCGTTGCCTGCGATACGGGCGGCGATCGACTCGGTCGGGCATCCGGCGCTGTTCCTGGCGGACACGATCTCCTCGCTTGGTTGTCTTGAGTTCCGAATGGACGAATGGGGCGTCGATTGCGTGGTCGGGGGCAGCCAAAAAGGCTTGATGCTGCCGACGGGCATGAGCTTTACCGGGGTGTCGGACAAAGCCCTGGCGGCGCATGCGGGCGCGAAACTGCCGCGGTTTTACTTCGACTGGACGATGATGATGAACCGGCCGCACAAGAGCTTCATCGGCACGATCCCGGTGAACGTGTTCTACGGCCTGCGCGAATCCACCCGGCTGATCCTGGAGGAAGAAGGCCTGGACAACGCGATCGCCCGCCACACCCGACTGGGCGAGGCTGCCCGCCAAGCGGTTCGGGTTTGGGCGGGGAACGATGGCCCGTCGCTTTTCTGCCTGTCGCGCGACCGGCTGTCGAACTCGGTAACGGCGGTCATGATGCCCGAGGGCTTCAACGGAGACGCCCTGCGTAAGACGGTTCGCGAGCGGTTCAACGTGTCGCTCGGCGGCGGGTTGGGCAAGCTGGGCGGCAAGATTTTCCGGATCGGGCACCTGGGCGATCTGAACGAGCCAATGCTGCTGGGCGCGCTGGCGGCGATCGAGATGGGGCTGCGGATCGAGGGCATCCCGCACGGGCGTGGCGGCGTCGATGCGGCGATGGCGTTTTTGGCGGAGGGGTAGGGGGCTTACACGCCCGTCCCCGAAGCCCATGCGGCGGATATCGCGATGCCCGCATCCCGCCGCCGCTGCACGCGTCCGGACGCGGAGGCGCACCATTCGACGCAACCGCGTCGCGGCCGGGGTTTCCAACGGCCTGTCACGCCGCCGCCCGCCGAACCAGCCGAGCGGAACGGGCGATGCGCCGCAGTATGAAGATCAGCACCAGCGCGGTTGTCGCCACGAATACCCAATGGGCTGGTCGCAACCCGCGGGCGATCGATTCGTTGGCGGCGATGACCCGCCACGGATTGATTCTCGTTGTCAGGCCGTACCAGCCGAACTCCATCCCCGCTGTTACCAGACCGGACAGTATTGCCAGCCCGCCGTACAGCGCCGCGGTAATGCCGATGCCCTGTTTGCGTCGCCATGCCTCCGGAGTCAGGCGCCAGACCATCAACCAGACGAACAGGCCGGAGACGAAAACCGGTTCCGAAACATTTAGTTTCGACTGGATAAAATAGTGCAGCAGGGCAACGACGCCGATCGGATAGGTCAGCCGGTGCAGGCGCTTCCAGTTCCGGCCCAGTTTCTTCACCCAACCGTCTGTGGAGGTGATTGCCAGTGCCAGCAACACCAGCAAGGCGGCGAAACCGATGGTCAGGTAGAAGCGCAGTGCGATCTCCGACACCACGGTCCACAGCTTGAAGTTCTGATCGACGACGTAAAGGCACAGATGGGCGACCGCATAGCAGGCGGCGGCAACGCCGACATTGCGGCGGACCAGAAGCAAACCCGGCCAGTCGAGTGCCCGCGCGAACGGCGTGATCGCCAGGGAGATGATCAGCAGGCGGATCGCCCACAGCCCGGTGGCGTGGACGGCCTCGAT
>JAJZEV010000131.1:2430-10300 GCA_021805665.1 Pseudomonadota bacterium
GAAGCCGAATGGCACGCCCGCTGCGAACTCGCCGCATTGTATCATGTCATCGACGATCTCGGCTGGACCGATCTGATCAACACCCATATGTCCGCCCGCGTCCCCGGCGAGCCGAACCACTTCCTGATCAACAACTACGGGGAGATGTTCGACGAGGTCACCGCGTCGTCGCTGGTGAAGATGGACATGGACGGCAACGTGCTGTCGCCCGGCGGCAAGTTCAACAACGCCGGCTTCATCATCCACAGCGGCGTCTATAAGGCTCGGCCGGACGCCAACTGCGTGCTCCATACGCATACCAGGGCCGGGGCGGGCGTGTCGCTGTTGCGCCGGGGGCTGCGCCCGATCAGCCAGGACGCGCTGCATGTAATAGACGACGTGGTTTATCATGAATATGGGGTGCCGGCCACGGTGGAGGAATGCGACGCGCTGGGCAAAAGCTGCGCCACCGGAAGCTGCGTGATCCTGCTGAACCACGGGTTGCTGACGCTGGGCGAGACCATCCACGGGGCGATGATGCGTTTGTATATGCTGGAACGCGCCTGCGAACTGGAACTGATCGCCCGGCAACTGGATGAGCCGCCCGTGATCATCGACGAATTCGTGCAGCGCAAGGCGGCGGAACGGATGTCGAAGATGCGCAAGGCCCAGGGCTATGGGCTCAACGAATGGAAGGGCCTGGTCCGCTCGGTGGAACGCAAGGGCGCCGATTTTCGGCGGTAATCCGGGCGGTGCGGCTGGCGAATGCCGCAGCACCGGGCGCCAAATGCCGGTTTCGTGAAGGTGTAGCGGCGTTCATCAAGCAAAGCTGATTGGGCATCGCCGGGACGAGTCTTTACCTGTCCCTTGCGATGACAGAACCACTTTGCCTGACAGATTTGCAGCAGCAGGGCGCCGGCAAGCGCGGCACGGGCCTTCGGAGGCCAACACCACGTGGTTTGCTTCGTGTTCTCCGGCGTTCGGTGTTTCTTGGCACCGAGGTGCTGCGGGCGTTGCCGCACGATGTCATCCGGTTGCTAACGAAACGGCATAACCGGCTGACCCGTATGGAGGATGGCAGCGAACCGGGCGGCGGTGCGACGCGGATCGCTTTGTATGTGCATTACTCCGCCAATGGGCTGGTTTCCGGCATGGTGCGGTATCAGCTCGATCTGCTGCGGCAGGCCGGGTTCGCCACGGTGTTCATTTCGATGGCGGCGACGATCCCGGATGCCGACTGGCATGCGGTGCGCGGCATGTGTGCCCTGGCGATCCAGCGGCGGAATTTCGGCCGCGATTTCGGTGCGTGGCAGGATGTGCTGCCGGAGGTGCGCCGCCGCTGGGGCGTTCCCGACGAATTGATGCTGGTGAACGACAGCGTGCTTGGCCCGATCCGGCCTATGGCGCCCGTGCTGGCAGCGATGCGGGCCGGCGGCGATGGGCTGTTCGGACTGACGGAAAGCCTTCAGGGCGGGCCGCATCTTCAAAGCTACATGCTGTTGGCGCGCGGGCGGGCGGTTGCCGCCGACCTGATGCGGTTCGTGGAGTCGATGTTCGTCAGCCACTCCAAATGGCTGCTGATCGAACTCGGCGAAATCCGTCTGTCGCGGTGGATGCGGGGGCAGGGCCACCGGGTAGCCGCGCTGTTCGGCTACGACCGGCTGGTCCGCGCGGTGCTGCGCGACCCGCATGAAAGGAAGCGGGTGATAGCATCCAACTGGCATCTGCGCGGTCTGGGCCGGCTGCCGGAGGATCGGTGTTCGGCGCTGTTGGACGACTGGCCGCTGAACCCGACCCATCATCTGTGGCATATCCTGGCGGAGCAGTTCGACTTCCCGTTCCTGAAGACCGAACTGGTGGCGCGCAATCCCGGGCGCCTGGCGGATGTCGGGGAATGGCCGAGCGTCGTCCGGTCCGACTCGCCGTGCCCGGTGCCTATGCTGCGGGCGCATCTGGCCAGCGTTGGCGCGGCCTGACGAACGACTGTTCTTGACCTGAAGCTGTTGAAATCCTATCGGTTCGTCTGTGGTGGACTCGGAACAGCAGGTTTTGGACGGCGATTGCGGTTGGGTGCCGGCTACGGCGTCCATGTCGGACGTTACTATTCTGCTCTCTACCTTCAACGGTTTGCGGCATCTGTCTGCCCAGCTTGACAGCTTTGCTGCCCAGACCGGCGCGCGCTGGCGGCTGCTGTGGCGCGACGACGGGTCCAGCGATGGGACGCCGGATGCGATCGACCGCTTCGCCAGTGCCCTGCCGGCCGGGCGTGTCGTGCGGTCTTCCGGCTCCGGGGTGCATCTTGGGGTGTTCGACAGCTTCCTGGCGCTGCTGGACGAAGCGAGCGATGCGCCGGCCGTCGCGCTGGCCGATCAGGACGATGTCTGGCTGCCGGAGAAGCTGGCGCGCGCGCTGGATGCCCTGGCGGCGGTCGATCCAGAGATGCCGGCGCTGTATTGCTCCGGGCTGACCGTGGTGGACCAGGATTTGCGGCCCATTGGTGCGTCCCTGCCGTTGCGGCACGATCCGGGCTTTCCGGGCGCGCTGCTGCAGAACATCGCCAGCGGCTGCACCATGGTTCTGAATCAGGCGGCCGTTCGTGCCGTGCTGAAGGCCGCGCGACCGCACCATGGCGTGCATGACTGGTGGATCTACCTGCTGGTGACCGCGATCGGCGGAGAGGTGCTGTTCGATCCGGCGCCGTCGATGCTGTATCGTCAGCATGGCGGTAATGCGATCGGCGCGTCGTGGTCCCGGTCGGTGTTCAAGCGCGTAGCGGGTGCGTTCCGGCGGGGCGCGGGGCCGTATAACGCCATGCTGCAACAGCACCTGGATGCATTGCGGCGGAACGAGGCTATGCTGGCGCCGGGCGTGGCGACGGCGGTGCGGCGGATCGAGGCGGGGTTCGCGGGTCCGTGGTGGCGCCGGGCCGGGCTTTTGCTGATCCCCGGATTCCGCCGCCAGACCCCGATCCAGACCGTGGTGCTGGCGTTGTGGATGCTGCGCGGCAGCGGGCCGCTGGTTCGCCGATGGTCCGGGTCGCGGGCTGAAAGCGTCTGATCGTTGTCCGTGGCGGCATGACCGAACCCCTGTTGTTGTCCGACCTGCGGGACGGCGGACCCGGATTGCGCCGTGTCGTGCATGGCTATGGCACCGCCGGAAGCTGGCGCCGAACGCTTGGGCGGTACGGCGCGGTGCTGCGGGAGGTGCTGGCGGCGCTGCCGCGCGATCTGGCGGCGCGGGGCGGCGGGGTGAAGCGGATCGAACCCGGAATCGACCCCGAACCGGACGCGGCGCGCGTGGCGTTGTATGTGCATTATGCGCCCTCGGGCGGGGTTTCGCGGATGGTGCTGTGCCAGTTGCTGGCGTTGCGGCAGGTGGGTTTCGCGGTCGTGTTCATCTCCTCGGCCGCCGGTATCCCCGATGCGGACTGGCAGGCTGTGCGGGGTCTTTGCGCGCTGGCGATGCAGCGGCGGAACTTCGGGCTGGACTTCGGCGCATGGCACGATGCGGTGCCGGAGGTTCGGCGGCGGTGGCCCGTCCTGTTGGAACTAATGCTGGCGAACGACAGCGTCCTGGGGCCGATCTATCCCATGCAGCCGGTGATCGAGGCGTTGCGTTCGGGCGGGGACGGGCTGTTCGGCCTGACCGAAAGCCTGCAAGGCGGGCCGCATCTGCAAACCTATATGCTGCTGGCCAGGGGGCGGGCGGCGGTTGCCGATTTGTGCGGGTTTCTGGAAACGCTGGTGCTGAGCCACTCCAAATGGTTGCTGGTGCAACGGGGGGAACTGCGGCTGGCGCGCTGGATGCGCGGCCGGGGGCATCGGGTGGCGGCGCTGTTCGGTTATGAACGGCTGGTGCGGGCGGTGCTGGCCCGGGCGGAGGAGAGAGTCTGGCTTGGCGACCCGGAGGCGGACGTCGAGCGTCTGATGGCTTGGCCGGTGAACCCGACGCAGCATCTGTGGCATGGGCTGGTGGCGTGCCTGGGTGCGCCGTTCATCAAGACCGAACTGGTGCGGCGGAATCCGGCGCACCGGCCCGGGGTGGAGAACTGGCCCGGGCTGGTGCCGCCGGATGCACCGAGCAGCGTCGCGGTGCTGCAGGCGCATCTGGCGGCGATGAAGGCGGGTTAGGCGGCCTTCTTGGTCAGCAGGTTCATCGCGATCATGGTTTCCGCGATTTGGACGGCGTTCAGCGCCGCACCCTTGCGCAGATTGTCGGATACGCACCAGAACGACAGGCCGTTTTCGACCGTCGGGTCCTTGCGGATGCGGCTGACGAATACCGCGTCCTCTCCGGCACATTCCAGCGGGGTGACGTAGCCGCCGTCCTCCCGGATATCGACCACTTCCACGCCGGGGGCGTCGCGCAGGATGGCGCGGGCTTCGCCGGCGGTGACGGGGCGTTCGAATTCGACGTTCACCGCTTCGCCGTGGCCGATGAAGACCGGCACGCGGACGCAGGTGGCATGGACGGCGATGTTGGGGTCGAGGATCTTCCTGGTCTCGACCGTCATTTTCCACTCTTCCTTGGTGGCGCCGTCATCCATGAAGCTGTCGATATGGGGGATGCAGTTGAAGGCGATTTCCTTGGTGAACTGCTGCGGCGGCGACTGTTCGTGCACGAAGGACGACTTGGTGTGGTTGAACAACTCGTCCATGCCTTCCTTGCCGGCCCCGGAGACGGACTGATAGGTGGAGACGACGACGCGCTTGATCTTGAACTCGTCGTGCAGCGGCTTCAGCGCGACAACCATCTGGATGGTGGAGCAGTTGGGGTTGGCGATGATGTTGCGCTTGGCGAACCAGCGCAGGTCTTGCGGGTTCACTTCCGGCACCACCAGGGGAATCTCGGGGTCCATGCGGAAGTGGCTGGTGTTGTCGATCACCACGCAGCCGGCGGCCGCGGCGCGTGGGGCATGGATGGCGGAGATCGCCGCACCCGGGCTGAACAGGCCGATATCGGTGCCGGCGAAATCGAACGTGTCCAGGTTGCGGACCGTGAGCACCTGTTTTTCGCCGAAGGAGATTTCCGAACCGGTGGACCGGCCGGATGCGAGGGCGATGACTTCCGACGCGGGGAAGTTACGCTCGATCAGGGTTTTGATGATTTCGCGTCCGACTGCCCCTGTGGCGCCGACAACCGCGACCCTGTAAGCCATGATATTCTCCTGTTTGCGAAGCGGCACCGGGCCGCACGGACGGGCACGGTTAGCGGCACCGGCGCCAAGAGGCAAGCAATACGCGGCTTTTCGGTTTCGGACGTATGAAAACGGGGTGGTGGAGGGTTGCGGCGGGCCGCTGGCCTGGCGGTCCCGCATTACCGCGATCATGATCCGGTGACCGTGTCATCCGGTTGGTCCGGCATGAACGCATCGCGCGCGCCGTGGCGGACATGCAGCACCGTGACAACGCGGTTTGCCTCATCGACCGCGTAGATAATTCGGTAGCGGTGCCGCCCGCGGCCATGCAGCAGATGGCGGAGGTTGCTGCCTTCGGGGATCGGTGCGCCTCGGGAGGGGTGTTCGTCCAAGCTCAGGATTGCCTGCTCAAGCCCATTGAACCATGCCCGCGCCTGGGTGGCGCCTTCCGCGTCGATGGTCTGGTAAATGTGTCTGAGGTTCCGGGCTGCCCGCTCCGTCAGGTCAACGCGATATGTCAAAATCCGCTCGGATTTCGTCGAACACGGCGCGGACGGGACGGGTGCGGCCGTTCCGTAGATCTTCAAGGCCTTGCCGGATGCCCTCGGCGGCGCTGGCTTCCGCGGCGAGGTCGAGCAGGTGCTGGTAGGCTTCGGCATCTTGAACAACCGCCGCCGCCTTGCCGTTCACGGTCAGTATGACCGGGCGCTTGGTGTTCTTGAGGTGCTGCATGATTTCCGCCGAGTGGTTGCGGAAGGTGGTCATGGGCTGGATGTCTTTGGTGATGTCCATGTATGTGCCTGGATAAAAATGTTACCTAATAAGGTAATATCGTGTGGCGTGGTTCGGCAAGAGCGATGTTCGACGCTGGCCCGGGACGCAGCGGCGGAGGCCTGCGGGGGGGGGGAGGTGTGGCCGTCTAACGCGCGTCTCAAGAACCGCATTTGGAGGTATTGTCCCAATTATAGTATGCAATGCCATATATAGTGCAGGCTTGCGTCCGGTGGTCTGGTCAATGGGTCGGATTCAAACCGCGGTGTTAGGAACATTTGGCCGCAGCGTGACTTGTCTCCGAAATAGGAAAAATATCAATTTCGTTCGCGAACCGGCGGCCATTGCCTGGACGTATGGACAAGTGCCAGAAGCCATACGATCTGGTCGGCGATTTCATACACGAGGCGATAATGCTCGTGGGGTATCAGTTCGCGCGTGCCTGGAATTGTTCCGGTTCTGCCAATCAAGGGAAAGCGCGCGAGACGGGCTGCCGCGGCGCCGAATACCGCGTCCATCCGCGCGGCCGCGGCCGGATTATCGGCGGCGATGTAATTCCACACCTCCAGGCGATCTTGCTCCGCCTCTGGCGTCCAGCGAACTTTCACCCGGCGTCTGCTTGCAACCCTTTGGCGCGCCGGCTGGCGAATTCAGCCTCCACCTCATCATCGGATCGGCCGTGATCCGCCTGCACCGATAGGCGGGCCAATTCCACCTTGCGGCGCAGAAAGTCATCGTGCTCTCGCGCATCTTGCTGACGCTGGATGAACCCGCGCATGAGTTCCCGGACCAGTTGCGATGCCGGACGATGCGCCGCTGCCGCTTCGGACATGAACGCGTTCCGGAGTTCGGGTTCGATTTTCATTGTAAACACGGCTTCTTTTGGCATTCACACCCCTGAACGTACTAACAAAGTTGGTATAATAGCAGTACTAAGCGGCCGCAAGCGCGACTTTCGCCCGGTTGGTGGGGCGCTGGCATGGGCAACGCGGCCGGTTCTGATACCCGGGTTGCCCAGGGATTTCTGGCCCGGAGCGCATGAAACGGGGATTGCGGAGGCGTGTGACGGGTGGCTGGGAAAGTCTAATCTGTGTCTCAGAAGCCGCGTCATGGGACTGTGTAGAAAATATGAAACAACATACCACTAGAGATGCGATCGGCCGCTACGGCAATGCAGTCGGCTTGGCACATTCGGGTAGCCGGGTTGGAAGCGGGTGATCATGTCGCGATTTATGGACGTAAATAGGAAAAATGTCAACCGCGCTCGGGCGTGGCCAACTTGTCCCGACGGCAAAGTATTGGGTGCGGGGCGCAAAGGTCGTCGCGGTCTGGAGCCATAACTGGTTCAGCAGTTGACCCGTTTGTCACGTCCTCATTCACCCAATTACCCTGCCGGGCTGCTGCGTTGTGCTTGGCCCCCGTTTCCCCGTCGGCTATAACGACAACGGCCAAACCTACGTCAAGCTGCTGTTGCGCTTGGCCCCCGTTTCCCCATCGGCTATAACGCTCACGTTTCGCGACAACGGTCACCACTCCGGTAAGTTGCGCTTGGCCCCCGTTTCCCCATCGGCTATAACTCTTTCACCAAGATACCGGCGTAAACTTTGTTGCGCTTGGCCCCCGTTTCCCCATCGGCTATAACCGCCGACGATGTGATGGCCGCTGATTGGGGTTGCGCTTGGCCCCCGTTTCCCCATCGGCTATAACGGGACCGTTGACGCCGGCCGAGCCGATCTGTTGCGCTTGGCCCCCGTTTCCCCATCGGCTATAACAACAGCTTCGCGGGTATCTGCGCCCCATCTTGGGTTGCGCTTGGCCCCCGTTTCCCCATCGGCTATAACTCAGCGACGCCCAGGGTTGCCGGATGCTTAGTTGCGCTTGGCCCCCGTTTCCCCATCGGCTATAACGTGACACGCGCGCGTTCCTCCAGCATTTGGTTGCGCTTGGCCCCCGTTTCCCCATCGGCTATAACGGCATGATTAA
>JAJZEV010000245.1 GCA_021805665.1 Pseudomonadota bacterium
ATCGAACGCATGGCGATATTTTCGGGGGTCCGGGCTGGCGGGAATTGTCCCACAGGCGGGCTGGGGCGCCAAATCCGGGGGCTGGTGCCGGGTGAGGGGATTGAACCCCCGACCTTCGGTTTACAAAACCGCTGCACTACCGCTGTGCTAACCCGGCAACGCTTTGAATCGACTATAGGTTAATCCCCTACGTCAACCGCGTTCGACTCCGTTTCCGTCGACGTTCCGCTTCGCGGCCTTCTGTAGCCGCTCAACCGCCCGTTTGGCAACGTTTGATCGGGCAAAAGATACACGCCCACCGCGTGCGGCAGCCTGTGCCCGGTGATGGCCCCGATATCGTGGTCGCCGATCACGCTATAGCGGATATTTCGGCACGCCCGGCTGTTCCCGCAGGTCCGCGACGGTAGGGTAAAATCCGGTCTCCGGTAGGGTCTCGGAGGCGCCTCGCTCACCATGATCGGAACCGGGACTCACGGCGTCCGCGCGAACGGATCGTAGCGAAAGCGCGTGGTTCAACCGTCGCCGCTCATGATACGCCGATCGCGCTGGAGTCCGCCTATCCGGCCGGGATCGATGCGGTCGATTCGTGGGCGATCATGTACGAGGCCCCGCGCAGACACGTTGCAGGCCAAGACGTTTGGGCATTTTGGCCGCGCGTGAAGGCGACAGCCAAGACACACTCCGATCTAAATCCGGCCGTTATCACGAACAAGCGCCGAGCTGAAATCGAGGGTTTTGGCCTATGTCGCGCTATATGAAATCGGTTGCGTTCCAGTCTCCGCGTTTTCGGGGGACAGTATCGAGCGATTGACAACGGAGCCGGGTACTATGCCGGAAAACGATTTACTACCATGCCGGCAAGGCAGTACCGTTACGGCTTCATGACAGTATGGATATATTTATTCGAATCGGATATTAGACCTTCCGTCATCGAATCTTAACTTCGTTATCCTCGATAGGGCAGTATCACCTATCACCATAGCGCAAGACTGGAAATGATTGACCGAAATGAACGCTGTGTCCCCAATCGGCTTGCCGCCCACCTACAGAAGCATTTTCATTTCGGATACGCACCTCGGAACGCGTGGTTGCCGAAGCGAATTTCTCGCGGACTTTCTCCGTCAGTCCAGTTGCAGCCATCTGTTTTTGGTTGGCGATATCATTGACGGATGGCGCCTGAGGAAATCCTGGTATTGGGACCAAGGGCACGACGACGTGCTGAAACAGATTGTCCGCCATGCGCGCTCCGGGGCCGATGTTACCTATATTCCGGGCAACCACGATGAGATGTTTCGCCAGTGGCTGCCGATCGGGCTGGAAATCTGCGGCATACGCATGTGCCGCGATTCGGAGCATATCACCGCCGATGGTAAACGCCTGCTGATTATGCACGGGGACGAGTTCGACAGCGTCGTCCGTTATGCCAAGTTCCTCGCTTTGCTGGGAGACTGGGCCTACACAACCGCTCTCGCCGTCAACCTCTGGTTCAATGCTGTGCGCCGCCGGTTGGGATATCCCTATTGGTCGCTGTCCGCATGGCTGAAACGCCAAGTCAAGGAAGCGGTCAAGGCTATCGACCGCTTTGAAAGTGCTTTGGCATTGGAAGCGCGGCGCCGGGGTTTCGACGGGGTTGTGTGCGGGCACATCCATCATGCCGAGATGAGGGACGTTCAGGGCATCCGCTATTTGAATTGCGGTGATTGGGTCGAAAGCTGCACTGCGTTGGTCGAGCACCACGACGGGCGCCTGGAGTTGCTCGACTGGGCCGAAATCAACCGGCTGTCGTTCTTTACCCCCCGTCAGATAAAGATTCCAGAAGCAGCGTAATCGTCCTTTCTTCGCGGATTCCAAGTATTATGCTCCCGTCGGCGACGCCCCACCGGATTCTCATCATTACCGACGCATGGAAACCGCAGGTCAACGGCGTGGTCCGCACGTTGACCACCGTCACGCGGGAACTCCAGGCAATGGGGCACATCGTCGATGTGATCGGCCCGGATCGGTTCCGCACGGTTCCTTGCCCAACTTACCCCGACATATCGCTGTCGCTGTTGCCCCGGCGAAGATTGATTCGAATGATAGAGGCCTTCAGGCCGGATGCACTCCACATCGCAACCGAAGGCCCTCTGGGTATCGCCGCCAGACGCTGGGCAAAACGCGGCGGCCGGTGCTTCACGACCGCTTTCCACACGCGCTTCGCCGAGTATGTGAAGGCACGTACCGGGCTCCCGGTGCGGCCGATCTATGCCTGGATGCGCGGGTTCCATGGCGCCGGTCAGGGGATCATGGTCGCGACACAATCGTTGCGCGAGGAACTGACGGCACGCGGCTTCCGAAACATCCGGGCATGGTCGAGGGGCGTCGATCTGGATCTGTTTAGGCCGTATCCGCGATCCGAATTCGATGAGTTGCCAAAGCCCATTTTCCTGTATGTCGGCCGCGTAGCCGTGGAAAAGAACATCTGCGCGTTCCTCGACCTGGATCTTCCCGGTTCCAAGGTCGTCGTGGGCGACGGCCCCCAACTGGCTACCCTACAGCGCGAATATCCGGCAGTCACCTTCACCGGACCGCGTCATGGTGAATTGCTCGCACGCGCCTATTCAAGCGCGGATGTTTTTGTATTCCCCAGTCTCACCGACACGTTCGGCCTTGTCATTCTGGAAGCCCTGGCGTGCGGCACACCGGTCGCGGCCTTCCCGGTAACCGGTCCCAAAGACGTGCTGGCAAACGCCGCCGGCAAGATCGGGGAAGCAAATCATGATCTCAGGGCTGCTGCTCTCGCAGCGCTGAAGGCGGATCGAATCGCGTGCCGGACGCATGCGGAACGCTTTTCGTGGCGCGCGTGCGCCGAGACGTTCCTCTCTCATCTCGTACCGCTGACCGCTCCCCGCGACATATCGATGCCTCATCAGATCGATCTTCATACGGAAGCCGATATCCCAATGGGGCCCGTCCGTAAGTCCGTGTGCGGGGCGTAATCAACGCCAAGTTGAGCTTACGATAGGGAACAGAGCCACTTCGGCCCCACCGGTCACCGGATGACGATTCGATGGTGCCTTCCGTGCGGGACTGGCAGCGCGGCGTCCATCTGACCGGCTTCCGCGTTCGGGCCCGGCTATATCATCTCCTCATGCCAGGTGCGGCCGTCGCGTTCGATCAGAGCGACCGCCGCGGTCGGTCCCCAGGTTCCGGCGGAATACGGGCGGGGATGGTCCGGACGGGCCGCCCAGGCTTCCAGGATGGGTTCCACCCAGGCCCAGGCAGCCTCGACCTCATCATGGCGCATGAACAGCGTGGGGTTGCCGCGCACCGTGTCCATCAACAGCCGTTCATAGGCATCGGGAAAGCGCTTGCCGAATGTCTTCTCGAAACTGATGTCCAGACCGGTGGGCGACAGCCGCAGCCCGCCCGGGCCGGGGTCCTTGGTCATCATTTCCAGCCGCATGCCTTCTTCGGGCTGGAGGCGGATAATCAACGTGTTGGGTCGCCACTCGGCCGATTCCGGCGGAAAGATCGAAAACGGCGGTGCCCGGAATTGTATAACGATTTCGGAGACTTTCGATGGCAGGCGCTTGCCGGTGCGCAGATAGAACGGCACCCCGGCCCAGCGCCAGGTGCGGACTTCGGCCTTCAGGGCGACGAAGCTCTCGGTGCCGGACGGTTCGTCGGCGCCGAGGTCGGCCAGATAGCCGGGCACCGGCTTACCGTCGATCGCGCCCCGGGTGTACTGGCCGCGCACCGTCAGGCCGGCGACTTCATGCGGTTCCATCGGCTTCAGTGCCCGCAGCACCTTCAGCTTTTCATCGCGCACCCGGTCGGCATCCAGCGAGACCGGCGGTTCCATCGCGATCAGGCACAGCAACTGCAGCATGTGATTCTGCAGCATGTCGCGCATGGCGCCCGATTTGTCGTAGTAGCCGCCGCGGCCCTCCAGCCCCACGGTTTCCGCCACGGTGATCTGCACATGGTCGATCACGTCAGCGGTCCACAGCCGTTCGAAGATGGTGTTCGCGAAGCGCAGCGCCATCAGGTTCTGCACCGTCTCCTTGCCCAGATAATGGTCGATGCGGAAGGTCTGCGCTTCGGTGAAGACCTTGGCCACGTCCCCGATGATCGCATGCGCCGATGCGACATCGTGTCCTATCGGCTTTTCCAGCACGACGCGGGACAGCTCTGTCACAAGCCCGTTGGTGCCCAATGCCTTGCAGACCGGGCCGTACAGATCGGGCGACGTCGCGAGATAGAAAACCCGCACGCGGTCTTCGTCCAGCACCGCCTTGAACCCGCCCCAGTCCGCATCGGGCGCCGTCGCGTCGATGGCGACGTACCGCAGTTGGGCGAGGAAACGCTGCATCGTCTCCGGGTCCTGATCCGCGGGGGCAACGTGCTGTTCCAACGCCTTGGCCGCGCGCGCGCGGAAATCCTCGTCGTTCAGGTGCGATCGCGCCGCGCCGATCACGCGGGATTCGGACGGCATCTGCCCGTCGCGGAAACGATAATACAACGCCGGCAGCAGTTTCCGCAGCGTCAAGTCCCCGGTCGCGCCGAAAACGACACAATCGAAAATGGCAACCGGTATGATTTTCGGCATCCAACACTCTCCTCGTTGCGGCCTTCGCGGGTGCAGCACGCCGCACTACACGAAATAAAGGACCACTGCCATGGGGCGGCGAGTGCCCGGCGCACGCAAGGGAGCCCACATGGCGACCGTTCCGCCGCGGCGCCTGACCGCGCTGCTGGCGTTTCCGCTCGGGCAGGCAGCAGGCGGCGTCGCCTTGCTGGTGGCACCGATCTGGTCCAACACGTCAGGCGCGGCCAACTACTTTCATCTAATGGCGGTGCCGGGGATCGCCGTGCTGACGTTGATCTTTCGCCTGCAGCCATCTGCCCAACGATGAACAGGCTGAACCTTGCCCGGCAGGGAAAATTCGACACCGCAAAGAAGGGCCGCGTGCCATCTGGCATGACCGCTGCTATGATACTGGCCGTCAAAACCGACCGGACCCGCATGACCCAATATCGCATCGGCATCGACCTTGGCGGCACCAAGATCGAGATCGCAGCCCTCGACGCCAACGGCCATGAACTCTTGCGCCACCGCGTACCCACACCGCACGGCTACCCCGATACCCTGGCCGCCATTACCGCCCTGGTGCGCGACTCTGAAGCGAAACTTGGCATTACCGCGACCGTCGGCATCGGTATTCCCGGGGTCATCAGCCCGGCCACCGGACTGGTCAAGAATGCCAGCTCCATCGCCCTCAACGGCCATCGTTTCGACCATGATATCGGCCGGGCGCTGGAGCGGGAGGTCCGGGTGGAAAACGACGCCAACTGCTTCGCCCTCAGCGAGGCGATCGACGGCGCAGGGGCGGGCTACGGAGTGGTGTTCGGCGTCATTCTGGGCACCGGCTGCGGCGGCGGCATCGTCCTGCGCGGCACCGTTCATCGCGGCCCCCACCGCGTAGCCGGGGAGTGGGGCCACACCCCCCTTCCCTGGCCGTCCGGCAACGAAATCCCGGGCCCGCTGTGCTGGTGCGGCAAGCACGGCTGCCTGGAAACTTATATCGCCGGCCCGTCATTGGCCCGCGATTGCGATGGCCCGGGCGCGCGGGACGCCAGCGGTTTGCCCGCCCGGGCGGCGGCGGGCGATCAGACGGCGGCGGCGGCGCTGGACCGTCATGCGGACCGGCTGGCGCGCGGTCTGGCCGTCGTCGTCAACATCCTCGATCCCGATGTCATCGTGCTGGGCGGCGGACTGTCGAACATGGACCATCTTTACACCGAACTGCCCCGCCGCATTCCCCAACACGCGTTCAGCGACACGATCGCCACGCCGGTCGTGCGTAACCGGCACGGCGACTCGTCCGGCGTGCGGGGTGCCGCGTGGCTTTGGCCCGCCGCCTGACATGGCGTCCCTGTGCCGCGACTGCTGCGTTGTCGCGGACATAATCCCCGATCGGTGCCCCGGCTGCGGCGGCCAAAGGTTGATCCACCACCGGTCCCTGACGCATCTGACCATCGCCCACATCGACTGCGATGCGTTTTATGCCAGCGTGGAGAAGCGGGACCGTCCCGAACTGCGTGCCAGGCCGGTGATCGTGGGCGGAGGCACCCGGGGCGTCGTCACGGCGGCCTGCTACGTCGCGCGGATCTATGGGGTGAAAAGCGCAATGCCGATGTTCAAGGCGCTGAAGGCGTGCCCCGACGCCGTTGTGATCAAGCCCGACTTCGCCAAATACGTGGCGGCGTCGCGCCAGGTGCGCGCGCTGATGCAGGACTTGACTCCCCTGGTGCAGCCGCTGTCGATCGACGAGGCCGTGCTGGATCTGTCCGGTACCGAGGCGCTGCACGGCGCTGTCCCGGCCGCGGTGCTCGCCCGGTTCGCGAACGCGGTGGAATCGGCGGTCGGTGTCACCGTGTCCATTGGCCTTGCCGCCAACCGGCTGATGGCCAAAATCGCCGCCGGCCGCGACAAGCCACGGGGTTTTACTGTCATCGACGGCGACGAGGCCGCCGCGTTCCTGGCCCCCGAACCGGTTCGGCTGCTGCCCGGCATCGGTGCCGCGATGGCCCGCAAGCTGGAAACGCTGGGGATAACCCGGCTGGGCCAGTTGCAGGCGCTGCCTGATCGCGATGCGGTTCGGAAACTTGGCGACGACGGCTGGTTGCTGGTGCGCCGAGCCCGCGGCGAGGATTCCCGTGTGGTCGATCCGACTCGCGAAACCAAATCGATCAGCGCCGAAACGACGTTCGAGCATGATCTGTCCACGCTGGCGGAGTTGGAACGGCCACTGTGGCGCATGTGCGAAATGCTGGCCCGCAGATTGAAGGACGCCGAACTGGCGGCTGGCGGCGTGGTGCTGAAACTGAAGACGGCCAGCTTCACCCAGCGCACCCGCAACGCCCGGCTGTCCAGCCCCACCGTTTTGCCCGACAGATTGTTCGACCTTGCCCGCGAACTGCTGGGAAAAGAAGTGAACGGCACGGCGTTTCGCCTGATCGGCATCGGCGCGCATCCGCTTGTGCCCGGTTCCGGCGCAGACCAGGGCGATCTGGCGGATCCGGACACGCCCGGGCGGGCGGCGGTGCAGGCCGCGATCGATACGTTACGCGGACGTTTCGGGGACACGGCGATCGCGCGCGGACGTTCGCTGCGATGACTGCCCGTTTCGGCCAGCGGCCATCGCGAATCGCCGGTTTGGATCGGAACGGTCGCCCTGGCGGCAGGGAGATTCCACTTAGCCACTGTTTTTTCTTATAAAATTCTATTCATTCGCGGAATCCGAAACAGCAATAGTAACGATAAAAGATTGCACTAGCCGCGGCGGCGCCGGCGCGTACCGTCAACACGCGGATGTCGGGCCGAAATTACAAATTATGTCAACTTATTGGCGGAAACACCTGCGGTTAGCCGGGGCCGTCCGCCAAGGCGATTCCGGCAGCCCGGCCGACCGGATCGAAGTCATACCATATGGCTACGCAGTATTATTCTGGTTGCACAATATAAGTACCGGAACAAATACGTTTGGTTCACCACCTCGTTACGAGACACGAATTCCCGGACATGACCACTATCCAATGGCGGCGGTCGATTCCGTCCAAAATGGCCGCCCACTGACAGGAAAGGTTTAGGAGTATGATCACAAACGAGGTCAGCGACGGTCTCGCCGGCATCCTGCGAACGGCTATCGTCGAACTTGTCCGCCGCGATGGTCCGGACTTGTCGGCGCGCCAGCTTGGTGTGTTCCTGACGTGCTACCTTGAAACCGATGCGCAAACCGTACGCGGCCTGGCCGCCAAACTGGGCGTATCGAAGCCGGCAATCACCCGGGCGCTGGATCGTCTGTCCGAATTCGATCTGGTGCGCCGGAAAACCGATCCGCTGGATCGCCGCAGCGTGCTGGTGCAGCGTACGGCAACCGGCATGGCGTTCTTGCGGGAAATGCGGACCATCCTGCGCGATGCCGCGTCCACGTTGCGGATCACCGCTGAACCCGCCCAGGCGCGGGCGCGTACCGGAAACGAACCGGTCAGGGCCACCCACTGATATCCGGGCCGCGGCGACCACGCGGCCCGGCCGCTCCTGATTGATCCGCACCCGTCCCGGCGCTATGCCGGTGCCGGCAACTTGGGGGTGCGGCATTATGGACGAACATGCGGGCGACTTTTCCGCCTGGCCTGAGGGCGGTAGCCAGACTGGCTTGTATGCCGAACTGGTAAGCCAGATCGAGGGGCTGTTATCCGGAGAGTCCGACCCGATTGCCAATCTCGCCAACGCAGCCGCCGCGATCTACCACAGCCTGCCGAATCTGAACTGGGCGGGGTTCTATCTGCTTCGGGACGGCGAGCTCGTCCTGGGTCCATTTCAAGGTAAACCGGCCTGCGTGCGCATTCCCATGGGCAAGGGGGTCTGCGGCACTGCCGCCGCATCGCGCCGTTCGGTGCTGGTGCGCGATGTCCATGCGTTTCCCGGGCATATCGCGTGCGATTCCGCGTCTGAATCCGAACTCGTGATCCCGCTGATCCGCGACGGGGTCGTGCTTGGCGTGCTGGACCTGGACAGCCCAAGCGTTGCGCGCTTCGATGCGGGGGATCAGGCGGGCTGCGAGGCACTGGCGGCGATCGTCGTTCGTCACCTGGGCCCCGCTTCGCCTGCTTGACCGCACCGCCCGTTCCAAGGAAACCGACACATGCTCATCGACCACCGTACCTATACCGTGAAGCCCGGCACCATGGCCAGGCAGATGGCGCTGTACCAGGAGTACGGCCTTACGGCACAGAAACGTCATCTGGGGGAGCCGCTGGCCTACCTGATTACCGAATCCGGTGAAGTAAACACTTTTGTCCACCTGTGGGCGTATAAGGATGCCGCGGACAGGGCCGCCCGACGGGCCGCGATGGGTGCCGATCCGGAATGGCAGGTGTACTTGCAAAAAAGCGCCGAGGCCGGCTATTTGATTGGCCAAAAGAACAATCTGATGACCCCGGCGCCGTTCGCCCCGATCGACCGCTAGGCGCGCCGCCGCCATCTGGTTCGCCGGGTGGCGGCGATCGCACCATTGGTTACCGCGAACCGAAAATAGCACTTCCCACCCGCACCCGGGTTGCCCCGCAGGCGATCGCGATTTCGAAATCCGCCGACATTCCCATCGACACGGTCGTCAGCCCGTGACGCGCGGCGCGATCCGCCAGCCAGGTAAAGTGCGGCCGGGGGTCTTCGCCGTGCGGCGGCACGCACATCAGCCCGATCAGCGCGGAACCGAAGCGCGCCTTGCAGGCGATGATGAAATCGTCAGCCTCCGCGCGCCCGATACCGGATTTTTGCGGCTCCGATCCGGTGTTGACCTCGACCAGCAGTTGCGGCGTGCGGCCTTCCCTGGCGATCGCCGCCTCGATCGCGTCCGCAAGTTTGGGGCGGTCCAGCGACTCGATGACATCGGCGATCCGCACCGCATCGCGGGCCTTGTTGGTCTGGAGCCCGCCGATGATATGCAGCCTTAGATCGTATTGCTTGCGTAATGCCGGGAATTTGGACCCGGCCTCTTGCACCCGGTTCTCCCCGAACACCGTTTGGCCGGCGGCCAGCGCGGCGGCAACCGCCTCGATCGGCTTGGTCTTCGACACGGCGACCAGGCCGATGTCCCGCGGGTTGCGTCCCGCCGCGATGGCGGCGCTGGCGATCCGGTCCTGAATACGAAGCAGGTTTTCGGCGATGGTGTCGTTCATTGCTGCATGTCCCGGCCATATGAAGCTGCTGCCGCCGGGAGTAGCGCCCCGGGCCAGAAAAGCGCAATAATGCGGATGACAATCAGGGAGCGAACCATGAGCGTACAACGGGAGGCGGCCTGCGCGGCATTGCTGCGGCAGGCGCGCGCGATCGTGGATGAGCAGGGCACCGGGGATGCCGCGCTGCATCGGGTGAAAGACCTGCTGGTGGAACTGGCCAATCATGGCAGGACGCTGTTCCCGGAGGTGGATTTCGCGATGCCGGACGCCCAGGGCCGCAACCATATCCTGGCACTGGAGGACGGCGACGGCATGGGCCTGTACCTGACCATCGGCCTGCCTGGAAAGGAAGCCGCACCGCACGATCATGGCATCTGGTGCGTGAACGCCGCGATCTCGGGCCGGGAGGTGCACAAATTCTACCGCCGTACCGACGACGGCAGCCGCGAAGGCTTCGCCACGGTGGAGGAGATCGATCAAGTCACGGTCGCCCCC
>JAJZEV010000266.1 GCA_021805665.1 Pseudomonadota bacterium
ATCGCAAGGCCGGCGCGGTCCTTCACCGATCCGCCGGGGTTCATGAACTCCGCCTTGCCCAGGATCGTGCAGCCCGTCGCCTCCGACGCCCGGCGCAGGCGGATCAGCGGGGTGTTGCCGATGGCAGCGGCCAGGTCTTCCTGGAAGCCGGTCCCGTGATACAAGGCAGTCATCGCAGTGTCCTTAAGTCGGAGCGTTCAGTTATGGTCCAGAATGTCGCACCAACCCAAACCTGGGAAGCCCTGGCGCAAGACCCGGCCGCAAGGCTGGTGGATGTAAGGACCGATATGGAGTGGACGACCATCGGTGTGCCGGACCTGACCACGGCCGGGAAAGAGGCGATCCTGATCTCCTGGCAGGTCGCCCCGGCGATGCAGCGGAACCCGGGGTTCGAGGCACAGTTGCGGGATGCGGGGCTGGAGCCGGACCACAAAATCTACTTCCTGTGCCGCAGCGGCGTGCGCAGCATGGCCGCGGCCGAGGCGGCGCTGGCGGCCGGCTACAAGCATGTGTTCAACATCGCGGATGGGTTCGAGGGACCGCCCGACGCCAGCGGCCAGCGGGGCACCACGGCGGGCTGGCAGGCCGATAACCTGCCTTGGACGCGGTAATGTACACGCTGTATCACGCGCCGGGATCAAGCTCCCTGGCGGTGCATATCGCGCTGCATGAGGTCGGTGCCCCGTTCCAGGGCCGCACGATCGACTTCGGGCACCGGGAGAACGACCCGCCGGAACTGCGGACGTTGAACCCCGAGGGTAAGGTGCCGACCCTGGTCATCGACGGGCGGCCGCTGACCGAGGTGGCGGCGATCCTGTATTACCTCGCCAGGACCTATCCGGCCGCCGGGCTGTTTCCTGCCGGCGATGTCGAGGCGGAAGCCCGGGTGGTGTCGTGGATGTCGTTCATCGCCTCCACCCTGCATCCGGCCCGTCAGCGCGGCACGGATCATGCGGGGCGGGTTTGGCGCATCGCCGAACAGAAGCTCGGCGGGCGGGACTGGGCGGTTGGGGGTTACTCGATCGCCGATATGCACCTGTTCCGGCTATTCTGGCGGTTCCGCGGGGCGATCGGGGCGGATGCGGCGACGTTCCCCGGGCTGGTGGCGCACCATGACCGGATGATGGCCCGCCCCGCGGTGCAGGCGGCGTTCCGTGCCGAAGCGGCGCTGGGCTACACGCTGCCGTCGTAAGAGGCAGCGGCAGTTAAGCCGAGGCTGGCGGGCGCGCGCCCGCCATGAGGAAGAGCCGTGGCTAAACCGGAATTCGAACCGGCATCGATTTAATGCCGCGGATGAAGTTCGAATAGACCCGTTCGGGTTCGCCCGTCACCTCGATTTTCGGAAACCGCGCCAGGATTTCCTCCCACAAGATCTTCAGTTGCAGCTCGGCCAATCTGTTGCCCACGCAGCGGTGAATCCCGAAGCCAAACGACAGATGCTGGCGCGGGCGGGCACGATCGACGATGAAGCTATCGGGATCGTCGATCGCCTCTGGATCGCGGTTGCCGGAGATATACCACATCACGACTTTCTCGCCGGCCTTGATCTGCTTGCCGCCCAGTTCGGTGTCGCGCGATGTCGTGCGCCGCATGTGGATCACCGGGGTCTGCCAGCGGATGATTTCGGAAACCGTGCTATCCACCAGCCCCGGATTGGCCATCAGCTTGGTGTATTGATCGGGGAACTGGTTCAACGCCAGCAGGCCGCCGCTCATGGAATTACGGGTGGTATCGTTGCCGCCGACGATCAGCAGCGCCAGGTTGCCCATGAACTCCGTCAGCGGCATGTCGCGGGTGGCGGCCCCGTGCGCCAGCATCGACAGCAGGTCGAACTTCGGCGGGGCGCCCCGGCGTTCGGCGAACAACCGCCCCATGTATTCGGCCATGCCCTTCAGCACGTCGAACCGTTCTTGTTCGGAATGAACCGGCGAATCGGGCGCGTTCACGTTGCAAATCGCCACGTCCGACCAGTAGGTCAGCTTCGCCCGTTCCTCGAACGGGAAGTCGAACAGTGTGGCCAGCATCATCGTGGTCAGCTTGATCGATACTTCCTGCACCCAGTCGAATTCAACGCCGCGCGGCAGGCTGTCCAGCACCATGGCGGTGCGTTCGCGTATCAGCGGTTCCATATTCGCCAAATTGCCCGGCGCCACGATCGGGCTGGCGACCTTGCGCTGGTCGTCGTGCTTCGGCGGGTCCATGCGGATGAAGCTGGGGCGGGCCAGGTCTTTCGGTTGCTCTTCGATCTGGATGCCGCCGATTTCGTTTGAAAACACCTCATGATGCACTTCGCAGTGCATGATGTCCTTGTACTTGGACACCGCCCAGTACGGGCCGTACGGGCTGTCGGGTATGTAGTTGACCGGCGCCTCCCGGCGCAGCCTGTCGAAATACGGACGCCAGGAATCCGATTGGTAGAGACCGGGATCGGAGACGTCGAACTGGTCCAGGCGCAACGAGGCCGTGGGGTCGATATCGACCGGAGCGTTCATGTTATCCTCCCTTTTCGGACAGCGCAGCACGATATACATGGCAACGTCAACGGAAACTTGGATTTGGCGGACCGACAGGGTTAAGTTGACAAGGCACCCCGGATCGGTAGTGTCCATTTCATAAAAATACGACGCATCAACGAAGCGTCAGCACCTGGGGAGGTTCGTGACTTGGCAGATAATGCCCGGCTTGCTCGTGCCCGATACCCGCACCCAACCCTTCGCCCCCGGGGGGCGTCGAATGTCGGCTAGCGCAAATTCCGCTCCACCCCGCCTTCGGGGTCAAGTCGCGAAGTCCGCCGCATTCAAACCGTCACAGGAACAAATCGTCCTTCTTATCACGCTTTTGCTGTTGGTTGTATTCAGCGTCGCGCTGCCCGGCTTTTCCAGCATCGCCAATTTACTGAACCTGATGCGCAGCATTTCCATTCTGGGAATCCTCAGTCTGGGAATGGGGCTGATCGTCATCAGCCGCGGCATAGACCTCAGCGAGGTGGCGATCATGGCCGGTTCCTGGTCTGTAGCCCTGATCGAGATCCAGAAGGGGATGCCAGTCTTCTGGGCGGCGTCCATCGCCGTGGGTATCGCGGTGGCGATCGGCCTTGCCAACGGCGCGATGGTCGCGTTCATCGAGGCACCAGCCCTGTTCGTTACGCTCGCCGCCGGCTTCGTGATCTACGGCGTGGCGTTCTGGTTCGCGCCCGCCTGGGTGGTTTACGGGCCGAAAGACGCACCCGGCCTGCTGTTCCTGGGGGCGGGGCATATTTTTGGCATCCCGGTGCCGATCCTCGTGTTCGCGGCGGCGGCGGTCCTTATGCATCTGTTCCTTTCGCGCACATCCACGGGGCGGTTCATCTACAGCCAGGGCGACAATCCCGAATCGGCTCGCATGGCGGGCATCGCGCTGCGGCCGCTGATCGTCCTGGAATACGTCATCGTCGCGCTGGTGGCCTGGCTGGCGGGGCTGGTCTGGATCGGCACCACCGGCAGCATGCAGATGGCCATCACCCAGGGCACCATGGTCTTCGACGTCATCCTGGTGGTCGTGCTTGGCGGTATCAGCCTGGTCGGTGGCCGGGGTGGCGTGTTCAGCGTGGTGGTCGGCTGCGCCCTGATCGGGACGCTGCTGAATGCCTTCACCATCATGGACATCAACAGCGAAGTGCAGAACATCATCCGCGGCGTGGTTCTGCTGGCCGCGATCATCCTCGATAACTGGCTGCATCCACGCGACGAGGAAACCGCGCGCCAGGGCGACTGATATCGCCCGCCCACAACCGGTAACAAACCAAACAAATAAACGGGAGACGGCACATGAAACATCCAAGACGGTTCGTTTGGACGATCGTATCGCTTGCGTTTACCGCCCTGTTGGCAGGCCCGCTGGTCGTTCGCGCCCAAGAGGCTGGCACCAAGACCGCCCGGGAACTGCGCGCCGACTACAACAATGCGATCAACGGTAAGACCATCGCCTTTCTGCCGATCGCCCTGGGTGTCCCGTTGCAGGACGAGTGGGAACGCGTGATCCGTACCGAAGCCGAGTATAACGGCATGAAATACATCGTGCGCGATCCCAACAACAACCCGTCGGCGATGCTGCAGGCGCTGACCGCGCTGGTGAACGACAAGCCTGATGTGCTGATCGTGCAGAATCCCAGCGTCACGCTGCTGGTCAAGGAACTGAAGCGGGCCGAACAGCAGGGCACCCACGTCATCCAGATGAACATGTCGTCCAACTACAAATCGGATGGCTTCGTCGGCGCCGACTGGGTCGAAATCGGCCGTTTGCTGGCGCAGGACGTAGTCAAGCAGTGCGGCACCGGTTCCGGAAAATCCGGCAAGGTGCAGATCGTGCAGGGTGAACTCACCGCGGCCGCCAGTGTCGATCAGATCGGCGGCATCATGGAGGTGTTCAACAAGGATCCGGCCATCAAAGTGGTATCCAACCAGGCGGCTAACTGGGATGCCAACACCGCGCTGAATATCACCGCGACCGTGATCCAGCAGAACCCCGATTTGTGCGCCAGCGTCGGATTCTGGGGCATCATGGAATCGGGGGCCGCGCAAGCCATCCGTAATGCCGGCAAGATCGATCAGGTGAAGGTCTATGCCTCGGTCGAAGGTTCCCAACTCGATTGCGACCAACTCACCCAGGGCAGCTTCTATAAAGTGCTTAGCTATACCGCGACGCTCCAGGGCCATGCGGCGACCGATGCCGCCCTGATGATGCTGGAAGCGGGTGACAAGCCCGGCACCACCCACCGGCTGCTGTTCACCCGGCCGATCTGGTTGGACAAGACAAATGCCACGGGGGGCAACTGTTTCCCGCTGCCGAAGAAGTAGCGATCCAACCCGGCCGCCGCGCCCGTCCACAAGGACCGGGCGGTGGCCGGCCCAAGGAAGCACTCAAGGAAGTACGATGTCCTCAACGACCCTGGACTTCACGAGCTTTGGTAAACGGCTGCGTTCCAGCTATTCGCCGCGGCTGCTGCTGTCCGAACTTCTGTTGAAACAGTGGTTCGAACCGGTCATCCCCTTCACCGTGATGATCGCGCTCGGTTTGTATTTTTCCGTAACAATTCCCGAATACGGCACGCTCGCGAATACGGCATCGCTGCTGCGGCTGTTCGCGGAGTTTGGCTTCGTCGCGCTGGGAATGGCGCTGAGCCTGATCAGCGGCGGTATCGATCTAAGCGTGGGCGCCATCCTGGCGGCCAGCAATTTCGCCGCGCTCTATTATTTATACGTGCTGGAACTGCCAACCTGGGGGGTGATCCTGGCGACCCTGGCGACCGGCGGCGCGATCGGCGCCGCGAATGGCGCTCTGGTGGGCTATTTGAAGGCGCGTCCATTCCTGACGACCCTGGTCACGCTGATCATCCTGCGCGCGTCGGTCAATCTTCTGAACGAACGCTATGCCACCGTTTTCGCAACCAATTCGGTGGATAGTTCCGCTTGGGACTATATGGGCGACGGCACCCTGCTGGGCATCCCGATCAACGCGGCTGCATTGCTGGCGGTTTTGCTGGTCGGGCACGTATTGCTAAGCCGGTCCCGCTACGGCTGGCATCTGACCGCCATCGGCGCCAGCCGCAAAGCGGCCCGGCATGCCGGAATCCGGGTGGAGCGCATGCTGTTCGCCACCTACGTGCTGTCAGGCATGCTCTGTGCCGTCGGCGGCGTGTTCTACGCCGCTCGGCAAAACAGCACGGATTCGACAACCGGCGTCGGCTGGGAATTCCAGGCATTGACCGCGGTGGTACTCGGCGGGGTTTCGCTGGCCGGCGGCAAGGGGACGGTCTGGCGGGCGATGATCGGCGGACTGATCGTCTTCATGCTGACGAACGGGCTGGTCCGCCTGGGCATCCCCGGCTACGTGACGTCCGCCGTGATCGGCGTGATTTTGCTGGCCGCCGTCGGGATTGACGTCAAATGGTCGAAGAACCGGGGCAAGGCGGCGCAGAAAATCTATGTGAACCCGGCCCGCCTGCCGCTGGCGGATGCACCGTCGATCGAGGCAGGCAGCGGCTCGCCATATGCCCACAACAACCGGCTGGTAAATGCCGAAGCGATCGGGTTGAACCAGGTAGAAGGGCCGGAGGACGTTATCCTGGACCGCCATGACCGGCTGTACGGATCGACCCGCGACGGCAACATCATTCGGTTTTCCGGCCCGAACCTGGAGCAGCGGGAGGTATTCGCCCATATCGGCGGCCGGCCGCTGGGCATGCAGTTCGATGCCAACGAGAACCTGATCGTGGCGGTTGCCGGCATGGGGGTGTACGGCGTCAAGCCGGACGGCACCGTGTTCAAGGTTACCGATGAAACCAGCCGTACCTGGTACAAATTGAACGACGATTCGCGCCTGCGGATGGCGGATGATCTGGATATCGCGCCGGATGGCAAAATTTACTTCAGCGACTGCACCACCCGTTATGAAATGACGACCAATACGCTGGACGTGATGGAAGGGCGGCCAAACGGGCGGCTGGTCTGCTACGACCCGGCGACGAAGAAGACATCGACCGTGCTCAATCACTTCTACTTCCCGAACGGCATCTGCGTGTCGCATGACGGGAAGTCGGTGCTGATCGCCAGCACCTCGCTGTGCAAGATATTCCGGTACTGGGTGGCGGGTCCAAACAAAGGCAAGCTGGAGGTACTGATCGACGATCTTCCAGGACTGGCCGACAATATCAACAGGGCCTCGGACGGGACATACTGGCTGGCACTGGTCGGCATCCGGTCCCCGGCATTCGACCTGGCGATGCGCAATCCGGGACTGCGGTTGCGGATGGTGAAGCAGGTGCCGATCGACGAATGGCTGGCGCCGGGCATGAACCACGGCTGCGTCCTGAAATTCACCGAATCGGGCGAGGTTCTAGGGTCCTGGTGGGACCCAAGCGGGGTGTCGCATTCGACCCTGACGTCGATGCGCGAGCACAAGGGCTATCTCTACCTCGGCGGCCTGGAGAACAACCGGATCGGGCGGATCAAGCTCGACGGCGTCGATGAGACATGGACGGGATATGAGGCGTATTGGGGCGGCAAGCGGCGGGATCGGGGTTGAGGCATGGGCTTTCTGACCAATGTCGTGCGGGATATCGAGCAGATCGTCTTCCGCAACCGCGATCGGCACGCGATCCCGGCCATGGATGGGGCGATCAGTCCGAACGATCGTCTGGACGCGTTGCCGCGGATCGGCGCACCGCTTGCGGGTGCCGACGACGTGGCCGAAGCGCCCGATGGCGCGTTGTATGTGTCGGCCGGGCGGCAGGTTTTCCGCCTGAGTGGGCCGGACCATGCTGATCGCACGGAATTTGCGTCGTTCGACCGCGATGCCGGCGCGCTGGCCGTTCATCCGGATGGGCGCCTGCTGGTGTGCGTCGCGGGCCAGGGGCTTGCAGCGATCGACGCCGCCGGCCAACGGGCGTGGCTGACCGAGGTCGAGGGTCAGCCGCTGCGGTGTCTGACGAGCGTGGCGGTGGCAAAGGACGGCACGATTTTCATGACCGACGGCAGCAGCGCCCATGAGCCGGATGCCTGGTGCCGTGACCTGATGGCGAAGAACCACCTCGGGCGGCTGGTGTCCTGCGGTCCCGCGCTTGGCACCGCGCGGGTACTGCTTCGGGACATGTATTACCCGAACGGGCTGGCGATTGCCCCCGGCGGAAAGGAACTGTGGTTCACCGAAAGCTGGTCTCACCGGGTCAGCCGAACCGCGATCGAAGGGCAGGCGATCGGCCGTCCGCGCGTGGCGATCGACAACATGGCGGGATATCCGGGCCGCCTCGCCCCGGCGGCTGGGGGCGGTTTCTGGATCGCGGTGTTCGCGGTGCGCACGCATCTGGTCGAATTCGTTTTGCGGGAGGACGACTACCGCGAGGAAATGATTCGCACCATTCCGCCTGCCTTATGGGTCGCCCCGGCGCTGGCCACAAGCAACCATTGCCACGAACCGATGCAGTTCGGATCGATCAAGGCGCTGGGAATCGAAAAGCCCTGGGCACCGCCCCGATCGTATGGGCTGGTGGTGCGGATCGACGAAGAGGGCGATCCGTTGGAAAGCCTGCACAGCCGTGTCGGCGGCCGCATCCATGGCGTCACGGCGGCGCGGGAGACGGCGCTTGGGCTGGTTATCGTCTCCAAGGGCAGCGGCCAGGTCGTTGTGTATAACCCGGAGGGCAGGTCATGAATGTCGCGTTGACACCACCACGCGGCGCGGCGGCGGCGGCGAAGGGGCCGGGAGCCGCACGCGAGCCGGTGCTGCGTATCGTCAACGGGAATAAGATCTATGGCGGCGTCCATGCGATCGAGGATGTCAGCTTCGATCTGTTCCCCGGCGAAGTGCATGCGCTGGTAGGCGAGAATGGCGCGGGCAAATCCACATTATGCAAGGCGATCGCGGGCGCCATCCAACTGACGTCCGGCGATTTCCAGGTGGACGGCAAGCCGGCCCGTTTCGAAAGCCCGCGCGACGCGCTGGCAGCCGGTATATGTATGGTGTACCAGGAAACCAGTCTGGTTCCGACGATGACGGCGGCCCAGAATATAGAGCTTGGCAACGAAAAACTGATCACGCGGTTCCGGACGCTGAACATCCAGGCGCAGCAATTACTGCAATCGCTGAACTTCCATGTCGATCCGGCCACGCCGATCGGCATGCTGGGCACCGCCAAGCGCCAGATGGTGGAAATTGCCCGGGCGGTTTACAATAATGCGCGTATCATCATTTTCGACGAACCGACGGCAAGCCTGACGCCCGAAGAAATCGTGCATTTCTTCAATCTGGTGCGCGATCTGCGGGCGCGCGGCGTGGCAATCATCTACATTTCTCACGCACTTGAAGAATCGTTGCAGGTTTCCGACCGGATCACCGTGCTGCGCGATGGCAAGCTGGTGATTACCGCGGACACCGCCGACATGACGCGGGAAAAACTGGTTCGCTTCATGATCGGGCGCGACATCAGCCAGACGCACTACTCGCACCGGGCAGGACACGCGGAGAGGCGGCGGGAACGGCGTGGCAAGGTGCTGACGGTGGAAAATGTCACCATGGGCACGACCGTCAAGAACATGTCGTTCTCGATCTATGCCGGGGAGGTCGTCGGCATCGCCGGCCTGATCGGGTCCGGACGAACCGAAATTGCCAAGATCATCTTCGGTGCGCTCAAGCGGAACCTGATCGACGGCGGCACGATCCGGCTGCACGGCCGGCCGGTTCGGTACAACGTGCCAAAACAGGCGATCAACGACGGAATCGCCTATATCACCGAGGACCGGAAGCTGAACGGCTTCTTCGAGACAATGGTGGTGGACGACAACGTCTATATCGGCAAGCTGGCGACCCGCGCTGGCTGGCGGTTCCTGCTGTCCATGGCGACGCGCGGCAAGCTGGCGAATTACTGGGTGGACCGGCTGAAAATCGGCACGCTTCAGCGCAAGGCGAAAATCGTCGAACTGTCGGGCGGCAATCAGCAGAAGGTCGTGATCGCCAAGTCGCTGGTGCAGGATCCGCGGATCATCATCTTCGACGAGCCGACGCGCGGCGTCGATGTCGGAACGATCCCGGAGATTCACGCGCAAATCCGCGCGCTGGCGGACGAAGGCAAGGCGGTTGTGGTCATTTCCTCCTACCTGCCGGAGGTGCTCAGTATTTCCGACCGCATCCTGGTCGCGCGGATGGGCCGGATCGTCGCGGAGTTCGACGCCGCGGACGCGACCGAAGACAAGATCATGTATGCGGCCATCCATTAGCGGCGATGCCGCCGATGGAGATTCTGGAAGGGTGCGGCTCGGCCGCATCCAGGAACCCGCATTGCGTGCGGCGCACGTCAGCCCCGGGGCCGAGCGCGTCGAACCGGAATTTGGGCACTGGAAACCACGGCATGACTTGGGCACATTGGTGCAATGGAAGCGACTGAACACCTTCGACTGGCCGCCACCGCCGCCCGTGACGCCGGACGTGTGCTGGCCCGCAGCAGCGAGGCAACCCGCAACGCGGCCCTGGCCGCGATGGCGGATGCGTTACGCGAGGGCATGCGCGACATTCTGGCGGCCAACGCGCTGGATGTGGCCGCCTATACCGGAACGGCGGCATTCCTGGACCGGCTGACGCTGACCGAAGCCCGCGTCGAGGCGATGGCCCGCGGGCTGGAGGATGTGGCCGCACTGCCCGATCCGTTGCAGCGTACGCTGGCGGACTGGACGCGTCCCAATGGCTTGCGCATCCAGCGGATCGCGACGCCGATCGGGGTGATCGGCATGATTTACGAAAGCCGCCCGAATGTGGGGGCCGATGCCTCCGCGCTATGCCTGAAGTCGGGCAACGCGGTGATCCTGCGTGGCGGATCGGACAGCGCGCACAGTGCCAAGGCGATCAACCTGGCGCTGCAACGCGGTTTGGCGGCCTCGGGCCTGCCGCCGGCCTGCATCCAGGTCGCACCGAATGCCGACCGGGCCTATGTGGCGGCGATGCTGGCGGGCGCGGGGTTGCTGGATCTGATCATCCCCCGCGGCGGCAAATCCCTGGTCGAACGCGTCCAGCGCGACGCTCGGGTGCCCGTCCTGGCCCACGCCGAGGGCCTGAACCACACCTATGTTCACGAAGCCGCCAACCCCGCCATGGCTCGGCGGATCGTGGCGAACGCAAAGATGCGGCGCACCGGGGTATGCGGGGCGACGGAGACGTTGCTGATAGACCAAACGATCGCGCCCGGCCTGCTGCCGGTGCTGGTGGCGGACCTGCGGGCGCTGGGCTGCGATTTCCGGGCGGATGCGGCGGCGCGCGCGATCGTCCCCGATCTGCACGCGGCGGCGGCGGCGGATTTCGATACCGAATGGCTGGACTCGATCCTGTCCGTCGCCGTGGTCGATGGCGTGGACGCGGCGCTGGCGCATATCGCCGCGCATGGCAGCGAACATACCGATGCCATCGTGACCGAGGACGCGGCGGTGGCGGAGCATTTCCTGCGCGGGGTGGATAGCGCGGTGGCGCTGTGGAATGCCTCCACCCAGTTCTGCGACGGAGGCGAATTCGGCTTCGGAGCGGAAATCGGGATCGCAACCGGACGCATCCATGCGCGCGGGCCGGTGGGCCTGGAGCAGTTGACGACCTATCGGTATCTGGTCCTGGGGACCGGGCAGATACGGCCCTGAACAAGCTGGCCGCGGATCCGATCCCTCGCTTTGGCGACCGGCGGCGGATGCGTGTCGGGCTGCTGGGCGGATCGTTCAACCCGGCGCATGCCGGCCATCGGCACATTGCCGAACTGGCGCTGAAACGGCTGCGGCTGGATCAGGTTTGGCTGCTGGTCTCGCCCGGCAATCCGCTGAAACCGGTGGCTGGCATGGCGCCTTTCGCGGATCGGCTGGCCGGGGCGGCGCGCATCGGCGACGGCAGGCGTGTGGTGGCATCGGGAATCGAGCATACCGTCGGGACGCGCTATACCGTCGATACCACGAAGGTTCTCATCCGCCTGTTTCCGAACGCCCGGTTCGTCTGGATCATGGGCGCGGATATCCTGGAACAGCTTCCGCGCTGGCGCCGATGGGGGGAAATCGTCCGGCTGCTGCCGCTCGCGGTGCTGCCGCGCCCGCGCTATAACAATCGGGCGCTTGCGGGACAGGCAGCGCATCGGCTACGGGCTGTACGTCGTCCGGCAAGAGGCGCGATTCTACTGCCCGGTGCGGCGCCCGGATGGATATTCCTGCCGGTTCGACAGAACGCTATCTCTGCCACTGCTATCCGCCAAGCCGCCGAAGGATCCGTGCTATAACCCAGACGCCGAAGACGACCGTTGCCTCCCCCGCCCGGCACAAGCCGGCGCCGCGCAAGACGGCCGTGAAGCCGAAACTGGCGGAGGCTGCCGGCGTGCCCGGCAGCCCGCGCAAGAAAACCATTGCCGCCGGGCCGAAGAAGCCCAGCGCCCCGCGCGCGAAGAAAGTGAAGACGGAGCCGTCCGAACTGGATCGCCTGCAGGCGATCATCGTCACCAGCCTGGAGGACGACAAGGCAGAGAACGTGGTGGCCATGGACCTCGCCGGGAAGGCGATGTTCTGCGACCGGATGGTGATTGCCACGGGCCTCGCCGATCGCCAGATCAGCGCGATGGCCCAGCATCTGAGCGAGAAGCTGAAAGAAGCCGGCCTGAAGCGGGTGCAGATCGAGGGCGCGGGCGGGTCCGATTGGGTGCTGATCGACGCCGGCGATATCGTGGTGCATTTATTCAAGCCGGACGCCCGTACGCTGTACGCGCTAGAAAAAATGTGGGGGCAGGACCTGGACGAGGCGGTCTGATCCCGCCTCGCTGGTTGGCTTCAGTTTTTCAGACCGGCGGCGGTGCGTCTAACAGCCGCCTTGCGGCGTCGATCGCGCGCCGAATCACCGCACTTGGCCCTTCAGACCGGGACAGGCTGGTCATCGGCACCTCCAGCGCCACGGGGATTCCGGCCGGCATGCGGGCCAGGACGGCCCTGATTTCGATGCCGCCTTCGCCCGGCGGCAGACGTTCCGCCCTGGCGTGATGTAACTGGCCTTCCAGGGTGGCTGGCCGTTCGGCTGGCGCGTCGCAGACATGGACGAAGGGCATCCTGGCGGGCGGGATCGCGTCCAGATCGGCGGGGACGTTGCCGCAGCGGTCGAAGTGCAGCGTGTCCACCAGTATGCCGCCGTTGGCCCGTCCGGCCGCTTGCACCACCGCGTTGGCGCGGGCGACGCTGTCGATCCCGGTCCAGGGGAAGAATTCAAGCACCACCCCCTGCCGGTATCGCGCGGCCAGCGCGCACAGCGCGCCGAAGCGGTCGGCCAGCCTGGCCGGATCGGGATCGTAGGGCGCCGCGACCGCCCAGCCTGCGCCCAGCTCCGCGCCAACGGCGAAGACTGGCTCCAGCGCCGGGATGTCGATGTCCGGGGCGATGCGGATGAACTCGATATCGTTCACGGTGACTCCGGTATCGGCCATCGCGGCGCGGGTTTCGCGCAGCATCGGCCTGTCGCTCATCAGCGGATACCAGGGCGTGTCGCGGGCGACCTGGATCAGGCGCAGCCCGACGGAGGCGTAACCGGCATCGGCCGCGGCGCGGATCAACGCGGGCGGCGGCAGGGACAGGGCGGTCAGGTGGGCAAGGGAAAACCGGGTCATGCCGGGCAGTTTAGGCCAGCCGGTACGCCGCGGTCGAGCCGGGTGAACGCCTCGATGCGGTCTTGTTGGAGATCGTAAGATGGACAAAAGTATAGTTGGACCGATCGGTGCTGTCGGGGCGCTGGTTGCCGTCGCGCCGGCCCGGGCCGCCTCTGACGTCCCGCTGACGATGGAAACGTCGCGCCGGCCCGGGTCCCATGGCGATCTGCTGAAACCGATCCCCAATGCCGCCGCACTGCTGGCCATGGCGCGTTCAGGTCCGGTGCCCGAGGCCCGGAATCCGGTGCAGCAGGTGCAATATCACCACCACCACGACAACTACTACGGCGGTGGATATTACCGTTAGTCGGGCGACGATTTCTTGAGATGCCGGGCGGCACCGAAGATGCGGCGATAGGTGCCGTCGAAAACCGTATCGGTCGAAGACAACCACCTGGTATCGGCCGATAGCGTCGCCCGGCTTGCGTAGATACGCTGAGATTGCAATTCGCGTTCGGCTGCTTCTTCGTCCGTCATCGGGATGATGTCGAATTTCGTTTCGGATGGAACGATGGTGATTTGGATGAATGGCTCACCGGGGCGGAAAATGTGGGTCTGGCCCTCGGCGGGGGATTTGAAGACGAGGAAGAATATCATCGGCCACCAGGGCTGGATGACGGCCGGGACGGCGATCGGCGCGGTGCCCGTCGTGTCGGTGTAAAAACCCGGGTGTGTTTCGGTCTTGAAGGCCCACCCGTCTTCCACCTTCAGGTCGATCAGGCTTTGGTAGGTGTAGTATTCCTTGCCGAATGTGCGGAACGGGGGGCGTTGGCTTTCCAGGAAATCGCCATCGAAGTGAAGCGCACCGTCGCGGGCGGTGACATGGAGTTCGTGATCGAACGGATACGTAAGCTCGATCCCCGCGCGGGCGGCCTCCGAAAACGGGATGCAGTGCCATGGATATTCGTGGGATCCGTCCGCCCTCGGTTCCGATTGGCCGGCCCAGCCGGGGACTTCCAGCCGGGTCCGGCGGGGGATGAGGTTGGGGTGGACAGTGCGGTATTTCACGGTTGGCATGGTGGGTGCCTTTTAGTGGATGACCGGGTGGGAGGATAACGCCGGGCGAGCAGCGCGGGTAGTACCGCATTCGGCTTTTTTGGGGCGGTCACCGGGTTGCCAAACCAGTGCATTCGTCCATCGCAACGACGAATATCCTCGGAAAAGTCAGGTCCGGATGAAGGCGTTGTGTATCGGCCGGGCAGAACCGGAGTTCGATCGTGGCGTCGGTTTACGAGACTGCTCAAGGCTTGCATGAGGCGGCATTCCCCCGAATCCCGTCGGCCGATGTGCCCACGTCAGATCATCGTGGCGGGTCCGCGCCCGCCACGATGATGAAATGCCGGTGACTTCCGTCAAGCGCCTGGCTATCTGGCTGTGGCCCCTAAGCCGACAGCGCCGCCGGTTCGGTGCGCAACCGCTTCACCAGCAGCTTGTTCAACGCATGCACATACGCCCGGGCGGCCGAGACGATGGTGTCGGAATCCGCACCCTGGCCATCGACCATCTTGCCGTTTTCCTCCAGCCGCACCGTCGTCTTCGCCTGCGCGTCCGTCCCCTCGGTCACCGCACCGACAGAGAACAGCACCAGATTGGCGGTATGCGGGAAGATCGCCTGGATTGCGTTGAACGTCGCATCGACCGGACCGTTGCCGGTGGCTTCGGCCGACTTCACCTCGCCATCGACATCCAGTTCCAGGTGCGCCCGCGCCGGCCCCTTGGACCCGGCATGCAGGTCCAGCGAAACGAAACGGACATGCTCGTGATCGCGCATCACCTCGTCATCGACCAGGGCAACCAGGTCTTCGTCGAACACCACCTTCTTGCGGTCGGCCAGATCCTTGAAGCGGCGGAACGCGTCGTTCAACTGGTTCGCCCCCACCTTGTATCCCAACTGGTCCAGCCGGTCGCGGAACGCCGCCCGGCCGGAATGCTTGCCCAGCACCAGGCTGTTCTTGGTCCAGCCCACGCTTTCCGGCGTCATGACTTCATAGGTGGAGGCGTCCTTCAGTACCCCATCCTGATGAATGCCGGCCTCATGCGCGAATGCGTTGCGGCCGACGATCGCCTTGTTGGGCTGCACATCGAACCCGGTGATGGTGGACAGCATCTTCGACACGCGCAGGATGTTCGTGGTCTTGACGTTATTGGTATAGGGCACCGCGTCCTGGCGGGTGCGGATCGCCATGATCGCCTCCTCCAGCGAGGCATTGCCGGCGCGCTCCCCAATGCCGTTGATGGTGGATTCGATCTGCCGGGCACCGGCCTTCAGCGCGGCCAGGGTGTTGGCCACCGCCAGCCCCAGGTCGTTGTGGTTATGGGTGGACAGGATGATTGTGTCGGCACCCGGCACGCGGGTGCGGACCATGGTGAAGATGCGTTCCATATCCTCGGGCAGGGCATAACCGACCGTATCGGGGATGTTGATCGTGGTGGCGCCAGCTCTGATCGCGGCCTCCACACAGCGGCACAGGAAGTCGGGATCGGTGCGGGTTCCGTCCTCGGCCGACCATTCCACGTCGTCGGTGAACGAACGCGCCAGTTCCACGCTGTCGGACACCGCCTGCAGAACCTCCTCGGGTTCCATACGCAGCTTGACCTTCATATGCAGCGGGCTGGTGGCGATGAAGCTGTGGATGCGCTTACGCTTGGCCGACCGCACCGCATCGCCCGCCCGGGTAATGTCCTCACGGCCCGATCGCGCCAGTCCGCAGATCACCGGGCTGTCGTCGCGCTGGCCGACGCTGTCGGCGATGGCTTTCACACTTTCGAAATCGCCGGGGGAGGCGATCGGGAAGCCGGCTTCCAGCACATCGACGCCCAGTTCGGTCAGCGCTTCCGCCATGCGGATCTTCTCATGCAGGTTCATGGAGAACCCGGGCGATTGCTCGCCATCGCGCAGCGTGGTGTCGAATATGATGATGCGATTGTCGTCCAGCGTACCGAAGCTGGGGTGAACGATGGTCATTGGCGTTTATCCTCATGGGGTGTCGCGACTATAGCCTCAGGGGTCCCCCTGAGCGAAAGCCGGCGTCAACAACCCGGCGAGGCGCTCAGGGGCGGCTAAGTCGAAGCAGGAGCAGCAGGCTGGAGGTGTGGGTGCCGCACAGGCGCGCGGGACGGGACGCAGAAGCGTCGCCAGTCAGGACCGCAAAGGGGGCGCCGTTGGACATACCTCTCCTTCTTAGCGCGATTGAATGCGCGCTGCAACAGGTGCCAGGTGGGCTTTCAGGGTCACGAGGTTTTGGTCTTTCGCACGCGCAAGTGTAGAAGCGCGACATGGCACGCTCTTCTCATACCGAATTCCCCCCGCCCGCCTTGATCTCCACGACCGACGCGCTGAACGCACTGTGCGCCCGCATGCACCAGGAGGCGTTCGTCACGGTCGATACCGAGTTCATGCGCGAACGAACCTACTGGCCGGAACTGTGCCTGGTGCAGATCGCCGGCGAGCACGAGGTTGCCGTGATCGACGCCGAAGCGGAAGGCATCGACCTGTCCGCCCTTGGCACCCTGTTCGCCGACGAAGCCGTCACCAAGGTTTTCCACGCCGCTCGGCAGGACATCGAGATCTTCGTGCTCCGCTTCGGCGATGTGCCACGCCCGATGTTCGATACCCAGGTAGCCGCCATGGTGGCCGGGTTCGGCGATCAGGTCGGCTACGACGCGCTGGTGTCCGCGCTGACCGGCGGGTCCATCGACAAGGCGCACCGCTTCAGCGACTGGTCCGTTCGGCCGCTGTCCCCGGCGCAGATCGCCTACGCCGCCGCCGACGTGACCCATCTGCGAGACGTGTACCTGCGCCTGAGCCAGCGGCTGGAAAAGGAAAACCGCCTGACCTGGGTGGCCGAGGAAATGGCGATCCTGAACAACCCCGCGACCTATCGCACCGACCCGGAGACGGCGTGGGAACGGCTGCGGCCGCGCACCAGCAACCGCCGCCTGCTGTATTGCCTGAAGGAAGTCGCCGCGTGGCGGGAGAAGGAGGCCCAGCGGGTCAACATCCCCCGTCAGCGGCTGATCAAGGATGAAGCGTTGCTGGAAATCGCCGCCACCGCACCGAACAACCCCGAAGCCCTGACCCGCGTTCGCGGCATAACCAAGGGGTTTGCCGAGGGCCGTTCCGGTACCGCGCTGCTGGAGGTTCTGGCGACCGTGCGCACTGTCGCCGATGCCGATCTGCCGCCGCCGTCCGTCCCGCGCGACTCCGCGCGCCCGTCGGCCGCGCTGGTGTCGCTGCTGAAGGTGCTGCTCGCGGCGAAAGCCGAACAGCACCACGTCGCCCCGCGGCTGGTAGCGAGTTCCGACGACATCGACCGGCTGGCACTCGAAGACAGCCCCGATGTCCCCGCGCTAAGCGGCTGGCGGCGGGAGGTGTACGGCAACGACGCGCTGTCGCTGAAGCAGGGCCGCATCGCGCTGGGCGTCGATGGGCGGCGGGTGAAACTGATCGCGGTCTGATCGGGCGGCCGTAGCCCGTGCCGCCCCAACTCCTCGCAAGCCTGTTGCCGAAGCGCCATGCGGCCATGTAGGGTGCGGCTCAGATTTGGGAACACAGCATGAACGATCTGTTCGGGTCCGGGTCCGATAAATCCGCACCGAAACCGACCGCGAAGCCGCCGGCCAAGCCGGTTCGGGCCGATACCGATACGCGCCTGCCGCTGCCGGTTCGCGACGATTCGGACTATTCCGCCAAGGATATCGAAGTCCTGGAAGGTCTCGAACCCGTCCGCAAGCGCCCCGGTATGTATATCGGCGGCACCGACGAAGCCGCCCTGCATCATCTGGCGGCGGAAATCCTGGATAACGCGATGGATGAGGCCGTGGCCGGCCATGCCAGCTTCATCGAGGTCTCGGTAGAAGAAGGCAACTGGCTGACCGTGCGCGACAATGGCCGCGGCATTCCTGTCGATCCGCATCCGAAGTTCAAAAACCTGAGTGCGTTAGAGGTCATCCTGACCACGCTGCACTCCGGCGGCAAGTTCGGCGGCAAGGCGTACGCGACCTCCGGCGGCCTGCACGGCGTGGGCAGCTCCGTGGTCAACGCCCTGTCGGAGTTCATGGATGTGGAGGTCGCGCGCGACCGCATCATGTGGAAGCAGTCCTATCAAAAGGGCAAGCCGGTCACGAAGCTGATCAACGCCGGACCGGTGCACAACCGCCGCGGCACCAGCATCCGGTTCAAGCCGGACCCGGAGATTTTCGGCGGCCTGTCCTTTATTCCCAGCCGTTTGTACCGGCTGTGCCGCTCCAAGGCCTATTTGTTTCGCGGTGTCGAAATTCGGTGGAACTGCGCCTCCGCGCTGTTGAAAGGCGGCAAGGACGACGTGCCGGCGGAGGCGGTGCTGCACTTCCCGGGCGGTCTGCGCGACAGCCTGGCGGCCGATATCGGCGAGTTGGCGAAGGTTCTGCCGCAAATCTGGGCCGGCGAGGCTGCGTTGCCCGGCGAAGCCACCGGCAAGGTGGAATGGGCGGCGATCTGGCTGGAGCAGGGCGACGGATTCCTGCATTCCTACTGCAACACGGTCCCCACCGCGCAGGGCGGCACGCATGAGGCGGGATTCCGAGCGGCTCTGGTCAAGGGGCTGCGGGCGTGGGGAGAGCAGCGGGGCAACAAGCGCGCCGGCCAGATCACCGCCGACGACGTGCTGGACCCGGTGGCGGCGAAGCTGTCGCTATTTCTGCGCGATCCGCAGTTCCAAGGCCAGACCAAGGAGAAACTGACCAGCGGCGAGGCCTCTCGTCTGGTCGAAGGGGCGCTGCGCGATCGGTTCGATCACTTCCTGGCCGGCGACCCGGCCTCCGCCGACAATTTGCTGTCCTTCGTCATCGAGCGCGCCGAAGACCGCATCCGCCGCAAGGAGAACAAGGACACCGCTCGGAAATCCCCCACAAGGCGCCTGCGCCTGCCCGGCAAACTGACCGACTGCACGCGGGAGAACGCGGCAGAAACCGAGATATTCCTGGTCGAGGGCGATTCCGCCGGCGGGTCCGCCAAGCAGGCGCGCAACCGCGAAACCCAGGCGGTGCTGCCACTGCGGGGCAAGATCCTGAACGTCGCCAGCGCCTCGGCCGACAAACTGCGGCAAAATCAGGAGCTGAAGGACCTGATCGAGGCGCTGGGTTGCGGCGTCGGCGACCGGTTCGATCGAACCAAGCTGCGCTACGGCCGGGTAATCATCATGACGGACGCGGATGTGGATGGCGCCCATATCGCATCCTTGCTGATGACCTTCTTCTACAAGGAATTGCCCGAACTGGTGCGCCATGGGCACATCTACCTGGCGCAGCCGCCGTTGTACCGCCTGACTCAGGGTGCCAAGTCGATCTACGCGATGGACGATAAGGACCGCGAGCAGAAGATGCGCCGAGCGTTCAAGGCCGGGTCGAAGGTGGAGGTCAGCCGGTTCAAGGGCCTGGGTGAAATGCCGCCCGCGCAGTTGAAGGAAACCACGATGGACCCGTCGAAGCGGACGCTGCTGAAGGTGATGGCGGTGCCGGAAATGCGGGCGGCGACCAACGATCTGGTGGAAAGCCTGATGGGCCGGCGGCCGGAACTGCGGTTCGCGTTCATCCAGGAACGGGCGAAGACTGTGGAGGATTTGGACGTTTAGCGGTTTGGCCGATCAGGTGCCAAGCGCCGGGATCAGCACATGCACCGCGAATACCAGAAACACCAGTATCGCGATCAATCGCATTTTGCCCCGCAATGCTCGGAACATGGCGAACGCTAACAGCAAGGGCAGCGCGACTAGCAGCATGGTTTGCACGGAGTAGGGCAGGCCAATGGCTTGAAGCTGATCGCGAAGCGTGGTTTCGACGAAATCGAACGCGAAAACGATACGTCGGAAATACAGGCCGAGGTATTTGTCGGCCATGTCCTGGTAATCGAATTGAACCCCCGCCAGCACGGTGTTCAGTAGCTGTTTCAAGTCGTCCATGCTTGCCCCCGCCCAGAACAAGACCGGATTCGTAACGCGACCCGGTTCAAGATGTTACGATATCGTGGCAACATCGGTTTGGCTATCTCTTTTGCCGACCCAAGGTGACGGCGGCTGCCCGCCGCGCTAAACCAGCGCCATACCGCAGGAGGACGCGCCATGACCGCCATCAATATGAATTTCGCCTCGCCACGTCTGTTGCTGGTATCGGCCGGCGCGGTGCGCCAGATCGCCGATGTGCTGGCGAAATTCGGCCTGTCCCGCCCTCTGGTGGTAACCGACCCCTTCATGGTCAGTTCCGGCCATGTCCGCGCCTGCCTGGACCCGCTGGCCGCGGCCGGGCTGGCGGTGTCGGTGTTCAGCGAAACCGTGCCCGATCCAACCGATACGGTGATCGAGGCCGGTGTGGCCGAACTGTCCAAGGGCGATTTCGACTGCCTGATCGGCTTCGGCGGCGGCTCCCCGATCGATACCGCGAAGGCAATGGCGATCCTGGCGGCCGGGGGCGGCAAGATGCGCGACTACAAGGCGCCGTTCGCCGCCGATAAGGGCGCACTGCCGGTCATCGCCATCCCGACCACCGCCGGCACCGGCAGCGAATGTACCCGCTTTACCGTCATCACCGACACCGAACGCGATGAAAAAATGCTGATCGCGGGGTTGGGCGCACTCCCACTGGCGGCGCTGGTCGATTACGAACTCACCTACTCGGTGCCCCCACGCACCACCGCCGACACCGGCGTGGACAGTCTGACCCATGCGCTGGAGGCCTATGTCTCCAAGCGCGCGAACCCGATTTCCGATGCGCTGGCGCTGTCGGCGATGGAACTGATCGGTGCGAACATCCGTACCGCCTATGCCGAACCGCGCAATGCCGCGGCGCGTGAGGCGATGATGCTGGGTGCGACACAGGCCGGTCTGGCCTTCTCCAACAGCTCCGTGGCGCTGGTGCATGGCATGTCGCGGCCGATCGGGGCGCATTTCCATGTCCCGCACGGGCTGTCGAACGCCATGCTGTTGCCCGCGATTACCCGCTTTTCCGTTCCCGGCGCCGAGGCCAGGTATGCCGAGGCCGCGCGGCGGATCGGCTTTGCGGCGTCCACGGATGGCGATGCGGTCGCGGCGGCCAAGCTGATTACCGGGTTGGAGACGCTGAACCGCGACCTGTCGGTGCCGACGCCGGCCGATTACGGCATCGACGAAGCCTCATGGAACGGCAAAATGGCGCTGATGGCGGAACAGGCGCTGGCGTCGGGCAGCCCGAACAACAATCCGCGCGTCCCGACGGCGGCGGAAATCGTCGGGCTGTACCGGGAGGTTTGGACCGGCGCGGCGGCAAACCGGTAAGCGGCCGACACGAAGCCGGCCCCGGGGCCGGTTACGCGGCGAACTCCCGCCGGATCGCGTCGCTGTTCTGGCCGGTCGCCGGGACCGGCCCCAGCGCCAGCGGTTCGCCAACGCGGATGACCGCGGGTGCGACGATCTGTGCGACACCGCCGCCGGGCAGCCCGACCGGGGTGCGGCGCAGGGCTGGATGGTGCCCCAGTGCCGCCAGATCGTTCACGAACCCATATGCTGTGTTGGACGCCCGTAGTTTCGCCGCCGCCTGATCGCGCGTCAGCGCGGCGAAGGTCTGGCCGACCCGTTCATCCACCATCGGCCGGTTCGCGACACGGATATTATTCGTTTCGAACCCCGGTTGCTTCGGCAGATCGGCATCGTCCAGGAATCCGGCGCAGAACGTCGCCCATTCGCGTTCGTTCTGAATAGCGATCAAGACCAGGGAGCCGTCCGCAGTGGCGAACGCGCCGTACGGGCAGATCGACGGATGCGCCAGCCCCAGGCGCGGCGGGGTCTGGCCCGTGCCCTCGAAATACATCAGCGGCACATTCATAAGGTCGGCGACGGCGTCGAACAGGCTGACCTTCAGACCCTTGCCCCGGCCGGTCAGCGACCGTTCTATCAGCGCCTCCAACACACCTGTATAGGCATTCATCCCGCAGGCGACATCGGCGATGGAAACGCCCACCCGGCCCGGGCCGGCGGGATGGCCGGTAACGGTGGCCAGTCCGGACTCCGCCTGGATCAGCAGATCGTAGGCTTTCATCGTGGCATAGTCGCCCGTTTCCCCGTAGCCGGAGATATCGACGGTGATCAGCCGTTCGTACTGCGCGCGCAACGCTTCCGACCCGAAGCCGGATCGTGCCGCGGCACCGGGGGCCAGGTTCTGGATGAACACATCGGCCTTCGCCAGCAACCGGTGCAGCAATGCCGCGTCATCCGGCTGCTTGATATCGGCCACCAGGCTTTCCTTGCCGCGGTTCAGCCAGACGAAATAGCTGGAAAGACCCTGCACGGCGGTATCGTAGCCGCGGGCGAAATCGCCCTCCGCGCGTTCGATCTTGATGACGCGGGCGCCCATGTCGGCAAGTCTGGACGCGCAATACGGGGCGGCGACGGCTTGCTCCAGCGAAACGACGAGCAGCCCGGCGAGTGGTTTGGTCATGGGTCGCATATCCTTAACGGTCGGGCGGACAGGACCACGGAGCGCGGGTTCAGGGCAAGGCCCGCAGCGTGCGGAAAGTTGCCCTCCGCCGAAGGATGCGTAAGGTTCCAGACAACAAGACCAACCAAAGGGAGGACCGGCCATGGGCCGCCAGCTAACAGTCGCGGGTGTCAGCCTGGAAATCGAGGAGAAAGGGCAGGGGCGTCCGATCCTGTTTCTGCATCCGGGCGAGGGGCTGCAAGCCAACCGGCCCTGGATGGACGCCTTGGCGCGCAGCCATCGTGTGATCGCCCCGGTGCATCCCGGTTTCGGCGGTTCGGCGCTGCCCGACTGGATCGGCACCGTTGACGATCTGGCCTACCTTTATCTGGATCTGGCCCGGCAGTTGAAGCTGGACGGCGCGGTTCTGGCCGGCAACTGTTTCGGCGGTTGGATCGCTGCCGAAATGGCCGTGCGCAATACCGCGGGTTTTGCCGGCCTGCTGCTGGCCGCGCCGTTGGGCATCAAGGCGGGCGGGGTGCTGGACCGCGATATTACCGACATGCACGCGATCGGCCGGACGGACTTCATGCGGTTGGCCTGGGCCGATCCGTCCAAAGGCGAGATCGATTACACCAAACTACCGGACACCGAACTGGCCGGCATCGCCAGGGGGCGGGAGGCTTTATGCGTGTTCGGCTGGAAGCCCTATATGCATAACCCGCGCCTGAAGCGCTGGCTGCACCGGATCGACATCCCCACGCACCTGATCTGGGGCGAGCAGGACGGCATCGTCTCGACATCGTACGGAGAGGCCTGGAAGGCCGAAATCCCCGGCGCCACGATGGAAACGCTGCCGCAAGCCGGCCATTACCCGCATTGGGAACAGCCCGATGCGTTCGCCGCCCGGGTTAAAGCCTTCACCGACCGGATTTAGGGAGAAACGAACATGCGCACCTGGTATTTCTCCGAGATGGCGTATCATCCAGCATGGGAAAAGGGGCTGGAACGCGGCTCGCTGCGGGTGAATTTTCCCAGCGAGAACCTCGATCCGCGCGAAGCCGGCCTGCTGTTGAACCGGTACCTGGACGAGTTCGCGCTGTGCGATGAGGTAGGGCTGGACATCATGGTGAACGAACACCACAGCACCGCCACCTGCATGACCGTTTCGGTGCCGATGGCGTTGTCCGTCATCGCCCGCGAAACGAAAAAGGCGCGTCTGCTCAGCCTCGGCAATCCGATCGCCAACCGGCCCGACCCGGTGCGTGTGGCGGAGGAAATGGCGTGGCTGGATTGCCTGTCCGGCGGGCGGATCGAAATCGGGCTGGTGAAGGGCGCACCGTATGAAATCGCGCCGGCCAACTCCAACCCCGGGCGGCTGATGCGCCGGTACTGGGAGGCGCACGATCTGGTTATCAAGGCGCTGTCCACCAGCACCGGCCCGTTCTCCTGGGAAGGCGAGTTCTACCAGTATCGCGCGGTGAACATCTGGCCCCGCCCGATCCAGCAGCCAACGCCGCCGATCTGGATGACGGGCATGAGCGTGGATACCGGCATCGCCGCCGCCGAACGCGGCCATGTGGTAGGCACGCTGCTGTCGGGCGGACTGGCGAAACCGATGTACGAAGCCTATCGTAAGCGTGCCCGCGAACTGGGATGGGAAGCCGGGCCGGACCGCATGGCCTATGCCGCGCTGATCGGCGTCGGCAACACCCGCGAGGAGGGGATGCGCCGAGCGCACCAGATCGCGGATTATGTGCGGACGTCGCCGGTGGTGGCGGAGCCGTTTACCAATCCCCCTGGTTACAACTCCATCGGTGCCAATGTGGCGATGCTGCGGGCGGGGCCGCGGGCGCACCGGATGATAACCGACCGTAACGGCGTGACGATCGACCACCGCACCGCGACGGTGGAGCAGTTCATGGATACCGAAACCGTGTTTGCCGGCACGCCGGACGATGTGTTCAACCAGTTGAAAGCGTTCAACGCGCGCATGGGCGGCGTCGGGCACCTGCTGTTCTTCGGTCAGGGCGGTCATCTGAGCCACCAGGACGCCAAGGAGAATATCAGCCTGTTCGGCCGGGAGGTCGCGCCAAGGCTGCTGGAACTGGGGGTTCCCGAACAGGCGGCGGCGGAGTAGCAGCCATGTCTCAAACCGCCGGCCGCTTTGCCGGTCAGGTCGATCCGGCCTGGCTGGACCGCACGATCGAAGCGGTGCTGGAGCCAGACCTGCCGATCGTCGATCCGCACCATCATTTATGGGTGCGGGAGGGCAATGTTTACCTGCTGCCCGAACTGCTGGCCGATCTGGGCAGCGGTCATAACGTCATCGCGACGGTGTTCGAGGAATGTCACTCGATGTACCGGGCTTCCGAACCGGAGGCGGAAAAATCCCTCGGGGAAACCGAATTCGTGACCGGAATCGCGGCGATGGGCGCCAGCGGGACGTTTGGGCCGTCGCGTGTCTGCGCCCGCATGGTGGGCAACGTCGATCTGACGATGGGCGACCGGGCGCGCGGGCTGCTGGAGCGGCACTTGGTCGCCAGCGGCGGGCGGTTTGCCGGTGTGCGTCACTCGACGGCGTGGGATGCGTCCGATCGCATCCACAAGGTCGTGCCGGCCCCTGGCTTGCTGGCCGATTCGCGATTCCGGGCGGGGTTCGCCGGACTGGCGGCGCTGGGGCTGGTGTTCGATGCCTGGGTGTATCATCCGCAGCTTGGCGAGGTCGCCGCCCTGGCCGACGCGTTTGCGCACACCCCGATCGTGTTGAACCATGTCGGCAGTCCGATCCTGGGCGGCCCTTATGCAGCCGATCGCGCGAAGGTGTTCGACGATTGGAAGGCCGGGATGGCCGATCTGGCGAAACGCCCAAATGTAACCGTCAAACTCGGTGCGTTGCCGATCCGGCTGCCTGGTGCCGGCGCGGTCTCGCGAGAGTTGCCGCCAGGGTCCGAGGAGATCGCCGCCGCCTGGCGGCCTTGGATGGACACCAGTATCGGGTTGTTCGGTGCCGGCCGGTGTATGTTCGAGAGTAATTTCCCGGTGCAGAAACGGTGGAGTTCCTACCAGGTCACCTGGAACGCCTTCAAGCGCATAGCCGCCGGGGCTTCGGCGGCGGAAAAGGCCGCGTTGTTCGCCGGCACGGCCTGCGCTGTGTACGGTGTGGCTGGATAGGTACGGCGACATCCGGATACAATTCGCAATCGGTTTTGAAACAGGGATGCCCTATATCCGGTATGGTGAAACCTGCATCAGGAGGGTTGAGATGTTTGTTCCGAAGCGTCTTGGCACCGTCGCCGCTGTCGCCGCCCTGGCCGCGGCCGGGACGATCGCCATGCCGCACGACGCGAAAGCCTGGTGGCGCGGCGGCTACGGATTCGGGTTCTGGGCGCCGCCGATCGTTGCCGTCCCGCCGCCTGTCTATGTCGCACCGCCAGTCGTTTATACGCCGCCGCCGGTTGCCTATTATCCCCCGCCAGCCCGCGTCTGGGTTCCGCCGCACTGGGAAGGCCCATACTGGGTCCACGGGCACTGGTCCTAACCAGCGGATGAACAGCCGGCCGCGGTTGACGCGCGCGCCGCCAGGGTCCACCGCTAGGCCCCATGTTGCGCCGCTTCGAAGCCCTGCTGGATCCCACCATCGGCGTGCCCGCCCCGCCGCCGAACGCGGGACTTGTGCGGTTTTACTGGTTCTATATCCGCCAGGTAACCGGCCTGACTGCCGCCCTGTTCCTGTTCGGCGGCCTGATCGCGATCCTGGATACAATGATTCCGGCCTTTATCGGCCGGGTCGTCGGTCTGGTGTCCAACCAAAGCCCGGACACCTTGTTTCGCGACCATGGCCCCACCCTGTTAGGCATGGGCGCCGTGCTGATGATCGCCCGTCCGCTGGCGTTCGTCGCGCACAACATCCTGGTGAACCAGATCGTCAATCCGGGGCTGTCCAACATGATCCGCTGGCAGAACCACTGGCATGTGGTGCGCCAAAGCTGGACGTTCTTTCAAAACGATTTCGCCGGCCGCATCGCCAACCGCGTGCTGCAAACCGGCCCGGCCCTGCGTGAGAGTCTGGTTCTGGCGTTCGATGCCGCCTGGTACATCCTGGTGTACGGCTCCAGCGCCCTGATCCTGCTTGGTCGCCTCGATTGGCGACTGATGCTGCCGATGGTTTGCTGGTTCGTGATCTACGCGACCATGCTGCGGTTTTTCGTCCCCCGCCTGCGCGACAGGTCGCGCCGGGTGTCGGAAATGCGCTCCACCCTGACCGGGCGGGTGGTGGACAGCTACACCAACATCCTGACCGTCAAACTGTTTGCCAGGGCGGCCGATGAGGATGCCTTCGTGCGGGATGCGATCGACGATCATACGGCGGCGTTCCGCGATCAAACCCGAATGACCACGGCCTATACCTCCACCCTGGTGCTGATGAACGCGACGCTGATCGTGTCGATGGCTGCCGTCGCGCTGTGGCAGTGGTCGGTGGGACAGATCCCCATCGCGGCTGTTGCCACTGCGATCCCGCTTGCCTGGCAGTTGAACAACATCGCCGGATGGGTGGCGCGCAGCGTGACCTCGATCTTCGAGAATATCGGCACCGTGCAGGACGGCATGCGGTCCATCGACGTGCCGCGGCAGATGCCCGACCCGCCCGACGCCGGGGAACTGGTGGTTGGCGGCGGGGAGATACGCATCGAGAACCTGCATTTCGACTACGGCCGCGCGCGCGACACCGCCGGCACGCAATATCCGGCGGTGCTGCACGGCATCGACCTGACCATCGCACCCGGGGAGCGTGTGGGGCTGATCGGTCCCTCGGGCGCCGGGAAATCGACCCTGGTCAACCTGCTGCTGCATTTCTACGACCCCGCCGCCGGCCGCATCCTGATCGACGGGCAGGACATCGCCCGGGTCACGCAGGAAAGCCTGCGCCGCCATATCGCGATGGTCACGCAGGATACCTCGCTGCTGCACCGCTCGATCCGCGAGAACATCCGCTATGGCCAGCCCCGGGCAACGGACGCGCACATCCTTGCAGCGGCCAAACAGGCCCGGGCGCACGACTTCATTCTGGGCCTGGAGGATTGGCACGGCCGAACCGGATATGACGCCCATGTCGGGGAACGCGGGGTCAAACTGTCTGGTGGTCAGCGGCAGCGCGTGGCGTTGGCCCGCGCGATCCTGAAAGACGCGCCGATCCTGATCCTGGATGAAGCGACGTCGGCGCTGGACTCGGAAGTCGAGGCGGCAATCCAGGAGCAACTGGATACGCTGATGGAGGGCCGCACCGTCATCGCCATCGCCCATCGCCTGTCCACCATCGCACGGATGGATCGGCTCATCGTGCTGGATGGTGGCCGTATCGTCGAAACCGGCACCCATGCCGAACTGCTCCGCAAGGACGCCGTGTACGCTCGGTTGTGGCGCCGCCAGTCGGGCGCATTCGTGGGGGTGGAATGCACGGTAATACCGGCCACCCCCGCCTGAGGATTGATAAGCTGGCCCCGCTGGCCGATGCTCCCTGGATAACCAACAGGAGGGAACACCAATGACAGGTATGTTGCAGGGCAAGGTCGCCCTGGTCACCGGCGGCGGGAACGGCATCGGCCGGGAAGCCGCCCTGGCATTCGTGCGGGAAGGTGCCAGGGTCGCGGTCGCGGACTTCGAGGCAGCCTCGGCCAGCGAAACCGTCGCCATGATCAACCAGGCCGGCGGCCAGGCGATATCGCTGTCCGGCGACGTTACCCAGCCGGCGGCGGTGAAAGCGATGCTGGATGCCGCGGTGGCGGCCTATGGGCGTATCGACTGCGCCTTCAACAACGCCGGAATCGCCGGGCATCAGGTCGATGCATCCGGCAAACTGACCCACGAATGGTCCGAGGCGTCATTCGATCGCATGATCGAGGTCAACCTGAAGGGCGTCTGGCTGTGCATGAAGCATGAGATCGAACTGATGCTGGCGCAGGGTGGCGGGGCTATCGTCAATACCGCCTCGGTCGCCGGATTGATCGGCCTGCGCACGTCCAGCGCCTATGTCGCCTCCAAGCATGGCGTCATCGGGCTGACCAAGACCGCCGCGGTGGAATATGCGGAACTGGGCATCCGGGTAAACGCGGTGTGCCCGGGTTATATCGTCACCCGCATGACCGCGCCGATCCGCGAAACCCGGACCGAGGGTATTCTGGCGCGCACGCCGATGCGCCGCCTGGGCGTGCCGCGAGAGATCGCGGAGATGGTGGTCTGGCTGTGCTCCGACAGGGCCAGCTACGTGACCGGCGCAGCGTATGAGGTGGATGGCGGGATAACCGCCAGTTAGGGCGACTTAGCTGTATCGCCGGCCCAGTACGGGTCGGCGGTGCCGCTGAGCGGCTGCGCGGTGCCTGCCAGTATCGCGGCGACCTTGGCCCTGATCTGACTGTAGGACGGCTTTTCGACGTAATATTCGTAAGGCCTAACAACCGCGTGACCATCCGGCAGACGCTCGATCGAGTCCAGATGATACACCAGCGTGCCGTAGGAGACGGTCCCGTCCTCGCGCCACCGTTGGTTGGTCTCGTCGTCGGAGCCAACGACCATGAGATGGGCTGGATTGACGCCTTCGCCGACGGGCTGGAACACGAACAGCACGATATCGCCGCCCCCCGGCTCCAGCGTTTGCGCGGCGATCAGCGTATGCCTCGGCCCGAAAATGCGCTCACGCGCGAACGACACGCGGGATTGGATATTCGGGTCCAGGGCGCTGTGCCAAGCCGCGTAGAGTGCGTTGATCGCGGCATCGCGCGCGTCGGTGTCCCCGGCGGCCTGTTCCGCCTGAATAGCCAACTGCCAACTGTCGAACGATGAGGGGCGCAAGCGGGTCAACTGTTCCGCCAGCGGTTTGGCCGCCTGCCAGTTGCCGTCCTCCAGATACATCGCGGCGGCGCTGTACAGGGCCGGCGCCAGGTCGGCCGGGTGGGAGGCGATCACCGCGTTCAGCATCTGAAGTGCTTCCTGGCGCTTGCCGGCCTTCAGCAGCGCCATCGCCTGGTCCTGGCTGGGTGCCGGGGCAGCGGCGCAGAGGATCAGGATTGGGATGAGCAGCCAGTGGCGAGAGGTCACCCGGGTCCTTGTTTCATGGCGCCCCGGCGGGGTGCCGCGGTTAGCGAAGGTTGGAAGCCAGTTTCCTGGCCAGCAGCCAGCCGGGCAGGGCGGATACCGGCGCGGCGGGCAGCAGCAGCAGCCACCCCCAGGGCTGGCCGTTGACGATCAGGTCCATGCCGATGCCCAGCATCATGCCGCCGATCAGGCTGCCCATGACGCCGGCCGCGACGCCAAGCCAAATAATATCGCTGCGTGTGATCATGGGTCAGTTGCTAAACAGCGCCGGATCGTTTGACAAGACGCGGCCCTAAAGACTATACGCGCCGCTCTTCACTGCCGGGAACGTGGACGGGCCCTCGGGGTCCGCGCCCGCCCTTGGGTATGCGACCCTTGGGCCTACCGGTGCAACAAGCAGGACGAAAGGGCCAACGCGCCCATGACTAAACGCGCCGAAAGTAAGTACAAGATTAACCGCCGCCTGGGTATCAACCTGTGGGGCCGCCCCAAATCTCCCGTCAACAAGCGCGAATACGGGCCCGGTCAGCATGGCCAGCGCCGCAAGAAGCCGACCGATTTCGGCACGCAGTTGATGGCGAAGCAGAAGCTGAAGGGCTATTACGGCAACATCAGCGAAAAGCAGTTCCGCAAGTATTACGAGGAAGCGGTTCGCCGTAAGGGCGATACCTCGGAAAACCTGATCGAAATTCTCGAACGGCGCCTGGATGCGGTGTGTTACCGCCTGAAGTTCGCGGTCACTCCGTTCGCCGCGCGTCAGTTCGTCAACCACGGGCATCTGCTGGTCAACGGCAAGCGCGTGAACATTCCGTCCTATCTGGTGAAGGACAACGACACGATCGAGGTGAAGGAGAAATCCAAGCAGCTCGCCGTGGTGCTGGACGCGACCCAGAGCAGCGAGCGCGACGTTCCTGAGTATCTGGAAGTCGATCACCGCGCGATGAAGGGCCGTTTCGCCCGCGCGCCGAAGCTGTCGGACGTGCCGTATCCGGTGCAGATGGAACCGAACCTGGTGGTCGAATTCTACTCGCGTTAATCGATCCAACGGGCCGATAAGCGAAAGCCGGCGGCGCCTTCTTGGTGCCGCCGGCTTTTTCATTGCGGACGCGCGGTACAGGCCGGAACCGGCCTGTACCGGCTCCAGGTCAGTCCTGACGGTAGTTGGGTGCCTCGCGGTCGATCGCGACGTCGTGGACATGGCTTTCGCGCAGGCCGGCGCCAGTTACCCGGCGGAACCGTGTGTTCGTCTGCAGGGACGCGATGTCGGCACTGCCGGTGTAGCCCATGCCGGCTTTCAGCCCGCCGACGAGCTGATGCACCACATTCGCCACCGGTCCCTTGTAGCCGACACGGCCTTCCACGCCCTCCGGCACCAGTTTCAACTGATCCTTGATGTCCTGCTGGAAATACCGGTCGGCGGATCCCCGGGCCATCGCCCCCAGGCTGCCCATGCCACGATAGGATTTGTAGGACCGGCCCTGATACAGGAACACCTCGCCCGGAGCTTCATCCGTGCCGGCCAGCAGGCTGCCGATCATGCAGCAATCGGCACCCGCCGCGATCGCCTTGACGACATCGCCGCTGGTCCGCATGCCGCCATCGGCGATCGCCGGCACGCCTTGCTCTCGGCAGGCGGCGGCGGTTTCCATCACCGCGGTGAACTGCGGCACGCCGACTCCGGCGACGATTCGGGTGGTGCAGATACTGCCTGGACCGATGCCGATTTTGACTGCATCCACACCCGCCTCGATCAGTGCCCGGGCACCTTCCGGGGTGGCGACATTGCCGGCGATGACCTGCGCGGTGTTGGAGGCCTTCTTGATCGCCTCCACGGCGCGCAGCACGCCGTCGGAATGGCCATGCGCGGTATCGACCACGATGATGTCGATTTCGGCGGCGACCAGCGCCCTGGCGCGCGCCTCGCCGTCGGGGCCGACCCCGGTGGCGGCGGCGACCCGCAGCCGGCCGAGTTCGTCCTTGTTGGCCAGCGGGTGCGACTCGGCCTTGTCCATGTCCTTGACGGTGATCAGGCCGATGCAGCGGTATGCGTCATCGACCACGATCAGTTTTTCGATCCGGTGCTTGTGCAGCAGGTGCCGCGCGCGATCCGCTCCGACGTCGGCGGTCACCGTGACGAGGTTTTCCCGCGTCATCAGTTCATAGACCTTCAGGCTGGGATCGGTGGCGAACCGGACGTCGCGGTTGGTGACGATGCCGACCAGGCGGTTGGTTTCGCGTTCCACCACCGGGATGCCGCTGATGTGCTGCGTGGTCATCAGCAGCTTGACATCTGCCAGGGTCTGGTCGGGATGGATGGTCAGCGGGTTCACCACCATGCCGGACTCGAACTTCTTGACGCGGCGAACCTGGGCGGCCTGTTCTTCGGGCGTCATGTTCTTGTGGATCACGCCCATGCCGCCGAGCTGGGCCATGGTGATGGCCATTTCCGCTTCGGTGACGGTGTCCATCGCGGCGGAGATCAGCGGGATGTTCAGCGTGATACCGCGCGTCAGCCGCGTAACGGTGCTGGTCGCGGATGGAAGCACCCGTGAGTAGGCGGGAACGACCAGAACGTCGTCGAATGCCAGTGCTTCGGACACCCGCGACATAGGCGGGCTGTTGCCGGCAGAATCGGTTGAAAACTGAGAAGTGTCGAGTGCCATGGGCGGGCGAGCCTTTCCGCTACCTTGGCGCCCCCACATAGGCGGGTGTCGGGGAGTCCGCAAGCGTTGGGTTGATGACGGGGAGGTCGAAGCGGCATGGCTGACCAGCGCGGCCATGCGGCCGGGGGTTAAGTCCGCCGCCGTCGCCGCAGGGCCGCGAAGCCCGCCAGACCCGAACCGATTATCGCGAGACTGGCCGGTTCGGGGGCGGCAACCGAGGTTGTGCTGGTTAGAACCGGCGATGCCGTCGTCGAGGGGAATGTGCCGGTGAAGGGATGACTGTGCAGTTCCCCATTGCCGGAGTAGCTCGCCGCCACGAGGGTGCCGTCGATGGGCGCGTTATTGGTCACCGCGGCCAGCGGGGCAAGGACCGATCCGCCGAATTCATTGCTGAACGTCAGGTTGGTCGCATTGACGAAATTCCACAGCACCGTGGCCGCATAGCCGGTCGGGTTATTGAAGTTCACGCTGTTCGGCATCGCGAAGGAACAGTTGCTCTGCACACAGCTATCGACACTGACGTTGACGATAACGGTCGTCGCGCCATCCAGGTTGATGGTGACGGTGGAGTTCGGCGCGAATCCCGATGTGTTGACGTCGAACACCGCGACGCCGCCGCTGTTCGGGGCGGCATTGAAGGCGATCGCGCCGTTCGATGCGGACATGGTGCTGTTCGCAGTCATGCCGTCCAACTGCGTGGACAGTGTGGTCAGCGGATTCTGGAAGACCGAGGCGAACGACCCCAGTGTGCTGGCGGGCGGCGTCAGGTTAAGGCTGGACACCTGTGTCGCGGTTGCGCCGCCGTTCAGGTTCATGTTGCCCTTGGACCCGGTATAGGTGACCGACCCGCCGCTGAGGCTGATAGTGCCATAGTTGCTGCCGGCCAGTGCGACCGTGCCGCCGCCGTTCAGGTTGACATTGTTGCTGCTGTTACCGGCGATCGATACCGCCGTGCTGCCGCCGGTGCCGATACCGCCGGTCGTGCCGCCCACATAGACGCTGCCGCCGCTGTTGAGTTGCAGGTTACCGGAATTGGCGCCGACCACCGTTACGCTGGCCGGCGCGTTGGACGTGGTCAGGTTGCCGCTGTTGGTGCCGCCGATATAGGCAGACCCGCCGCCGTTGAGATTGAACGAGGCGTTGTTGGAACCCGCGATGGTGACGCTGCCGGCGTTGTCGATGTTCAGGTTGCCGCCCGACGTGACACCGCCATAGACCGTCAGGGCAGAGTATGACGACGCGGCTGCCGCGGCCGGATTCAGGTAGAATGTCGCCCCACCGGTCACATTCCCGCCAGCGACGGTGCGGCCCTCGACGTCCGACGTGCTGCTGAAATTACCGAACACGACGGCGTTGAACTGACCGAATATGTCGCCGGCCGACAGGCTGCCCGCACGCGCCGATGTAACGGACAAAGAGGCCAGGGCGGCGAGCAATGCGGCTATACGGATTTGGCTGCGGCGCATAATGCGGGTGGGACTTCTACGTTCGATGTAATCTTACCATACACCATCTGTCCAAAAAAACAATAAAAAAATTCTAAAAAATCTCACTAATAAACAATCTGTGGTTGTATTTCAGGCTTCTTACTTGACCTGCCGCACCCGTCTTGTATCTCCGCCGCTGTCGTCCGCCCAAGCGATTGAAACGGAACCCAATGCCCGACATGACAACTCAGGATAGACAGGCGGGCAAATCGGCCGGCGGACGCACCCCGGTACTCAGCGTGATCGTCCCGTGTTACAACGAACGCCCCAATGTGGCCCCCATGATTGCCAAGCTGGATGCCGCCCTGACAGACATCGCCTGGGAAGTCATCTATGTCGATGACAACAGCCCCGATGGCACCGCCGCGGAGGTTCGCCGCATCGCACGTCAGGACCGGCGCGTGCGCTGCATCCGCCGGATCGGCCGGCGCGGGCTTGCCTCGGCGGTGATCGAGGGCGCGCTGTCGTCCTCGGCCGACTATGTCGCGGTCATCGATGGCGATCTGCAGCACGATGAAACCCGCCTGCCGGCGATGCTGGCGGCGCTGCAAGCCGGCGGCTGCGATATCGCCGTCGCCAGCCGCCACGTCGATGGCGGGGACAATTCCGGCCTGTCCAGCAAGTTCCGCCATATTCTGTCCGATGGCGGCATCTGGCTGGCGCAGGCGTTCCTGCCGGTGCGCCTGACCGACCCGATGAGCGGCTTCTTCATGCTGCCCCGTCCGCTGTTCGAGGACCTGGCCCGCGGCCTGAACGGGCAGGGGTTCAAAATCCTGCTGGACCTCATGCTCAGCAGCACCGCACCGCTGCGGGTGCATGAAGTTCCCGCCCGGTTCCGCGAACGGGCTGCCGGCGAGAGCAAGATGGACGCGCTGGTGATGATCCAGTTCGGCGGCCTGCTGCTGGACAAGGTGTTCGGCGGGCTGCTGCCGCTGCGGTTTTTCTCGTTCGCCCTGGTCGGCGCGCTGGGGGTGGTCGTGCACCTTCTCATCCTGGCCCTGGTTCGGCAGACCACGCCTCTGGGGTTCGAGGCGGAGCAGACGATCGCGACCATCGTCGCCATGGCGTTCAACTTCCAGCTCAACAACGCGATTACCTATCGCGATCAACGTCTGAAGGGGCCGGCGCTGTGGCGCGGGCTGATCCTGTTCATGGTGGTCTGCGGCTTCGGCGCGATCGCCAATATCGGCATCGCCCAGGTATTGTATGAGCGGCACACCGCCTGGACCGTTGCCGGCGGCATCGGTGCGATGATCGGCGTGGTCTGGAACTACGCGGTCTCCGCCACGCTGGTCTGGCGCGCTCGGTGAGGCGGCTCGCCGCCGGGCTGGCGGCGCTGACGCTGATCCGGCTGGCGGTGGCGGCCACGATTCCGCTGGCGCCGGATGAGACTTATTACTGGGTATGGTCCAGGGCGCTGGCGGGCGGTTACCTGGATCATCCGCCTATGGTGGCGCTTTGGATCAGGGCCGGCACGCTGCTGCTGGGGCAAACCGGGCTGGGCGTCCGCCTGCTGGGGCCGCTGGCCGCTGCCATGGCATCCTGGATGCTGTTCGATGCCGGGCGGGTGCTGTTTCCCGGAACCAAGGCGGGCGTGGTGGCGGCGGTGCTGATCAATGCCTCGCTGCTGCTGGGCGTCGGGTCAGTGATCATGACGCCGGATTCGCCGCTGCTGTTCTTCTGGACCGCGGCGCTGTGGGCGATGGCAAATGTCGCGACGGCCAAGGGGCCGGACGAAGGCGGACGGTGGTGGCTGGCCGCCGGAGTCGCCGCCGGACTGGCGCTGGACAGCAAATACACCGCCGCATTCCTGTGGATCGGCATCGGGCTGTGGACCTTGCTGGTCCCGTCCGCGCGCCCATGGCTGCGGCGTTGGCAGCCATGGGCGGCTGCCGCGATCGGCGCCGCCCTGTTCGCCCCGGTCGTGCTGTGGAACGCGGCACATGGCTGGGCCGGCTTCGTCAAGCAGGGCGGGCGGGTAGGGGACTGGCAGCCAGCCCGGGCGCTGGGGTTTTTGGCGGAGTTGGTGGGCGGCCAGATCGGGCTGGCGACTCCGCTGGTCTGGCTGCTGTGCATGGCCGGTCTGGCGGCGGCGATCCGCCGCTGGCGCGACCCGCGCTGGGCGCTGCTGGCGGCGCTGTCTGTGCCCCCGGCTCTGGTCTTCGTGCAGCACGCTTTCGGCGACCGGGTGCAGGGCAACTGGCCGGCGATCCTGTATCCTGCCCTGACGCTGGCGGCCGGCGGTCTGGCGGTTCGCGACCGGTGGTGGAAATCGGCGGCGGCGTTAGGCTTCGGCATCACCGCGCTGGCTTATATACAGGCCGCCGCGGGCGTGATTCCGCTGCCGCCGCGTCTCGATCCGGTAGCAATGCGCCTGCGCGGGTGGGACGGCCTCGCCCGGCAGGTTGCGGCTGCGCGCGAGGCGGCGGGTGCCAGTTTCGTGGCGGCGGACGGTTACGCTGTGGGCAGCGAACTGGCATGGCACCTGCCCGGCGAGACCATTCTGGGCGTCGATCCCAGATGGCGGCTGTTCACACTGCCATCCCGGCCCATTGCCGGCGCTACCGGCCTGCTGGTCATGGATATCCGCCACAGCGAAGCGCCCGATCCGGCGGTGTGGGCGGAGGTGGAGCCGATCGGCACCGCCGTCCGCCCCGGTTCCGGCACTACCGGATATGCGCTGTTTCGCGTGAAGGGCCGGGCTGGTGCTGCCGGCAAGCCGGTCTTGTAGCCCCGCCCGTTCTAACGCCGATCCCCGGCGCGCAGGAAGTCGATGAACCGTGCGGCGAGCCTGCCTGTCGCCGGGTCCCAGTTAATCTGGTCGGCGTCCTCGTCCACCTGCCGGGTCACCACTTCCCGATAGACACTGTTCCGCAGCATCCGGTGCGCTGCCTGCGCCACTGCCGGAGGGTGGATTTTGTCGTTGCCCGGGACGACGATCGCGGGCACGCCGATTCGGCGAATGTCCGGCGAATCGATGCCCGCCACGGGGTAGGCGCACCCGGCCCGGAAGCCCGCCAGCCAACGCACCATCGCTTCCCGGAACGCCGCGGCGCCCATCCGGCGCAGGGTTTCGCCGCTCGCGGGGTTGGCCTCGGCCATGGCAGCGAAGTGTTCGGTCGCCAGCACGGCGTCGATGCCGCCCCGGTCCACGGCGTCGATGTACTGCTCGTAATAGTTGAACGCCAGGCATTCGGCGGCATGGGCGCCACCGGTCACCCGCCACAGCAGCAGGCCTCGGACGGCCTCCGGATACCGATGCGCCAGCAGCAGCGACATGCGGGCCCCGGAGGAAGAACCGGCAATATACGCGGGGCCGGTGCGGAGTTCGCGCAGCAGCGCCGACAAATCCTCGGCCTGTTCCTCGCTCTCGCTGATCCCGGGAA
>JAJZEV010000250.1 GCA_021805665.1 Pseudomonadota bacterium
GTTGAACCATCGGCCCGCGCGCCTGACAAGGGCGCCATCTTGCCGAACCGGCCGCATGGTGCCACCAATAGCCCGGCACCGTCATAGCGTACCGGATATAGCGGCTGCTCGCTCGGTTGAAGGACCGGGTGGTTGGTGCCATGTGACGGGTCTGTCGGCTGATGCAGCCCGAGAACAAAGGACAGGAAACATGTATTCTGACGTTTCGCTTTTCATCGATGGCGCATGGGGCCCCGCTGCCGGCGGCCGCACCATCGATGTCGTCAACCCGGCAACCGGGGACAAGATCGGCACCGTGCCGCACGCCGCGCTGTCGGACCTGGATCGCGCGCTGGAAGCCGCCGACAAGGGCTTCAAGGTGTGGCGCAAAATCTCCGCCTATGACCGCTCCAAGGTCATGCGCAAGGCCGCCGACATCCTGCGCGAGCGTGCCGAAAACATCGCCCGTCTGCTGACCATGGAACAGGGCAAGCCGTTCGCCGAAGCCAAGGGCGAAGTGCTGGCCGGCGCCGACGTGATCGACTGGTTCGCCGAGGAAGCCCGCCGAGCCTATGGCCGCGTTATCCCGGCGCGGGCCGAGGGTGTGTATCAGTTGGTGATCAAGGAACCGGTCGGCCCGGTTGCCGCGTTTACCCCGTGGAATTTCCCGATCAACCAGGTGGTGCGCAAGCTGTCAGCCGCGCTGGCTGCCGGATGCTCCATCATCGTCAAGGCGCCCGAGGAAACCCCGGCCTCCCCGGCCGAATTGATCCGCGCCTTCGCCGATGCCGGCGTGCCGGCCGGAACAATCAATCTGGTGTACGGCATCCCGTCGGAGATTTCCGAGTATCTGATCCCGCACCCGGTCATCAAGAAGATGTCCTTCACCGGCTCCACCGTCGTGGGCAAGCAGCTGGCCGCGATTGCCGGCGCGCACATGAAGCGGGTGACGATGGAACTGGGCGGCCACGCCCCGGCGATCGTATTCGACGACGCGGACGTCGATCTCGCCAGCCGCATGCTGGCTGGCGCGAAGTATCGCAATGCCGGGCAGGTCTGCGTGTCGCCGACCCGGATGCTGGTGCAGGAAAAGGTCTATGAGCAGTTCGTCGAAGGCTTCGTTGCCCACACCAGGAAGCTGAAGGTCGGCGACGGGCTGGAATCCGGCACCACGATGGGTCCGCTGGCCAATCCGCGCCGCATCGCGGCGATGGAAACCTTCATCGGCGATGCTCAGCAGAAGGGCGCGACCGTGCGCACCGGCGGCAACCGCATCGGCAACAAGGGCAACTTCTTCGAACCCACGGTGCTGACCGACATTCCGATGGAAGCCCGCGTGCTGCATGAGGAGCCGTTCGGCCCGCTGGCGCTGATCTCTCCGTTCCGCAGCCTGGACGACGTGGTGACCGAGGCGAACCGCCTGCCGTTCGGTCTGGCGTCCTATGCCTTCACCCGTTCGGCGAAGACCGCGAACGCCATCGCCAGTTCGGTCGAAGCGGGCATGATGACCATCAACCACATGGGTCTGGCCCTGCCGGAAGTGCCATTCGGCGGCATCAAGGACTCCGGCTATGGGTCCGAGGGCGGGTCGGAGGCCATCGAGGCCTATCTGAACACCAAGTTCGTTACCCAAGCCGGCCTGTAAGGCTGGATGCAGCGGCCGGCGGGGTGTTTCCGCCGGCGGTTTGTCTGTCAGACCCCGACCATCACGTCGGACGCCTTGATCACGGCGAATGCCTTCATGCCGGGCTTCAGCCCGAGGTCTTCCGCCGCCTCATTGGTGATGGAGGCAGTGACGGTCACGTCGCCGCTAATCGCGATCGTCACATGGGTTGTTGTCGCCCCGGGCTTGACGGTGACGATCGTGCCGGGAATTTGGTTACGGGCTGACAGCTTCATCGTACGGCTCCATTGAGAATAACGCACGCACTTTCGGCTATCCGCCCCACATGGTGAAGCGAAAAACCGCAATCGTATGCGCTGTTAACGCCTTATCAATATTTGGGGTCCACAAATGCAAACGGCGGTCGAATCCCCGACCGCCGTTCACCAAGGAGGAACCGATGGCTACAACCCATCATTGTTCCCTGCGGCGAATCATCGTGATCCTGACGATCAAAGTCAAGATCATTCTGAAGCGCTAGCAGGGAGAGGGCCAGTTCTTCGGAACTGGCCTACTCCTGGGTCTTAGCTTTACATGCAATAGTATTCCGACAGTCGCCGTCACCCACTACTCCGTCGCACCGCCGCGCGCGGCGCGTTGCAGCGCCGTCAGGTGTTTCCGAGCGGCGGCGGCGCAGTCCTCCTCGATGGCGCGGTAGCGTGTAACCACCGACTGCCCCAGTTCGGTCAGGCTGGCGCCGCCCCCGCCGCTGCCGCCAGCCGCCGTCTGAACCACCGGCGCGCCCAGCGTGGCGTTCAGGTCCTCGACCAGTTCCCACGTCCGCCGATAGGAAATATGCAGCGCGCGCCCCGCCGCCGAGATCGATCCCGATCGCGCGATCTCCTCCAGCACCGCAACCTTACCCGGCCCGATGCGGGCGCCGGATGCCAGATCGACGCGGATGCTCAGCCGGTTCGATGCCTTGGCCGACGCAGGGGATTTTGCCTTGGACGCTGTCATGCCGCACCGAAACACGCCACGCGCCGGAGATCAATCGTTCGCTGCGGGGTATTCAGCCCGATCGCTTGCCGTTATATCCAACAGGATATATCGTCGGGCGCAGGAGACAACCCGGATGCACCGCCTGATCGCGATCCTGATTCTGCCAATACTGCTGGCGCCGCTGCAAGCGCGGGCCGAGCAACTGACGGTTTTCGCCGCCGCCAGCCTGACCGATGCGATGCGGGAAATCACCACCCTGTGGACCACAGCCGGGCACGAAGCGCCCCGCCTGTCGTTCGGTGCCAGTTCCACGCTCGCACATCAGATCGAACAGGGTGCCCCGGTCAATATCTTTGCCTCGGCCGATGAAAAGTGGATGGACGACCTCGGGCGCCACGATCTGATCGCCGCGGGTTCGCGGAAAGACTTGCTCGGGAACGACCTGGTGCTGGTGGTCCCGGCCGATCGCCCCATCCATGTCGATATCGAACCCGGCTTCGACCTTGGCGCCCTGCTCGGTTCCGAAGGGCGCCTCGCGACCGGCGATCCGGCGCATGTGCCCGCGGGTATCTACGCCGAACAGGCATTGCGGAAACTGGGGCTGTGGCAGAGGTTCGGCGCGCGCATCGCCCCCGCCGCCGATGTCCGGTCAGCCCTGCTGCTGGTCGAACGCGGAGAGGCGCCCGCCGGTATCGTCTATGGAACCGACGCCGCGGTATCCAAATCCGTGACCGTCGCGGGCGTATTCCCCGAATCCAGTCACGATCCGGTGACCTATCCGTTCGCGGCGATCAAAACCGGCGATACGCAAGACGCACGGGCTTTCCTGGCGTTTCTGTCGTCGCCGGCCGCCTCCGACATATGGGTTCGCCGCGGCTTTACGGTCGAGCGACCGAAGCCGTAGTACGCACCCCCACCATTTCCAGGGCCAACTGGGCCATTTTCTGACCGACATCGTCGATCGACAGCCGGCCGCCCGGCTGGTACCAGGTGTACGCCCAGCTCACCATGCCGCCGATCGCCAGCGCCGCGACCCGCACGTCCGCGACGCTGAAATTTCCAGCCCTGGCGCCCTCGTCCAGCAAGTCGCTCAACAGCCGGTCGAACCGCTTGCGCAGCCCGTTGATTTCAACGAGCCCCGCTTCGGACAGGTTCTTTTCTTCCCGGAAATAGACCGCGATATTGGCCTGCCGCTGCAACACCACACCGGTGAAATTGACCACGCCGTTATACAGCCGCTCCTCCGGCGTGCCGCCCTGTTCGGCCGCATCCTCGATCGCGGCCAGCGACATCTCGATGGTCGGGCGGCAAATCGCCTCCAGAAGCTCCACCTTGCTGCGGAAATGCGTGTAAATGAACGGTTTTGTCACGCCTAGTTTGGCGGCTATGTCGTCCAGCGTGGTGCCGCTGAACCCGCGTTCATAGAACAGCTTGACCGCCTCCTCCAGGATGCGATCGCGCTTATAGGCCGATATTTCTTCACGCATGACGTCTTAACCCAATAGCACCCGCGGCATATAAGCAGAAATCGGCCGTTAGCGCCATGTAACGCGGTCAACCAACGGTTTCACGTCCCATTGCCAGGAACTTCTCCCGCCGCTTCGCCCGCAGCGACGCACCATCCACACCGCTCAACCCCGCCAGAGCCTCCTGGATCGCTCGGCTGACCGACTGCAGCGTCGCCGCCTTGTCGCGTTGCGCACCGCCCAGCGGTTCGGCCACGATCTGGTCGATCAGCTTCAGGCGCAGCAAATCCTCGGCGGTCAGCCGCAGCGCCTCGGCCGCGACCGAGGCCTGCGCCGCGTCGCGCCACAGGATCGACGCACACCCTTCCGGGGAGATGACGGAGTAGATCGCATGCTCCAGCATCAACACACGATCGCCAGCCGCCAAGGCGATCGCACCGCCCGACCCGCCTTCGCCGATGATCGTCGCCACCACCGGAACCGGCGCCTCCAGACAGGCCGCGATCGAGCGGGCAATGGCTTCGGCCTGACCGCGCGCCTCGGCGTCGATGCCCGGAAACGCGCCGGACGTGTCCACGAAGGTCAGCACCGGCAACTTGAACCGGCCGGCGAGTTCCACCAGACGGCGGGCCTTGCGATACCCTTCAGGGCGCGCCATGCCGAAATTATGCTTCACCCGCGACTCGGTGTCGGTGCCCTTCTCGGTGCCCAGCACCACGACGGGGCGACCGCGGAACCGGCCCATCCCGCCCAGCACGGCGGCATCGTCTGCAAACGCCCGGTCGCCGGCCAGCGGCGTGAATTCGGTAATCAGCGTGTCGATGTAATCCTGCGCCTTCGGGCGATCCGGATGGCGGGCAACCTGGGTTTTCTGCCACGGAGTGAGCTTTGCGTACGTAGAACGCAACTGCTTGTCGGCAACCGCGGTCAGGCGGGCAACCTCATCGGCGATGTTGATACCGTCGGGCTCCGACATACGCCGGAGCTCTTCGATCTTGCCTTCCAACTCGGCGATGGGTTTTTCGAATTCTAAGAAATGGCGCATGGCGCGGGGGCTTTAGCACACTTCCCGGCCATGGGAAGCAGCATCGTCCGGGATTGACATTTGGACGGCACCGCCAATTTCCTCGACTCGGAATGTAGCCTAGGCTACATTCTGTCGTGAAGGGCGCACAATATGGCAAGGGCTGCATTTTTCTCCTCTTGGCCGCACGCATGAGCGGAGCGGTCGTCCGCCGGTCGCTTTCAAGCCGCACGGCCGCGGCCGGCCGGATCGCCTTGGGCGGCGGCCGAGGCCTGCGTGGCATGCTTCCGTTCATCGGACCCGCCGTGGTCGCCTCCATCGCCTACATGGACCCCGGCAATTTCGCCACGAACATCCAGGCGGGGGCACGGCACGGCTACATGCTGTTGTGGGTCGTGCTGCTGGCAAACGTCATCGCCATGCTGTTCCAGGCGCTGTCCGCCCGTCTGGGCATCGTGTCCGGGCATAGTCTGGCGACGCTGTGCCGGATGCATTTCCCCGGCCCGCTGGTCGTCGCGATGTGGCTGGCCAGCGAAGTCGCGGCGATGGCCACGGATCTGGCGGAGTCCATTGGCGCGGCCATCGGCATCAGCGTGCTGTTCCATCTGCCGCTGCTGGCTGGCCTGCTGATCACTTTCGCTATCACCTGGGGCCTGCTGACCTTCCAGTCGCGCGGCTTCCGGCCGCTTGAACTGATTATCGCCGGCCTCGTCGGCATCATCGGCGTGGCCTATCTGATCGAGATGTTCATCGCCCCGCCCGACTGGGGCCAGTTCCTGTTTCACTCCGTGGTCCCCGAACTGAACGGGGCCGACAGCGTCACCCTGGCCGTTGGCATCGTCGGCGCCACGGTCATGCCGCATGCGATCTATCTGCACTCCGCGATGATGATAGGCCGGGTCGAGGCGCGCAACGACGGGGAACGGCGGCGGCTGATCCGGTATTCCAACCTGGAGGTCCTGATCGCCCTCAGCCTCGCCGGGCTGGTCAACATGGCCATGGTGGCGATGGCGGCGACGATGTTCCACCAGGGACATTCGGATGTCGGCGAGATCGAGGCCGCCTACCGCACGCTGCTGCCGCTGATGGGCGGGCTGGCCGCCGGGGCATTCATGATGTCGCTGCTGGCGTCAGGGCTGTCCAGTTCCGTGGTGGGCACGATGGCGGGGCAAGTCATCATGCAGGATTTCGTGGGCTTCCATATCCCGATCTGGGTGCGGCGCGTCGCGACCATGCTGCCGGCGGTTGTCGTGGTCGCGATGGGGGTCGATGCCACCAACGCATTGGTGTTAAGTCAGGTGGTTCTCAGCGTCGTGCTGCCGGTCCCGATGATCGCGCTGCTGGTGCTGATCCGCCGCCCAGCGGTGATGGCCGGGTTCGCCATCGGCCGGCCCGTTCAGCTATTGGCCGCGGTGGCTTCGTTCGTTGTGCTGGCATTGAATCTGGTGCTGCTTTGGGAAAGTTTTGGCAATTAGGCCGGGATTGAGGCAGAAACCCGATCATGTCCGACCTGACGGCCGAAACGCCGATTCATCTGCTGCCGGAGGAGCCGACCCAAGCCAGCCGCTTCGGCAAAGCACGCACCGCGCAATCGGGCGCGCTGCTGGAGGACTATGTCGAACTGATCTCCGACCTGCTGACCAGCGGCGGGGAGGCCCGCCCCACCGACATCGCCCGCCGCCTGGGCGTGGCGCACGCCACGGCGATCAAGACGATCGGACGGCTGAAGCGCGAGGGCCTGGCGGTGGCCAAACCCTATCGCGGCGTCTTCCTGACCGAAGCCGGCGAAAGTCTGGCTGCCAGGGTTCGTGCCCGGCACCGGGTTGTGGTCGATCTGTTGCTGGCCGTCGGCGTGCCGTTCGAGGCGGCGGAGTCGGACGCCGAAGGGATCGAGCACCACGTATCCGACACCACGCTGGCGGCGTTCGCGCGCTATCTGGCCGAACGGTAACCAACCGGTCGAGGGCGGTTCGGCGAATATGACTTGCACCCGTCCTGTGGATCAGGACCGACCTTGATGAACCCGGAGACATAGTCGCATGCCCGCTTCGGTAATCCTTGAATCCACATTCACCTGTCCGTCGTGCGGCACATCCAAAACCGAGGCGATGCCCACCGATGCCTGTCTGTTCTTCTACCGGTGTACTGGTTGCGGAACCCAACTGCGGCCCAATCCGGGCGATTGCTGCGTGTTTTGCTCGTTCGGTTCGGTGCCGTGTCCGCCGATCCAGAACGCGGGTGGCAAAAACCATTGTCGCGGCCAGGCATGAGCGGGAATTCCGTTTGCCCGGGTTGACCGGACAGAGGGCCGCCGCGCGAGACGGCCCTCATGGTTGTGTAACGGTTCAAGCCGCCGGTATGCGGTGAAGCCCGCAAAGCTTGTTTCCATCGGGGTCGCGCAGATACGCAAGATACATCGCGCCGGCGCTGCCTTGGCGGATGCCCGGCGGATCCTCGATGGAAATGCCGCCATTGGCGACGCCGGCCGCATGCCACGCATCGGCCTGCTGTGGATTAGCCATCGCGAAGCCGATGGTGCCGCCATTGGCGTGGGTGGCGTCCTTGTTGTCGATCGGTTTGGTTACCAGGAAAAGGTTGCCGTTGTGGGCATAAATCAACCGCCCCCTGGCATCCTGCATCGCCGGCTTGCCGCCGATCGCGGCGAACAGGGCGTCGTAGAATTTCCGCGATCGGGCGATATCGTTACTTCCGACCATCATATGGCTGAACATTTCGTCTCCTCTTCTTTGAAGCGGTTGGGTACCGCTGCCGCTACATCTTGAACAAAACACGGCTGGCGCGTGGCGCAAAGCCCCTTCAGATCGGAATCGCCAGCAGGGTATCGATCCGCTGGCTGTCGCAGACGGCAATTCGTTCGGCGTAGCGCCAGGCGCCGTCGATATCCCGCCTCACCCGGTCCAGGTAAACACCGGCCGCGAACACCATCATCTGTCCATCGCGCATGGTTCGAACCACCACGAACGATGTTTCGACGGCGACGGCCCCGTCCGGAGTTGCCTGTATCAGCGGCAGGCCCAGAATATGGCGGTAGCGCTGACGTTCATAGATATTTGCTTGCCGCAGCGCCAGCACGCGGTCTTCCAGCATCGCCTTGGAATCGGCGTAGATCAGGCCGGCGCCATAGCCTTTCTCGTGGTTATCCGCCGTGGTTACTTTGTAAAGACAGTCATCGAGGAAAAACCCCGGCCAGTCATGCAGATTTCCCGTATCCAGCGCCTTGGCGCTGGACGCGTTCAGTGTGGCGATGTTCATCAGCATGGTCACACTCCCATCCGAGCACGCCAGGCTTTCCAGAAGCCTCGTACCGAAGCTTCGGTGGCGCGGGTCTCCGCGCCTTCGGAGCCGTCCCCACCCATTTCGACGATTGCCGATTGGCGCCCGGCGGCCGCGATCCCGCGCTGCACGAAACCGCCGACGGCACCATCTTCCATGGAAACGAACCCGGCCGGCCCGGCCAGGTTTCCCTGCCTCAGCCGCATCGTCCGCAATTCCGGCGTGTCGTCGGCGAAGCCCAGATAGGTCCAGTGCAAATCCATGCTGTCCACGCCGCGCGGCACGATTTGCCGCACCGCCAGGGCGTTGTGGATCTGCTGCAAGATGAAGCCTGGAAAGATCGAGAGGATTTGCAGGTTGATGTTGTCGTGGAACTCAGGAACAGCGTTCATGAAGGTCGGGTCGCGCAGCTTCAAACCTTGATTGTCGGCACGCAGCCCGGCATACGCGGTATCCGGCCCCTGCCCGGCAGCCAGCGTGGTGCTGGCATGGGCTACACCGTTATCGCTGACCATGACGCCGCCGCCCTGACTCAGACGGGTGATCTTGAAGGTGGCGAAGAAGGTGTGCAGCAGGCTGGCATGGTACGTGTCGCGCACGTTCTCCATATACAGTTTCCAGTTGCACGGCAGTTGCTGGGTGAAGCGGCCGATCACCTCGACTTTCTTGTGCAGGACACGGCGCAGCCGGACCATGATCTCCGGCCCGATATAGGTCGCGAAATCGGGCGTTTCGGCGGACAGGGTTCCGAACACCAGACCGCACTGGACCGTCACGCGCAGCTTGCGCGGCCCGTGTCGGGTCATATCGAAATCGTCCCGCATGCCGCCCCGGCCGTTGACGCCACGCCGGAAGGCGATGGAGGCCAGGTTGCCCCGCAAATCGTACCGCCATGAGTGATAGACACAGTGGAAATCCTTTACCCGCCCGCCATCGTCCAGGCAGATCAGGCTGCCGCGATGGGCACACCGGTTTTCGAACGCGACCACCTCGCCGTCCTCGGCGCGGGCCACCACGACCGGCATGGCGCCCATCATACTGGTCCGGTAATCGCCGGTTTCGGGCACATCGACCTCCAGACACAGAAAGTGCCAGTCGGGGCCTTCGAATATCCGCGTCTGCTCGTCGCGGGCAATGTCCGCGTCGCGGTACACCCAAAATGGAACCCGGGTCAGGCCAGGGGGCCATCCGGCGGCCAGACTATGTGCAGGCTGATCCATCCCATCCTCCCGTTAACGATTTTTCGGGATGCTACGCCCGCCCGGCCCGCGGCCGCAAACCCGCCTGGTCGCGGGCCAGGCTCTTGCTGAAGAACAGCCGCCGGTGGCCGGGTGGGCAATCGTCGATGGCGCCGAACAGTGTAAAGCCGCGCCGAAGATAGAACGGCCCCGCTTGGAAACTGATTGTATCGACACAGGCACCGAGGCATCCGCGCGCCTTGGCCTCGGCTTCCGCGGCTGCCAGCAGCGCGGAACCGATGCCCTGTTGCCGCATCTCCGGCGGGACGACCAGCATCTCGATCTCGAACCACCGGAACAGGGTGGTGCCCCACAGGCCGCCGGTCACCGCACCGGCAGGGTTCCGGATGGGGATGACCAGCAGACGCGGGTCAGCGGGTCCGACGACCGGCCGCGAAGCCGCATCCAAGGCGCTGTAGATACCGTCGAACACAGATCGTTCGACGGCATCCAGGACGGCGAACACCCCTACGCGATGGTGCTGAGCAGGCTGGAGGTAGGACTGGAGCTGGCCTGCGTGGTGTTGGAGGGCTGGGTACCGGCATCGTTCGCGTCGTGGTCGTTACG
>JAJZEV010000191.1 GCA_021805665.1 Pseudomonadota bacterium
CCGAACCGTGTTGCTCAGCAGCAGGTCGCGGGTGCCGGTGGTCAGAATCGTGGGCGGGAAGCCGTGCATATCGCCGTACACCGGGGAGATCAGCGGGTCGTGCATATCGTGGCCGTTGGCATAGAAAGCGGCGGCGGCGTCGCAGAACCCGTCGGGCGAGACAAGCACGTTGTCCACCATCGCGTTGGTCTGGAAGCTGTCGCCGGTTTTCGTGGCGTCGGACATCGGCGTGCCTGACGCGATGGCGCCGGGCATCGGCAGGTGATCCTGCCTGGCTTTCAGCGCCATCTCCAGCACCAGCGCGCCGCCGGCGGACGTGCCGATAAAGCCGATACGTTTTGCCTCGGTCTTCTTCAGCTCGGCCTTATAGACGGTCATGGAGTCATCCAGCGCGGCCGGAAAATAAGCCTCCGGCGGCATGCGGTAATCCACCGCGATAACCCTGAAATTGCCGATCGCGGCGATCAGCATCGCCTCCGGCAGTGCCGCCTCGGCGGGATTCAGCACATAACAGCCACCATGGATTTGCAGCAGCAAACGGCCGCGGTTGGCCGCCGGGATGGTCTTCGGCGTCACCGTATAGATGCGGACTCCGTCTATTACCCCGGGCTCCACCTTCACCTGCAGGCGCTCTTGCATCGCGTGGACGTTGGGCACGGCGGCGGCGCGGATCGACTCGGCGTATTGCCTCCAGCCCTCCGGCGTGGTGGGCGGGGTGTTCCAGCCGGTGCGCAGCGGTGCGGCGATCAGTTGCTGAAGTTGGGGGCTGACATCGGTGGGAACCGGAAGGCTGCGGGCGGGCACGTCGCGCGGGGCCAGGGTCTGGGCAAAGGCTACGGGGGCCGCGGCCAGCAGGACGGCGGCTATCAAAATCGCTTTCGGATGCATCGACGTTTCCCTGGAGATGTTCGGTGTTCAGTCGGGGAATGCCCACCACCGGACTCGAACCGGTACGTCCTTTCGAACTGCGGATTTTAAGTCCGCTGCGTCTACCATTCCGCCAGGCGGGCTTGCTTGGACCAGGGTGTTTTAGCGGGCATGGCGACAGAGGGCCAGAGGCGTTGCAATCCCCCCGGCGGGCTAAATCTGGTCATCCCGAAATGCACTCCGCATACCCCGGTGCCCCTCCAGAATGTTCAACACTTCGATTACATGCAACAGAATCCAGCAGCGCGACAGCACCGGTTGAGCCGGATCAAAGACGAAAGCCCCGACCGGCACTATTGGCATCCACAGCGACCACTGGAGCCTTGCCCATGTCCGGCCGAATCAACGGCGTGCTGTCAATACTGGCCTTGAACCTTCTGTTTGTGGGGGTGGCGGGACTGCGCACCGCCGAAGCGGCCGATCCAGCCGCGGGTCAGGCAGTGTTTCGCGCGCAGTGCGGTATCTGCCATTCCGTGCAGACGGGACACAACATGATCGGCCCGTCGCTGTTCGGCATAGTAGGCCGCAAGACGGGGTCTGAAACAGATTTTCATTATTCAACCGCCAATCAGAACTCCAATCTTACGTGGTCGCCCGACGTACTCGACAAGTATCTCGAGTCACCCCGGACAGTCATTCCGGGCACAAAGATGACGTATGCCGGGCTGAAGGATGCGGCCAAGCGTGCCGACCTGATCGCCTACCTTGAGACACTCAAATGACCAAGCACGCGAACACCCGGCTGCCGACGCTTCAGGAGGAAACAATGAGCTTGCCGCGCTATGCAGTTTCGCGCCGACAGGTCCTGGGCGGAGGTCTCGCTCTGTCTGCACTGCCGGCACCATTCGTCCGCGCCACCGCCGCGCCGCCGATTCGGATCGGCCTCCCTGTCCCGCTGACTGGCCCGTACGAGGAGGAGGCGCTCGACATGCTGCGCGGCGCCCATGTGGCGGTGGCCATGTTCAATGAGCAAGGAGGGTTGAACGGGCAAATGGCCGAATTGCTGATGCGCGACGATGAACTCGACCCCGCCAAGGCCACCGAGGTCACGCGCGCGTTGATCGACAACGATCATGTGGATTTCGTCACGGGAGGCCTGTCCGCTGCTGTCCAGTTGGCAATCAACAACGTGACCAAAGCGGCGCATGTCGTATTCAACTCGATCAGTCAGTCGGACGCCATCGTCGCGCTGCCGGATTGGAGCCCTTACACCTTCCACGAGGCAATGACGCCGCATACGACCTCTCAGGCGGTCGGCCATTATGTGTTCTCACGCTACAACAAGCGGGTCGCCTTCCTCGCGGCGGACTATGCTTATGGCAACGAAATGGTACGCGGATTCGAGGCGGCCGGCCATCAGTTCGGCATCGAGGTCGTGGCAACCGAACGCCATCCGCTCGGTGCGAGTGACTTCGCTCCATTCCTGGCGAAGATCGTGGCGGCCAAGCCGGACGTTCTTGTGTTCTGCAACTTCGGCGATGACCAGCGGCTGTCCGTGCAGCAGGCGGGGTGGATGGGCCTCAAGCAGTCCATGCTGTTTGTCGCTCCGCTCCTGGCATTCGCCGCTCGGCTCGATGCGGGTTCCGAAGCTTATGAAGGCATGGTAGGCGGCACGTCCTATTACTGGCGGCTGGAAGATACCATTCCCACCGCCGCCACCTTCAATCGAAAGTTCCGAATGCTGACCGACGGGCGCGTGCCAAGCGATTATGGCGCGCTCGGGTTCGCCGGCGTGATGACCGTGCTGACGGCTGCCCGATCGGCCGGCAGCGTCGCCAGCGACAAGCTGATCGAGGCGATGCAAGGGATGAAATTCGACCTCTACAAGGGGCCCGAACACTACCGCACCTGCGATCATCAGGCCGTACAGTCGTTGCTGATCATAGACAGCCGCAAAACTGACAAGCCCAACGACATGGACGTGTTCAACATTCTTGAAATCCAACCACCCGACGAAGCGCAACTGGAGAGCTGCGCTTCGCTGGGACATAAATAGCCGCGGCGACGCGGGTTCTGTTGCAGCCTTTCGCCGCGAGCGGGGCGAGGTACCATCCAGCGCATGGCGGAACGGCGGAACGGCGGCAAGCGGGTCAGTTACGGCGGGATCGATGCTTCAAACGGCGGCAGTTCACCGCTGAGGCGATCCTGTGGACGGTTCTGTGGTATCCGATGGTCCCGGTCAGCTATCTCGGCCTCGAACTCATGCTTCTGGATCGCGGCGGCGGGCTGGACCGCACCGCCATCCGCCGCTAGCTCCAAGCGTGTGCCGTCCAACAGAAGAGGCATATACGACCGCACCACGGCATGAGCAACCGCTCCTGGCGGGAGGATAAAACCTACGTGAAGGTCAATGGCCGCTGGATATATCTGCATCGCGCCGCCAACCGCCGCGGCCCTCGCTGCCGGCTAGTTTTCGTCATCCCGAAACGCACTCCGAATATCCCGGTGCCCCTCCAGAATGTTCACGACTTCAAACACATCGTCCGCATAACGGAATAGAATCAAGTAACTCCTGAACGTAAAGCTACGAATATCATGCCTGATCTCCGGGCGCAGCCGGCCAAGGACAGTAGGCAGCGACGCCATCTTGCGGCACTGTTGCATCAAAATATCGACGAAACGCCTAGCCACCACGACGCTGCCACTCGTTTGGGCAACGTAGAAAAGAATATCGCTTAGATCCCGCCGAGCAGACGCCAGATAGACAAGCTGACGCACTCAGGTGCCGGCCTTCGACAATCCAGCTTCCTGTTCGTCAAGGAATCCCTGAACAGCCGCCTCCGCGTATCGTCCCCCTTCCGCGATCGAGGCGTTTACGGTGTCACGCAAAGCCTGGAGCTTAGCCTCCCGTTCCTCAACAAGCCGAAGCCCCTCGCGCACCACCTCGCTGGCCGAACCGTAGCGGCCGCTTTTGACGGCGCTATCGACGAAGCCTTCCCAGCGCTGACCTATGGATACGTTCATGCGGTCCCTCCTGACGTCCGAAAGGATACCTCAATAACAAACTTTGCGCTATATGCGTTACCCTCGACCACACATCGCCCGGGACAAGGCTTGCAACGATGGGGCGGCACGCAAACCCGCCGCCCCGCCGGCGGCTAATGGATCTCCAGCAACTCCACATCGAAAATCAAATCCGCATTCGGCGGGATCACCCCACCCGCCCCGCGGGAGCCATACCCAAGCGCCGCCGGGATCAGCAGCGTCCGCTGACCGCCGGGCTGCATGCCCGCCACGCCCAGGTCCCAGCCGGAAATCACCTGATGCACGCCGATCTTGAAGCTGAACGGCGACCCGCGATCGCGCGAGCTGTCGAACTTCTTGCCCTTCTTGCCGCCGTCGTCCAGCCAGCCGGTGTAATGGACAACCACTGTCTGCCCCGTCTGCGGCGTCGGGCCGGTGCCAACCTTTTCATCGATGTATCGCAGGCCGTTATCCATGGTCACAACGGCAGGGGCGGATTCAGCATTCATGGCAAATAACGAGGCTCCAGCAGAAATAAGGACGGTACGGCGCGAAGGCATGTGTGTATCCAAAACAGGACGGGCAGACGTGGAATCGACCACCTGACCTCACCCTACGGCAGATCGGCCCCGACAGGAAACCGCTATGCAGCGACGCCCGAAATTACATTGACTATTTTCCCAGATCGTCTATAAATCGCAAACGTCATCGGTCTTACCGCCGATCAATCCTAAAAACCGCAACAGAATCCCACAACGCGGCTCCCGAGACACCCGTTAGACGCCAACCTGAAGCCCACACGCAATGTCCAGCGCCATCCGGATCAGCTTGTCGCTCGCCTCCGGCGTGCGAAACGCGCTGTGCGCCGACAACGTCACATTCTCCAGCCTTGTCAGCCTGTCCCCCGCCGGCAGCGGTTCAGTGCTGAAAACGTCCAGGGCGGCATGACGCAAATGCCCGGACTCCAACGCGGCGAACATCGCGTCCTCGTCCACGATCGCGCCCCGGGCGGTGTTCACCAGAATGGCCCCCGGGCGCATTGTCCCCAGCCGTTCGGCATTCAGAAAGCCCCGCGTCTGGTCGTTCAGCAGCAGATGCACCGACAGCACATTGCTTTCGGCCAGCAGCCGGTTCAGATCGACGAACGTCACCCCCGGCGCGATCTTCGGTGTCCGGTTCCACGCCAGCACCTTCATGCCGGACCCTCCGGCGATCCTGGCAACCTCCGCCGCGATGCCGCCGAAACCCAGCAGGCCGATGGTTTTGCCGGTCAGTTCCATGCCCTCGGTACGCAGCCAGTTGCCGGCGCGCATCCCGCCGTCCATTCCGGCAATACCGCGCGCCGCCGCCCACATCAGCGCGATGGCATGCTCCGCCACCGCCGTGTCCCCATACCCCTTGATAATATGAACCTCGATCCCCAGCTCGGCCAGTTCCTCCGGATTCATGTAACTGCGCGCACCGGTCCCCAGGAAAATGATGTGCTTCAGGTCCGGGCACAGGCGCATCGCCGCGGCGGGCATCTGCGTGTGATCGTCGAAGCAGAACGAGTAGCCGGCCAGCAGCCCCGGCAGTTCCTCGGCCGAAATGTCGCCCTGCCGGTTCACCGTCATCGGCGGATCGCCGGGCCGGGAGACGGCGTGGAACACCGTGGCAAGACCGTCCACCGCATCCAAAAACAGACCCTTCATACCAACGCTCCCGGCAGCCTCGCCGGGGGGAGTGTGCGCAACCATCCGGCATGCGGCAAGCGGCGGCCGAACACATGGAAGCCCCGCCGGCAAATCTGCTAGAAGCCGGCCCGATGCCCCGCCCCGCCCCAACTGTTCCCCGGTTCGACACACCAAGGCCAGCATCCGCCCCGGCGGCGGTTATAGACGAACCGGACGTCCGGCCGATCCGTTCGATCCGGCCATGGCGGCGGCGGATCCTGTTCCGGGCGCTGCGCTGGGGCTTCATCGCCGCGGTCTGGCTGACGCTGGCGGCGGCACTGACGGTGTTGTGGTACGCGCGCGATATCCCGCGTCCGGAATCCGCCCTGGACGCGGTGCGCCGCCCCAGCCTGACGCTGGAGGACCGGTCAGGCCACATCTTCGCGACCTATGGGGACCTGGTCGGCGAACCGCTGCATCTGAAGGACTTCGCCCCCGCCCTGCCCGCCGCGCTGATCGCGGTGGAAGACCGGCGGTTCTACCATCATTTTGGCATCGACCCGGTCGGGCTGATCCGCGCGATATGGGTCAATGCGACGGCCGGACGGGTCGTTCAGGGCGGGTCCACCATCACCCAGCAGGTGGCCAAGACGCTGTTTCTGACCAACGCCCGCACCACCAAGCGCAAGGTGCAGGAAGTGCTGCTGACCCTGTGGCTGGAGCGGCATTTCACCAAGCAGGAAATCCTGGAGATCTACCTGAATCGTGTCTATCTGGGCTCCGGTGCGTGGGGCATGGACGCGGCGGCCAGGATGTATTTCGGCGTGTCCGCCCGCCGTGTGTCGCTGCCTGAGGCGGCGGTGCTGGCCGGTCTGCCGCGCGCACCGTCGCGGTTCAATCCCCGGGTCAATCCGCAGGCAGCCCTGTCGCGTGGCAAGGAAGTGCTGAACGCCATGGCCGATTCCGGGGTCATTACCGCCGAACAGGCTCTGGCGGCCGGGGCCCGGATCGAATTTCCGCCCAGCCCGAACGCCCCCGGCTATTTCGCCGACTGGGTGGCGGAGCAGTCGCGCACGGTCCTGTCGCCCGACACCGACGCCGTGCTGCGCACCACGCTGGATAACCGCGACCAGACGGTGGCCGAAAGCCGGCTGGCGGCGATGCTCGACGGCCCGGGGGCAGCGGCGAATGTCGGCCAGGGCGCGGTGGTGATCCTCGATGCCGCGACCGGCGCCGTCCGCGCCATGGTCGGCGGCCGGAATTTTCGCGACAGCCCCTATAACAGGGCGGTCCTCGCCCGCCGCCAGCCGGGATCGTCGTTCAAACCCTTCGTCTGGCTGACCGCGCTGGAAGCCGGCATGACCCCGGACGATACCGTGCTGGATGCCCCTATCCACATCGGCACCTGGAGCCCGTCCAACTTCGAACACCGCTACGCCGGAGACATCACGCTGGAGGAGGCGCTGGCGCAATCGGTCAACACCGCCTCGGTGCGGCTGCTGATCGAAAGCGGCGGCGCCAAGGCCGTCGCGGCCACTGCCGCCCGCCTGGGGATCGCCGACCGCCTGCCGAACGACGCCTCGCTGGCCTTGGGCACCGGGGAGGTCGGGTTGCTGGAACTCACCGCCGCCTATGCGCCGTTCTTCAACGGTGGCAACCGGATAACGCCGTTCGGCCTGGATCGCATCCCGCACCCGACCGAACCCGCGATCCCGCCACGGGAAGCCGCCATGATGGCCAGAATGCTGGGCGCCGTGGTGAACCGCGGCACCGGGCGGGCGGCGGGCGTGCCGGGGCGCGCGGTGGCCGGGAAAACCGGCACCACGCAGGATTATCGCGACGCCTGGTTCATCGGTGCGGTGAAAAGCACGCTGATCGGGGTCTGGCTGGGCAACGACGACAACCAGCCGATGAAGGGCGTGTTAGGCGGCGGGCTGCCGGCGCGCCTGTTCCACGACATCGCGCTCGGCATCGACTGACGCACCGCCAAGTGTCGGAAATATTTACGAGTCAACCCGGACGTCGACTGTAAAAATTAGGTAATATTATGTTCTAATTGATAATAAACAGCTGGCACAGAGCCTGCATAGCCTGAACCGCTGCCAGTTTGGGGAAACCGGCGGCATTGAGGTCGAGGGGAAATACATGCCTGTGGGGTTTAAGGGCAAGCCGCCCTGGTTGGTCCAGATCATTGGAGCGCCGATGGCCGTTGCTGGATGTGTGCTTGCGCTGTCGATGCTGCCAAGGGAAGTTTTGGCCGTGCTGACCGCATGGACGCTGGGGTCCGTCCCGATCGGCGTCCTGTTCGGCCATTGCGTCCTTAGCGAGGAGTAAAGCCATCCAGCGGGGGGCTTCGCGGGAGCCGTTAATACCCCATCGCTGTAGCGTAACGGTCCCGGCAGAAGCGGGTATCGCCGAACGTCGCCTGCGCCACCCGGCTGCGCTTCATGAAGAAGCCGATCTCGTGCTCATCGGTCATGCCGATCCCGCCATGCATCTGCACGCCCTCGTTGCCGCACAGGAACAGGGTCTCGTTGGCCTTGGCCTTGGCCAGGCTGACCAGAGCGGCGGCGTCGTTGGCACCGCTGTCCAGCGCGGAGGCGGCGGCGATGACGGCGGAGCGGGTGATTTCCACCTCGCAGAACATCTGCGCCGCGCGATGCTTTAGCGACTGGAAACTGCCGATGGCGACACCGAACTGCTTGCGGTCCTTCAGGTATTGCACCGTACGGTCGAACGCCTCCTGCGCGCTGCCCAGCATTTCCGCCGCCAGCCCGGTACGCGCTCGGTCTAGCGCCAGATCCAGCGCCGGCCCGCGGCGCAGCATCGAATCGGGACCGACCGCGACATTGTCCAGCCGAATCCGGGCGGCATTGCGGCTGTCCACCATGGTCAGGCGGGTCCGGCTGACGGCGTCGCCCGGAACCAGGAACAGCGCCACGCCGGCATCGGTACGCGCGGCGACGATCAACGTGTCGGCGATATGGCCGTCCAGGACGAAGGTCTTCTCGCCGTTCAGGCGGTAGCCAGCCCCGTCGCGTTCCGCCGTGGCCGCGATCCGATCCGGTGCATGCCGCGCGCCCTCGTCCAGCGCCAGCGCTAAGATCTGCTCACCGGCCAGCAGCGGCGGCAGATATTCGGCCTTCTGGTCGTCGGAACCCGCCAGCGACAGCAGCGACGCCCCCAGCAACGCCGTGGACATCAACGGAGAGGCCGTTAGCGTTCGGCCGGCGGCCTCCATCACCTGGGTGAGTCCGGTCATGCCGAACCCAGATCCGCCATCGTCTTCATCGACCAGGAACCCGGTCCAGCCGAGTTCGGCCATCTCCCGCCACAACCCGCGTGAGAACCCCACGGGGTCGTTGTCGTCGCGCAGCTTGCGCAGCGCGGTAATCGGGCTGCGTTCGCGGAAAAAGCTCAGCGCGGTCTCACGCACCATCCGGGCTTCGTCGGTCAGGACCAGGGCCATGGGTTTAATCCGGCAAGCCAAGCACACGCTTGGCGATGATGTTCAGTTGGACCTCGGACGTGCCGCCCTCGATCGAGTTGGCCTTGGAGCGGAGCCATTCGCGAGTGAACCGCAGTTCGTCGCCGGTGAACCCCTCGCCTTCCCAGCCCAGCCCCTGGAATCCCTCGGCTTCCAGCAGCATCTCATAGCGGCGCTTGTTCAGTTCCGTGCCTTGCAGCTTGAACATCGCCGACAACGGCCCCGGCGGTGCCCCGGCCTCCGCTTCCTCGGCCGCCCTGCGGCGGGTGAGCTGAAAGGCGTGCGCGTCCATCGAATAGGCGGCCACCCGGTCGCGCAGGACCGGATCGGCGATCTTGCCGTCCTGTTCGCCGGCGAATTGCCTGGCGACGGCCTCCAACGGGACCTCGAACTTGGCGGCGTTGCGATTGGCGATGCCGCCGATGCCTTTGCGTTCGTGCTCCAGCAGCCGCTTGGCGATGGTCCAGCCCTTATTCAGCGGACCCACCAGATTGCCCGCCGGCACCCGCACGTTCTCTATGAACGTTTCGCAGAATACCGACGCGCCGCTGATCAGCCGGATCGGACGCGGGCGCACGCCGGGGTCGGCCATGTCGATCAGCAGGAAGCTGATGCCCTCGTGCTTCTTCGCCGTCGGATCGGTGCGGACGAGGCAGAATATCCAGTCGGAGACATGGGCGTTCGAGGTCCATATCTTATGCCCGTTAACCAGGAAATGATCGCCCTGCAGCACGGCCCGGGTGCGCAGACTTGCCAGGTCGGACCCGGCTTCCGGTTCGGAATAGCCCTGGCACCAGCGGATCTCGCCCCGCACGATCGGCGGGATATGGGTCTGGCGCTGCTCCTCCGTGCCATATTCCAACAGGACGGGACCCAGCATCGACAGGCCCATGCCGCGGAGCGGGACGCGGCAGCCAAGGTCCTGCATTTCCTCCTCCAGGATCATCGCCTGCTCGTTCGTCAGGCCGCCGCCGCCGTATTGTTTCGGCCATGCCGGCGCGGTCCAGCCCTTTTCCGCCATGCGGTCGAGCCAGATTTTCTGCTCCGGACGGACATATTCGGCCTGCTTGCCGCCGGCCACCTG
>JAJZEV010000173.1 GCA_021805665.1 Pseudomonadota bacterium
CGGTTGGCGCATATGCAGACCGGCGCGCCCGATTTTCGTCTGTTCTGGGATAATGCCTACACTGTTCATCATCTGACCCCGCACCGGCACGAAGTCGCGGACATCCTGGATTTGTGCCAACAGGCCGGCCACCCGGACCGGGCGTTCATCTTCGCCTCGACCTCCAAGGTTACGCTGGCGGGGGCGGGTCTGGCGTTCTTTGCGTCGTCGCCGGCCAACGTGGCCTGGTACATGGCCAGGATGTTCAAGCGCACCATCGGATCGGACAAGCTGAACCAGCTTCGGCATGTGCGCTTCCTGAAGGATCATGCCGGGCTGATGCGCCATATGGACGGGCACCGGGCACTGCTGGCGCCGAAATTCGCCGCGGTTCAGGCCGCGCTGGATGCGCGCCTGACCGGCACCGGAGCGGCGACCTGGGCAAGGCCGGAGGGGGGGTACTTCATCAGCCTGGACGCGACACCCGGTACCGCGAAGACGGTGGTGGCATTGGCAAGGGATGCCGGCCTTGCGCTGACCGCCGCCGGTTCCACCTGGCCGGGTGGTAATGACCCGGAGGACAGCAATCTGCGGCTGGCACCGACCTTCCCGTCGCTGGCCGACGTCACGGCGGCTTCCGAGGGGATTGCCCTGTGCATCCTGCTCGCGGCCATCGACAAGCAGTGCGCCGACAGGGGCTTGTAAGGGGCCGCATCGGTTCGGGACACCGGGTTCCAGCCGCTATCCCCGCGTGTCCCGCTGGTCTGCCGATGTCAAAATCGTGCGCGGCGCGCGGCAAGGGCGTTTGCCCGGACATGGACGCCGCGTTCAGCATCCCCGGGGCCGAAGGCGCCGGCTAGGCGACCACAAGCAGCGGCAGAGTCTCGCCCGGCGCCGCCACATTCAGCGTCACCACGATCGGCCGGTGGTCGGAGGTTTCGCGCAGCAGGGCCCGCGCGCCCAGGCAGGCAACGCCACGTACCAGGCAGCGGTCGATGCGCAGCGGCACCACATCGCCGGCCATATGGGTCGGTTCCCGCGGCCCCACATCGCGGAAGCCCGGCAGTAGCGCCGGACCGATCAGGTTATAGTCGCCCACCACGGCGCACCGGAACGGCAGCGCCTTGGCGATGCGGCGAAGCTGGCGGCGGTTGAGTATCTGACCATGCGACAAATGGACGTTGGCCACGGTTATCGCCCCGAAATCGACGATCTGGCAGACCCGGTTGAACATCGCGCCGTTTTGCAGCGGCAGCACAGCCGGTTCCGCCGGGAACGGCAGCGGGCTCCAGACCGCCAGGCCATGGATGCGGCCGGGCAGCGGGCTGCGGCGGTAAAAGCCGCCAACGCGGGCGGTCAGCCCGTCCATCGCTTCGGTCGCTTCTTGCATCAACATCAGGTCGGGGTCTTCCCGCCGTATCAGGCGGACGACATCGTCCAGGGAGGCCCCGGTCAGGCGGAGCAGGTTCCAGCTTACGATTTTGATCATCTCAGACGATCAATGGGGGATTTGCGGCGTGCGACGCAAGAGAAACCCGGCGCATGACGCGGGTTTAACCTGGCGCCAATACGGGTCACAGATACGGCAGCATCAGCCGGGCGGCGGCATCGCGCAGGCGGGCCGCGAACGGACGGGCGGCCAGATCGGCGGCAGTCAGTTCCAACTGGCGCGACGCCCGCATCAGCGACGTCAGGGCGGCAGCCAGATCGGGGTCATAGACCTCCATGCACAGTTCGAAGTTCAGCCGGAAGGACCGCATATCCCAGTTGGTGCTGCCGATCAGGCACCATTCATTGTCCACGACCATCATCTTCGAATGGTGAAACGGCGGCGGGCTCAGCCAGATGCGTACACCGTTGGCCAGCAGTGGGCTGCTGTTGGTTCGGGTTGCCCAGTCAACCAAGGTGTGGTTGCTCTTCCCGGGAATTACCAGATCGACAGCGACGCCGCGCATCGCGGCGAGCGACAGCGCGGTGATCATCCGCTCATCCGGCAGGAAATAGGGCGTCATAACGGCGATGGATACGCGCGCGCATGCGATTGCCTGCAAGGCGGCGAATTCCACCTTCTCCAGGTCTCCGTCGGGTCCTGAGTCGATCGCCCGGGCCGGCACGCCGGCGCCGGCGGCGATCGGCGGTGACCATACGGCGTCATCCAGGTCCTCGTCGGCCGCGAAGGCCCAGTCCTGCGCGAAGGCTTCGGCAAGCTGCCGCACGACCGGTCCCTGAATTCGAAAATGCAGGTCTTGCACCGGATGTTGCGGGTGGGTCGCCATGACATTGTCGTCGGCGATGTTCATGCCCCCGGTGAAGCCGATGGCCCCATCGATGACGAGGATTTTCTTGTGGGACCGCAGGTTCACGAACGGCATGCGCCACGGCAGGACGGAGTGCATGAACCGCGCTGCGTGAACCCCGTGGCGCGACAGGCGGTGGTAGGCTGGCGAGGTCAGCCAGCCGCCGCCGATGCCATCGATCAGGACGCGCACCTGCACGCCGCGGGTCCGGGCGCGGATCAGCGCCTCGATGAACCGGCCGCCCCAGGTGTCGTCGGCGAAGATATAGGACGACAGGCCGAGGCTGACCGTTGCCGACTCGATCGCCGCGAGCATGACCGGATAAGCCTGGTCACCGTTCTGGTAAATGTGGACGCTGGCCGCCGATTGCAGCGGCCGGCCGGTGATACGCCCGATCGCGTGCGCCATTTGGCGCAGGCCGGAGCCGATGACAGCCGGGATATCGGCGTCCCCGCCGTCGGAACCGGCATCGCGCTGGAGCATCCGCCTTGCTCTGCGGCGAACCCGGTTGACGCCGAACAGAATGTAGATAACAGCGCCCAGGACCGGGGCGAACCACACAAGCCCGATCCAGCCGACGGCGGAGGCGACCTCTCGCTTCCGCAGCAGGACGTGGATGGTAACAGCGATGGCCAGGACGAACCCGGTGCCGAGGGTTACGTCGGCCCGCAGGTGAAGCAGATCCCGCCAGAGATCGTTCATCGGGCGATGGCGCGGGCTTGGTGCAGGCCGTTCATCCGACTGACGTAGGCGATGGCGGGGCGGCAGGCAACCGGACGGTTCGTGGCGGCGGGGAAATCGCGGTTAAATGTCAAATCGGTGCGGCGATACCGGGCTTCGCCATGGTCGAAGTCACGCCACGGCGGGCTCCGCGCCGGGTGGCCGGCGCAGATGCCAGTCCGTCATGCGCTGCCAGACCCGGCCGGCCTGGAACAGCAAGGCTTCGTTCCACCACGCCGCTTCCAGCAATACACCGATCGGCAAACCGGCGGCGGTAAAGCCACATGGCAAAGACAGGCCGGGTATGCCCGCCATACCGCCGCCATAGGTGAACCGTGTGGCATCGCGGGTCGAGTCCTCCAGATGCGTGCCATCGTCGATCGGGGGGGCGGCGAACGGCGTGGTGGGATACAGCAGCAGATCGACGTCAGAAAACAGGCGGCGCAGCGTCTGCCGCCACGCCTCGCGGAACCGCATCGCGGCGGCATAGTCCACGCCGCTGCGGTCGCGGCCCTTGATCATCCGCTGATAGACCTGCGGCGAAAATGCCTCCGGGCTGGTTGTCAGGGCGCCGGCGTGGACCTCGCAGGCATCCGCCAGGATGATTGTCGTGGCATAGGCATGGACGATGTCCGCATCCGGGACCTCCACTTCGACGAGTTCGGCACCCGCCGCGGCCAGCGTGCCGGCGACAGCGCGCACCGCCCGGCCGATGTCCGGATCGATACTGTCGAAGTAGAAATTCCGCGGCAGACCGATGCGGACCCCGGACAAGCCGGAAGAACCCGTCAGGACGGACGCATCCACTGGCTGGCGCACCGACCCGGGGTCCGCTTCGTCGAACCCCGCGATTGCCACGAACAAACGGGCGACATCGTCCACGCTCCTGGCCATCGGACCGATCGTATCGAACGACGCGCTGACGGCGAGCGCGCCGCGGTTGGACACAAGCCCATGCGTTGGACGTAATCCGGTAATCCCGCAATACGCGGCTGGCACCCGCACCGATCCCCCGGTGTCCGAACCAAGCGCCGCGTCGCATAGGTCCAGCGCCACCGCCGCCGCCGAACCGCCGCTCGATCCGCCGGGAACATGCAGCCGGTTCCACGGGTTGCGGACCTGCCCGCCGATCATGTCGGTGGACCGCACGCCGAAGCACAGTTCCATCAGCGCCGCCTTACCCAACAAGCCCTCCTCGGCCCGACGCAACCGCTCTACCACCGACGCATCGCGGTTCGGCACATGGCCGGCAAACAGCGCGGACCCGCAGGCGGTTCGCAAGCCGGCGGTGTCGATGCTGTCCTTGACGGCAACGATCGTGCCGTGCAGCACACCGAGCGAGCGTCCTTGCCGATGGGCGGTGTCGGCTTGGGCTGCGGTGAGCATCGCACCATCGGCATCGACGGTGACGTAGGCGCGGAAGTCGTCGTTGAACCGGGCTATCCGGCTCAACGCGGTTTCGACGGCCGCGGCCGCGGTCATCGCGTGAACTCGGTGTGGTGCGCGTTCCACCACTCGGCGATGTCGATCCGCCGGGTAAACCAAACCTGGCCCTTTGCCAGAGCGTAATCCAGAAACTCACGCAGCGCATGAATCCGGCTGGCCTGGCCGATCAGGCGCGGATGCAGGCCGATGGACATCATTTTCGGATGCGTCTCGCCCTCCCGCCACAACTGGTCGAACCCGCGTTTCAGATTGTCCAGAAAATCGTAGGGACCGCCGTAAGACGGCAGCAGACCGAACTTGCCGTCGTTGTATGTAAACGAATACGGAACGATCAGATGATCCTTGCCTCTGGTTTTGGTGTAGTACGGCAGATCGTCGTTGTACACATCGGAATCATAGACGAATCCGCCTTCCTCCACCAGCAGGTCGCGGGTTCGGACCGACGCGCCGTAGCGGCAGTACCAGCCGCGCGGGCGTTCGCCGCAGGTGGCTTCGATCGACGCGATCGCGCGGCGGATATGATCTGCTTCCTCCTCGGCGGACAGTTTCCATACCTCTTCCCATCGCCAGCCATGGCAGCACGGTTCGTGCCCGGCTTCCTTGATCCAGGCCCCCACCTCCGGGTTCTGCTCGATCGCAACGGCGCAGGCGAAGAACGTCGCCGGCAGTTTGTACTCCGTCAACAGCCGCTCCAGCCGCCAGATTCCGGCCCGCGAGCCGTATTCGAACACCGATTCGGCGGCGAGGTCCCGGAAGGCCGGGTCCATATTGTAAATCACCTCGGTCAGCCCGTCGTTGCGGGAGTCGCCTGCCGGATGCGACATTTCCGACCCTTCCTCGTAATTGATGACGAAATTGATCGCCACCCGGGCATCGTTCGGCCATCGTGCGCGCGGCGCGTGACGCCCGTACCCGATCAGGTCGCGCCGCGGGCCGGGGACATCCTGATATTCGAAACGTTCGTAGGTCATTGTCATGCCTCCCTGGCTAACCGTTTCGTAGGCGTGCGGGTCACTTCAGCTCCCAAAGCGCCTTGTAGCCAGCGACGTGTTGATCGCCGTATCCACGATCGTAGTCCGCCGGGGTGCCCGCGTTCTTCGCATTGCCGCTGTCCAGGATGTAAAACGGCACATACAGCGTCGAATAGGTCTTCAGGCCGCACAGATCGCGCATGTATCCATCGAGGATAGAGCGGGCGATCCAGCCCAGGCTTTCACCGACATCCATTTCGACGTTGCCTTTCTGGATGGCGTCGATGACAAACGGCGTGCCGTTGAATGTGGCTATTTTGACGGTGGCGCCGCGGCCGGTGATCGTCAGCGCCGGGATGACGAACTGCGACATGCTGTCATAGATAGGAATGATGTAGTTGATCGTCGGGTCGGCGATCAAAGCAGACTGCACACCGCTTTTGATCTTGGTGGACCATTCCGGCGTCGGCGCGTTGATATAGGTGAATTTGCAGTCCGGACCGCAGATTTTGGCCAGCGTATCGGTGATTCCCTTGACGAAGGGCTTGGTGGGAATAATCTCATCCGATCCGACGATCACCGCATTGACATGCCCCTTGGTCTTCAGCGTAACCCAACTGGCAAGCAGCGCCCCCACCTCATGATAGGGAACATTCATCGACAAATCCACGCTCGGATCGGGCGTCTGAATGGTGTCGTAAAGATGCGAGGTAAACACCTTGATCCCGGCCTTCTTTGCCTCGGCGATCTGCGGCCCCAGCACGGCGGGATTGACGCCGCCCAGCAAATCGACCGCATCGAACTTGTTGTTGATGGCATATTCCATGCCCTGTACCCACTGGGTCGGCTGGGCCTGATTCTCCCACTCCCTCACCTCGAAGCCCACCTGCTTGGCGACCTGAGTCATGGCGATCGCGATGTTCTTGGTGAACGGATTGGCACTGGTCACCGGGATGGTCAGGATTTTCTTGCCCGCCATGCAGGCATGTGCATCGAACGGTGGCCCTGGCGGCGTAAAAGTCGGCAAAACGGTGTGCGCATCCACGATGGCCTGCGCCGCGGCTAAATCGGGCATAGCGGCCGAGGCATGCGTGACGGATGTCAGGGCGCCAAGCGAGCAGGCGGCAGCCAGCAGAATCGAGTATTTTGCAGGCATTGAAGCTCCTTATGGGGCGATGCGAACGCCAAATCGGGAAAGGGCAGGGGTTTTGCACCGGAATAGGCCGGTGATGCCGAATAAATAAGCACAATGCATGCCAAGCCGATGACCGATCATCTGACCGGTTCATCGGTTCAATTTATGATAAATAATGGGCGGATTTTGCCTGAAATTTAGTCGGAATGTTGTGATCGAGCCCGGCCGTGCGTCGCGTCGTGCGCGACCGGGCCGGGCATGAGGCGTCTGCAGGAACAAATGTCCACCGCAGCGCCAATGCCCCCGAGCGATCCGCTCGGGGGCGAAAGGTTTGGCCCGCGCCGGCCGATGTCAGGCCCCGGCCATACTCTGTTCACGCAGCCGATCGAACTCCGGCTTGGGGACCGGCCGGGCGTTCGGGTGACCCAGATCGTTCAGATGCAGCCGATGAGTTTCGCGGGCGGTATATGCGGCCACCGCGGCGATGGCCGTCACCCCGAACGCGATTGCGCCCACCGTCAGCGGAATATTGGCCGAACCCGGCGGTGCCACGGCCGCGAACAGCGCCGGCAGCAGCGCGGTGATCGTGGTGCCGACGTTCTGCGCGATGGCCATTGCCGAAACCCGGGTATGGGTCTGGAACAGCTCCGGGAAGAAGCTGGGGAAAACGGCGTTGTAGCCCTGATAGACGATCCCCCACATCAGTAACGACATGACGATCGCCAGCGGCACATTGGCGATACTGATCGCATACAAGTAGGCGAACGCCAGCATGCCGGAGGTCAGCGCCCCCACGATCACCGGCAGGCGCCGGCCGATCCGGTCGGACAGGTTGCCGACATAGGGGATCGCGACCACCGCAACGATGTTGCCCAGCACCGGGATCCATAGATAGACGTCTGCCTTGAAACCGATCCCGTAGGCTGGCTGCACCGCATAGGCTGCTCCGAAAATCGTCGCGACCACCGGAATCACGTTCATCAGCGCCATGCACACCACGCGCAGCATATCCGCCCAGCTCAACCGGAACGCCTCGGCGATCGGCGACCGGGGAATCTGCCCCTGCGCGCTTTCCTCGGTGAAGGCCGGGGTTTCGGTCACTTCGCGCCGGATGATGTAACCGGCGACGATGACCAGGAAACTCAGCAGGAACGGGATGCGCCAGCCCCAGGTGTCGAACGCTTCTTTCGGCAGGTAGTGCGCCAGCGGCAGGAACACCGCGGCGGCGAAAATCTGCCCCGCCTGCACGCCTTGCAGCGAGAAGCTGGCAAAAAAGCCGCGCCGCCCGAACGGGGCATGTTCCAGGATCATGGAACTGGAGCTGGAGATTTCGCCAGCCACCGCGAACCCCTGGATCAGCCGTAGCACCACCAGAAGGATCGGCGCCAAAATCCCCACCTGCCCATAGGTCGGCAGGACACCGACCGCCATGGTGGAGATTCCCATCATGAACATGCACACCAGCAGCACTTTCTTGCGCCCCAGCGTGTCGCCCATGTGCCCCAGCACGAAGGCGCCGATCGGGCGGGCGACATAGCCCACGCCATAGGTCGCCAGCGAGGCGGCGATCGCTGCCCCGGGGTTGCCCTTGGGGAAGAATATTTGCGGAAAGATCAGCGACGCCGCGGTGGCGTAGATAAAGAAGTCATAATACTCCAGCGCCGAACCGATCCAGCCGCTGGCAGCGGCTTTTCCGGATTGATGCTTGCCCGCCGGTTCGCCGGTCGTTGCGGTCGCCATGAATGAAACCTCCTGCTTGCCGGTCGGCCCCGGCCGGCTTGGTGCGCTGCCGCGGCGATCGGGGTGAGCACCCGGCGGACCCTGTTCGGGGTTGTAGTCATCCGCCTGCCTCCCTTCCATCGCCGTTTGGGCTTGTGCTGTTGTTTTACCTACCGGTAGGTTATGCGCGATGCAAGCGGTTTTGGCATGCGCGTTTCCGCGTCTCCGCCGCCGGCTATGGAACAGGAGTATCGCGCGGTGGATGGATCGCAGGTTCGGCATAACGGTCCCGGGCGCACGCGGGCCAGCATCCTGGGTGCCGCCCGGACGGTCTTCGCGGAAAAGGGCTACAGCGGCGCCAATGTGAATGAGATCGTGACCCTGGCGCGGACCACCAAGCCAATGATCTACTATCATTTCGGCAGCAAGGAATTGCTGTTCGCTGCCGTGCTGGAAGATGTCTATGCCGGCATGCGCGAGTACGAACAATCGTTGGAAGTGGCCGGAACGCCGGCCGCCGATGCGATGCGCCGGCTGGTGGAAGTCACCTTCGACTACCATGCCGCCCATCCGGACTGGATCCGGCTTATTTCTATCGCCAACATCCATCGCGCGAAACATATCGATGGCTCGCCGACGCTTGCTTCGCGCAACGCCGCTGTGCTGGAGATCGTGCAGCGCCTGCTGCTGCGCGGCGCGGCCGAGGGTGTGTTCCGCGATGGCATCGACCCGCTGCATCTGCATTTGTTGATCGCGTCGTTCTGTTTCTACCGGGTATCGAACCGGCACACCTGGAAAATCATTTTCAAACGCGACCTGGCGGACGCCGCCGACGCGATCCGCCAGCGGGACATGGCGGTCGATGCCGTGCTGCGCTATCTGCGCCCGGACAATCCGCCAGCAAACTGATCCAGGCCCCGGGCGGAGTGCTATGGCTCCGCCGCTTCCTCTTCCTCCCCGTATCCCAGCAGCCGCAGTGCCCGGCCGCGAATCCCGCGTTGCGCGGCGGCGTGGATCAGCGCGTCCTCGCGACCATGGGTGACCCAGACTTCCGGGGCAGCGACATCGTCCAGGGTGGTATTGAGTTCGTTCCAGTCGGCGTGGTCGGAGATCACCAGGGGTAATTCCACGCCGCGCGATTTCGCCCGCTGCCGCACCCGCATCCAGCCAGAGGCGAGCGCGACGACCGGGTCCTCCAGACGCCGGGCCCAGCGGTCGGCGACGGCGCTGGGCGGCGCGAGGACGATGGCGCCGACGAGGTCCGCTTTCGCCGCGACCGTCGCGGGACGAAGGTCGCCGAGCGCCACGCCGCGCTGGCGGTACACCTCGCACATCGCCGCCAGCGCGCCATGCAGCCAGATCGGCTTGTCCCATCCGGCCTGGCGCAGCAGCGCGATGACCCGCTGGCATTTGCCCAGCGAATAGCATCCCACGACATGGGTGCGTGCCGGAAACAGTGCCACACTGTCCAGCAGACGCTGGATTTCGCCGCCGGGCGGCGGATGCACGAAGACCGGCAGTGCGAAGGTGGCCTCGGTCACGAACACGTCGCAGGCCACCGGTTCAAACCCCGCGCAGGTCGGGTCCGCGACCCGCTTGTAGTCGCCGCTGACCACCGCGCGGGAGCCTTGGTACTCCATCGCCACCTGCGCGCTACCCAGCACATGGCCGGCCGGCGACAGCCAGACGCGCACCTCGCCCACGGTGACAGGTTCGTGCCAGCCCAGTGCCTGCTGGCTTTGCCCGGCCCCGTCGCCCAGGCGCGCGCGCATCACTGCCAGCGTATCCGCCGTCGCCAGCACTGCCCGATGTCCGGGCCGGGCGTGGTCGGA
>JAJZEV010000159.1 GCA_021805665.1 Pseudomonadota bacterium
CCCGCGGGTTTTCGTCGCTATCGCGCCCGACGGAACCGTGACCATAATCGCCGCGCGCTCCGAGATGGGCACCGGCATCCGCACCAGCCTGCCGATGGTCGTGGCGGATGAAATGGAAGCCGACTGGACGCGCGTGCATGTGCGTCAGGCACCCGGCGACGAAACGAAATACGGCAACCAGGATACCGACGGCTCTCGCAGCACGCGGCATTACCTGATGCCGATGCGCCAGGTCGGCGCCGCCGCCCGCGCCATGCTGGAAGCCGCGGCCGCCAAGCGGTGGAAAGTGTCGGTCACCGAGGTAACGGCAATCGACCATTTCGTCGTTCATACCCCGACCGGCCGCAAGCTGGGTTTCGGCGAACTGGCGGCCGATGCAGCCAAGCAGCCGGTTATCGAAACGTCCAAGCTGCGCCTGAAGGACCCCAAGGACTTCCGCTATATCGGCAAAGGCAAGGTGGCGATCGTCGATCTGCGCGACATCACCACGGGCAAGGCGGCATACGGCGCCGATTCCCGGCTGCCCGGCATGAAGTACGCGGTGATCGCCCGGCCGCCGGTCGTCGGCGGCAAGCTGGTGTCGTTCGATGCGACAGAAGCCATGAAGGTGTCCGGCGTCGAAAAGGTGATGGAGGTCCAGGGCTGGCCCTGGCCGTCCAAGTTCCAGCCGCTGGGCGGCGTTGCCGTCATCGCACGCAACACCGGCGCGGCGATCATGGGGCGCGACGCACTGAAAGTGGTGTGGGACGACGGCCCGAACGCCAGTTATGATTCGGACAGCTATCGCAAGGAACTGGAAGAGGCCGCACGCAATCCAGGTCAGGTGGTGCGCGACAACGGCGATGCCGATGCGGCCCTGAAGTCGGCCGATAAAGTCGTCGTCGGGGAATACTACCTGCCGCATCTGGCCCATGTCAGCATGGAGCCGCCCACCGCGACGGCGCATGTCGTCAACGGCAAGGCAGAGATCTGGGCGTCGGTGCAAAGCCCGGGCGGCACGCGAGAGGATGTCGCCAAGACCCTCGGCATTCCGGAATCAGACGTCACGGTGAACGTCACACTGCTGGGCGGTGGCTTCGGGCGCAAATCGAAGTGCGACTTCGCGCTGGAAGCCGCACTGCTTTCCAAAGCGCTCGGTGCCCCGGTCAAGGTGCAGTGGACGCGTGAGGACGATGTCCGCCACGATTTCGTCCACACGGTTTCGGCCGAACGGATCGAAGCCGGAATCAAGGACGGTAAGGTGGTCGCCTGGCGTCACCGCACCGTGGCGCCGACGATCATCTCCACTTTCGCCGCTGGGGCCAACCATCAGGCGCCGTTCGAACTGGGGATGGGGGTGACCGACCTGCCGTTCGACATCGCCAATATCCGCTGCGAAAACCCCGCGGCCGCCGCGCACACCCGCATCGGCTGGTTCCGTTCGGTTTCCAACATACCGCACGGTTTCGCGATCCAGTCGATGGTCGCCGAAATCGCCCACGAAACCGGCCGCGACCCGAAGGATATGCTGCTCGAACTGATCGGGCCGGCGCGGATCGTCGATATCGGCCCGTCGGTCAAGGATTTCTGGGACTATGGGGAGCCGGTGGCGAGCTATCCGATCGATGCCGGACGCCTGCGCGGTGTGGTCGAACTGGTCGCCGAAAAGGGCGAGTGGAACCGCAAGCTGCCCAAAGGCCACGGCCTTGGCATCGCCGTGCATCGCAGCTTCGTCAGCTATGTCGCGACCATCGTGGAGGTCGCGGTGGACGACAAGGGTGTGCTGACCGTCCCGCGCGTCGATACCGCCATCGATTGCGGCACGTTCGTCAATCCGGAGCGGATCCGCTCTCAGATCGAAGGCGCCGCGATCATGGGGCTGAGCCTGGCCAGGCATGGCGAGATCAGCTTCAAGAACGGCCGCGTACAGCAGGGCAATTTCGACGACTTCCCGGTTGTTCGGATCGACGAGGCCCCGATGGTGACACATGTTCACATTGTCCCATCCGGTCCCGACGTTCCGCCCAGCGGAGTAGGGGAGCCAGGGGTGCCGCCGTTCGCGCCAGCGCTTTGCAATGCGATTTTCGCCGCGACCGGAAAGCGCATCCGCAGCCTGCCGATCGGTAAGCAACTCGAATCCATCTGACCGGCGGCGGCACCGAATATGCACATCCCCGTGTGCGTTCGGTGCCGCCCTGGTTTCTAATCGACTGCCTGACGATGTCGCGCGGACAAAGGTGTGATCGATAAGCTCGAATTCCTCCTGGCACTGGCGCGTGAACGGCACTTTGGTCGGGCGGCGGAGGCGTGCCATGTGACGCAGCCGACTTTGTCCGCCGGACTGAAGCAACTGGAAGGCATGCTTGGGGTGCTGCTGGTTACCCGGGGCGCCCGGTTTCAGGCCCTGACGCCAGAGGGCGAGCGTGTGCTGGACTGGGCCAAGCGTATCGTCGGCGATGCCCGGACCATGCGGCAGGAAGTGCGGGCGCTGAAGCAAGGCCGGCTGGTCGGGCATCTTCGGATTGCCGCCATTCCCACGGCACTGGCAATGGTGTCCGCCCTGACGACGCCGTACCGGGCACGGCATCCCGATATTCGCTTCACCGTCAGGTCCGCCACGTCGATCGAAGTCCTGACCGCCCTGGATAATCTGGAAATCGACGCCGGGATCAGCTATCTCGACAACGAACCCATCGGGCGGATGCGCGCGATCCCGCTGTATCGCGAGCAGTACCGTCTGCTGATCGCCGCCGACAGCCCGTTCGGAAGCCGGACGGAGGTCACCTGGGCCGAGGTCGGCCGCATTCCGCTGTGCCTGCTGACGCCGGACATGCAGAACCGGCGTATCATCAATCGTCTGTTGTGCGAGGCCGGCATGCTGGAGCCTGCGCCGACGCTGGAATCCAACTCCGTGATCGTGCTGTTTTCCCATGTCCGAACCGGTCAATGGGCCAGCGTGATGCCGGCCATTCTCGCCGAAACGCTGGGGCTTGGCGGTGCGGTCAGGGCGATACCCATCGTGCAGCCGGCGGTGACGCATACGATCGGCTTGCTGGTGCCCAATCGCGACCCGATGACGCCCGCGACCGCCGCACTGGTCGCGGAGGCACAGCGTCTGGCACCGTTGCTCGATACCGAGTTGGCTGCTGGTCGATAGATGTATTCTATCGAACCATGGATCTACTGCCTTGATGTTCGGGGAAACCTGGCATCGAATAGGGAACCCGATGAACGGATAAAACAAAAATGCCTGAGTTCGAGGTTTGGAACGAACAACGAGGTAACGAAGTAATCGCTGCCTTTGTTCAGGAGGAAGGCGCGGCATTACCCATGCTGCATGCCCTGCAACAGACGTTCGGATACATCCCGCGTGCGGCGGTTCCCATGGTTGCCTCGGCGCTGAATGTGTCGCGGGCGGAAGTGCATGGGATTGTTTCTTTCTATCACGATTTTCGCGAGGCCCCGCCGGGCACCCATGTGCTGAAGCTGTGCCGGGCGGAAGCCTGCCAGTCGATGGGCGGCGACGCGATTGCCACGGCCGCGATCGCGGAGTTGCAAATCGGCTGGAGCGAAACCACCCCGGACGGCCGCATAACGCTGGAGCCGGTATTCTGCCTGGGCTTGTGCGCCTGTGCGCCCGCCGCCATGTTGGACGATAAGGTCGTCGGCGCGCTGGACACCGCGCGTCTGTCCGCTCTGCTTGAAAATGTGAGGCAGGCATGAGGCCGCGTATCTATCTGTCGCGCGACGCCGGTTCGTTGGCGCTGGGCGCGGACGAAGTCGAAACCGCGATCCTCGCGGCCGGCCGTCAGCGTGGCCTGGATATCGAAATCGTTCACACCGGGTCGCGCGGTCTGTTCTGGCTTGAACCCATGATCGAAGTGCCGACCTCGGCCGGGCGCATCGCCTATGGCCCGGTGCGCGCGACCGATGTCGGTGCGATGTTCGATGCGGGCCTGCTGGATGGCGGCCCGCACGCAAGCCGGTTGGGGCGGCCGGAAGAGATCCCCTTCCTGAAGCGCCAGACCAGGCTGACCTTCGCCCGTTGCGGCATCGTCGATCGCCTGTCGCTGGACGATTACCGGGCGCATGGCGGTTTCCGCGGTCTGGAACAGGCGATTGCCATCGGGCCGGAAGCGACCGTGGAAACCATCGTCGAATCCGGCCTGCGCGGGCGTGGCGGCGCCGGATTCCCGACCGGCATTAAATGGCGCACCGTCGCGCAGGCCAGCGCCGCGCGGAAATACATCGTCTGCAACGCCGACGAGGGCGATTCTGGCACCTTTGCCGACCGCATGATCATGGAAGGCGACCCGTTTGTCCTGATCGAGGGCATGACGATCGCCGGGCTCGCCGTTGGGGCCGATAAGGGCTTCGTCTATATCCGTTCCGAATACCCGCACGCCATCGACGTGCTGGCCAGGGCGATCGCGATTGCCCGGCGCGCGAACTGCCTGGGCAAAGGTGTTCTTGGGTCGCGGTACGATTTCGATCTGGAAATCCGGGTCGGCGCCGGAGCCTATGTGTGCGGCGAAGAAACCTCGCTGCTGGAAAGCATAGAGGGCAAGCGCGGCGTGGTGCGCGCCAAGCCGCCGTTGCCCGCGCACAAGGGCCTGTTCGGACTGCCGACCGCGGTCAACAATCTGGTCTCGCTCGCGTCCGTGCCGGTGATCCTGGCCGATGGTGCGGCCGCCTATCGCGATTTGGGCCTGGGGCGGTCCAGGGGCACCATGCCGATCCAACTCGCCGGTAACGTCCGCCATCGTGGATTGTTCGAGGCTGCGTTCGGCATGACCTTGGGCGAACTGGTGGACGATATCGGTGCCGGCACCGCGTCCGGCCGCCCGATACGGGCGGTGCAGGTCGGGGGGCCGCTGGGGGCCTATTTCCCGCGCGCGCTGTTCGATACGCCCTTCGATTATGAGGCGTTTGCCGCCAGGAACGGACTGATCGGCCACGGCGGCGTGGTGGTGTTCGACGACACCGTCGATATGGCCCGTCAGGCGCGCTTCGCGATGGAGTTCTGCGCGATTGAATCCTGCGGCAAATGCACCCCCTGCCGCATCGGGTCCACCCGCGGGGTGGAGGTCATCGATCGCATCCTGCGCGGCGAAAAGCGTGCCGAAAACCACGCGCTGCTGACCGATCTCTGCGAAACCATGCGCCTCGGCTCCCTGTGCGCCCTGGGCGGTTTCGTGCCTTACCCGGTTACCAGTTCGCTTACCTACTTCCCCGAGGATTTCGGTCTCCCGGCGCCCTTTGCTTCGGCAGCGGACTGAAAGGAAACGCATGTCCCTGATCAGCGAAATCGACTACGGCACCCCCGCCAGCCACGCGGACAAGACCGTCACGGTCACCATCGACGGCTTTGCGGTCACGGTGCCGGAAGGTACCTCGATCATGCGCGCGGCGATGGAAGCCGGTATCCAGGTGCCCAAGCTGTGCGCCACGGATTCGATCGAGGCCTTCGGTTCGTGCCGGCTGTGCCTGGTGGAGATCGAGGGCAGGGCCGGCACTCCGGCCTCCTGCACCACCCCCGTCGGGAACGGCATGGTGGTGAAGACGCAGACCGGGAAGCTGAAGAAGCTGCGGCGCGATGTGATGGAGTTGTATATCTCCGACCATCCGCTGGATTGCCTGACCTGCGCGGCCAACGGCGATTGCGAACTGCAGGACATGGCCGGCGCGGTGGGCCTGCGAGAGGTGCGCTATGGCCAGGAAGGCGCCAACCATTTCGATGCGGTCAAAGACCAATCCAACCCGTACTTCACCTTCGATCCCGCCAAGTGCATCGTCTGCTCGCGCTGCGTGCGCGCCTGCGAGGAAGTGCAGGGCACCTTCGCGCTGACCATCGACGGACGCGGTTTCGCCTCTCACGTCGCCGCCGGCATGGATGAGCCGTTTCTGGCGTCGGAATGCGTGTCCTGCGGCGCCTGCGTTCAGGCGTGCCCGACCGCCACGCTGATCGAGAAATCCGTTATCGAGATCGGCCAACCCGAACATTCCGTGGTGACCACCTGCGCCTATTGCGGCGTTGGCTGCAGCTTCAAGGCCGAAATGCGCGGCGAGGAAGTCGTGCGGATGGTCCCGTATAAGGACGGCAAGGCCAATCACGGCCATTCCTGCGTCAAGGGACGGTTTGCCTGGGGCTACACCAACCATCGCGACCGTATCCTGAAACCGATGATCCGCGAACGGATCAGCGATCCCTGGCGCGAAGTCAGCTGGGACGAAGCCCTGGGTCGCGTCGCCAGCGAATTCAAGCGCATCCAGGCCCAGCGCGGGCGCAATTCGATCGGCGCGATCACCTCCTCCCGCTGCACCAACGAAGAAACCTATCTGGTGCAGAAGCTGGTCCGTGCGGTGTTTGGCAACAACAACACCGACACCTGCGCCCGGGTGTGCCACTCGCCCACCGGCTATGGCCTGAGTAAGACATTCGGCACCTCGGCGGGCACCCAGGATTTCGATTCGGTCAGCGAGGCCGATGTCATCCTGGTCATTGGCGCCAACCCGACCGACGCCCACCCGGTGTTTGCCTCACGCATGAAGAAGCGCCTGCGGGAGGGTGCGAAGCTGATCGTGATCGACCCGCGGCGCACCGATCTGGTCCGCTCTGCCCATATCGAGGCCGCGTATCACCTGCCGCTGCTGCCGGGCACCAATGTCGCGATGATGAATGCGCTGGCCCATACGATCGTCACCGAGGGGCTGGTGGACGAAAAATTCGTGCGCGAGCAGTGCGACGGTGAGGCGTTTGCCGATTGGGCGGCGTTCGTCTCCAGACCGGAGAACAGCCCGGAGGCGGCCGCCCATTTCACCGGCGTGCCGGCGGAGACAATCCGAGCGGCTGCGCGGTTGTATGCGACGGGCGGCAATGCGGCGATTTATTACGGGCTGGGGGTGACCGAACACAGCCAGGGCACCACGACGGTGATGGCGATCGCCAATCTGGCGATGGCCACCGGCAACATCGGGCGGGAGGGCGTGGGGGTCAATCCGCTGCGCGGGCAAAACAACGTCCAGGGCGCTTGCGACATGGGCTCGTTCCCGCACGAACTGCCGGGCTATCGTCATATTTCGGACGACATCGTGCGCGGGCTGTTCGAGAAGGACTGGGGCGTGCATCTGGATGCCGAACCCGGCTTGCGTATTCCCAATATGTTCGACGCGGCGATGGATGGGTCGTTCCAGGGCCTGTATGTGCAGGGCGAGGACATCGTCCAGTCGGACCCGGACAGCAAACACGTCATCGCCGGACTGAAGGCGATGGAATGTATCGTGGTGCAGGACCTGTTCCTGAACGAAACGTCCAACTACGCCCATGTGTTCCTGCCGGGCTCGACGTTCCTGGAAAAGGACGGCACCTTTACCAATGCGGAACGGCGCATCAACCGGGTGCGAAAGGTCATGTCGCCGAAGGCCGGCATGGCGGACTGGGAAATCACCCAAGCCATCGCAAAGGCCATGGGCGTGAACATGCACTACACGCATCCGTCGGAGATCATGGCGGAGATCGCGCGCCTGACCCCGTCATTCTCGGGCGTGACGTATGACAAACTGGACGCACTCGGTTCGGTGCAATGGCCGTGCAACGATACGGCGCCGGAGGGCACGCCGACGATGCATATCGGTCAGTTCGTGCGCGGGAAGGGCAATTTCCTGATCACCGAGTTCGTCGCGACCGACGAGAGGACCGGACCGCGCTTCCCGTTGCTGCTGACCACGGGCCGTATCCTGAGCCAGTACAATGTCGGCGCGCAGACACGGCGCACGGACAACGCGACTTGGCACGCCGAAGATCTGCTGGAAATCCACCCGCACGACGCGGAGGAGCGTGGCCTGCACAATGGCGCCCTGGTCCGCCTGGAAAGCCGGTCGGGCGCGACCAGCTTGCGGGCGCGGATCACGGATCGGGTGGCGCCGGGTGTCGTCTATACAACCTTCCATCACCCGGACACCCAGGCGAACGTGGTCACCAGCGACTATTCCGACTGGGCGACCAATTGCCCCGAATACAAGGTGACGGCGGTGCAGGTGGCGCCATCGAACGGGCCGACCGCGTGGCAGGACGAGTACCAATCCCACTCCCGCGAGAGCCGTCGCATCGACCGGGCGGTTCCTCTGCCGGCCGCCGAATGACAGTGCCGCTGGATCGCGCCACCGTTGCGGCGCACACACGCTGGTTCGGTGGCGTCGCGTCGCCGGGTCAGCGCGCCGTGCCGGAAGAAACCGCGATCGCCTTTTCCTATAACCGCTTTGCCTATGCGGTGATGATGGCCTCCCCGGCGGATTTGGAAGATTTCGCGGTCGGGTTCAGTCTTGCCGAGGGCGTCGCAGCTTGTCGGGAAGACATCGAGGACATCGAGATCGTGCCGGCCGAAAACGGTATCGAAGTCCGGATGTGGCTGAATGAGACCCGGATCGAGGCGTTTACCAAGCGACGCCGCTTCCTGACCGGCCCGTCCGGGTGTGGCTTGTGCGGTCTGGAAAGCCTGACCCAGGCGATGCGACAGCCCAAGGCCGTGACGTCGGACTTTCGTGTCGCGGCCGTGGACCTGGGTGGCGCGATGCGGGCTTTGCATGGGCTTCAACCGTTGAACGCACAAACCAGGGCGGTGCATGCGGCGGCGTTCTGGCAGCCGGACCAGGGGATCATGGCCGTGCGCGAGGATGTCGGCCGCCATAATGCGCTGGACAAACTGACCGGCGCGCTGGCTCGGGTTGGCACCGACGCGTCCCGAGGGGCAATTCTGCTGACCAGCCGGGTTTCGGTGGAGATGATCCAGAAGGCATCCGTCGCGGGTGCCCCGGTGGTTGTCGCGATTTCGGCACCCACCGCGCTGGCCCTGCGTATCGCCGAACAGGCCGGCATCACCGTGGTCGCGATCGCCCGGGATGACGGTTTCGAGACTTTCACCCATGCCGATCGCATCGTGTTCGAGTGTTCCACCCATGTCGCCTGACAAACTGATTTATATGGCCAACCAGATCGGCCGGTTCTTCGCCCATCAGCCCGGCGACAAGGCGGTCGCCAATATCGCCGATCATCTGGTGAAATTCTGGGACCCGCGCATGCGTTCGGCGATCCTGAAACACGCCGAGGCCGGCGGGCAGGGGTTGCAGCCGGCGGTTTTACAGGCGGTGCTGACGCTGCGGGCAGACGCGGGGCAGGTCGCGGGTTAGCGGGTGCCGGGTTTCAGGCGGCGGCATTCACCGACAGCGCACGGATCGCCTGCGCCGCCAGGGCGGGGTCCATCCCCAACACGGTGGATGCATGTGCGCACGCATCGGTCTGGTCCAGCCGTTCCAGAACCCACCGTAATTTCCGGCCCACATCCTCGCCATAGGCCCGCTCCTGCCGCACCGGCGCGCTGAACAACGCAGCTACTCCGCCCGAGGTCGCCAGCGAGCGCATCTCCCGGTATCCGTCGGCATCGGAACGAAGAAAGTCGATGTCCTTGCTCAGGCGGTATTCGCCAAGCTCCAGGACAATCTCGGTGCCGCCGCCGAACCAGCACTGGCAGGCCGTTTAGCGATCGTGATCCATGGCCGAGAGCGCCGCGGCCACCGCCCGATGCTCCGGCCCCTTGAAGTCGATCATGTCGGCGTCTCCTGGCCTCGTTCTACTTTGTCGTCAGCAGGTAACCGCCGCCGAATCGCTCCGCCAAGCCTCGATGAGCGCACGCTCCCGCGGGGAGAGCGCAGTTGCGTCGATGTGGCGCCACTTGGCTTCGTAGAGACCGAGCGCCCCCGCACCGGGGATCGGACGCGACGGGTCGCGGTTCCAGGCGAGACGCGCCAATTCCGGGTAATCGGCGGGAACGACTGTGTCCTCGATCTCCATCCCTGGTTCAAAGCAGCTGTCTGCCGGTCCCGGCAGGCAGGGGCGGCGGCTTCTATGCCGGCAGGAAGTTCATCAGCGACATGCTGCTGGCCCCGGCGATCATACGATAGGATTCCTGCAACTGCGTCTGCACCGCCGTCAGTTGCGACAATGTGGAGGCCATGTCCGCGTCCTGGACCGAGGATACCTGCCCGGTTAGTGCGGTCGTTGTGGCGGTTAGCTGGGTCTGCGTCGCGGTCAGGCTGGCCTGCGTATCGCCCAGCACGCCCACATCGGCGGCCATCGCATTCACCGCCCCGGTCAGGCTTGCCCCGGTATCCTGCACCAGCGCGCCGAAGCCGGGTGCGGAAACCTGCGAACTGGACAGCGACCCCAGCGTCGCCAAGGCCCGCATCAGGTCCCGCATATACGAACCCGTTGTCGAGCTGCCCGTGGATTTCACGGCCGAATTGGCACTTGCCAGCAACCCGGTTCGCACGGTTGTGGTTGCGCCGGTCTGCACGACAGGGGCCTCCAGTGCGGATGCGGGTTGGGACATATAGGCCGAAAACGGCGATGTCCCCGCCGCGTTCGATCCCGCGATCGCCAGTGTGGAGGCAGCCGTCGCGCTGGCGCCGTTGGTGGCCAGGCCCGAAACAGCGGTGTCGATTTGCGTGTAGAAGCCTGATGTCAGGATACTGTCCGGGTTCGGCACCGGCGGATTGGCGCTATCCTGGCCACCGAACACATAGTTTTGGCCGTTTTGCGTATCCAGCAATCCCGCAAGCTGCGTCAGGGCGGAGCGGGCATTGGCCGCGACGCTGTCCACCTCCGACGGGTTCAGCCCGTTCAGGTTCGGGATATCGGCGGTGAACGTCGCGGCGATTTGCTGGATCTGCGTCATCGCCGTCTGCGTGACCTGCATGCCGCCGCTGGCGAGGTCGATGTTGCTGTTGTACGTCTGCAAGGCGGCGATCTGCGGATTCAGGTTCAGCGCGACCGACGCCGAAGATCCAAGACCGGCATAGGTCTGGGCAACCAGTCCGGTGCTGGCCTGTTCGGTCAGAATATTCAGCTGCTGGTGAACGGCGGAGGCATTGGAAACCAGCGTCTGATTGAAGCCGTACCCGGTCATCGCCCCCGCCGCGCCGACCGCGCCGCTCATTGGACGTCCTGCATCAGTTCTGTGAACATCGACTGTATCGTCGATATCACCTTGGCGTTGGCACTGTAGGCGTTTTGCAGCGACAGCATTTGCGACATCTCGGTATCCATATTCACCCCGCTGACCGCCGAGGCCTTGGACGTCAGGCTGGTCTGCAACGCCTGTTGGGTTGCCAGATTGGTTGTCGTGTTAGCGCTTTGCTGGGCCTGGGACGATGTCAGGCTGGTCGCGAACGCCCCCAGTGCGCCGCTCGCGGCACTGAACGGCGTGGACAGGTTGCCCGCCGGCCCAAGACCGCTGGTATTCAGGGATGGCTGGCTGACGCCGCTCTGCGACTGCGTGCCGAACGTGTAGTCGATCACGTTGGAGATCAGGGTGGTGAAACCGGCCGGGCCACCCGGTGGATTGGGCGTGAAGCTGGCGGTCGCATTGGTGCCGTCGCGCACCAGCGCCGGATTGGCGGTGACCGTGGGGTTGACCTGAATGGTGGCCGCGTAACCGACATATCCGCTTTGGACCGGCGATCCGCCGCCGGCTGGCATGGCGCCGCTGGAACTGGTGAACAAGGTCAGTCCCTGCGCCGCGAACCGGCCGGAGAGTCCCTGGCTGAATTCGTCCAGTGCGGCCTGATCGGTTGGCAGCGTGGTATCGCGCAATGCGATGTTCGCCCCGATCTGGCCGCCAGTCATCTGGCTGGTGACGTCCGCCCCGTTCAACATGATCCCCGGCAATCCGCCAGCCGGATAGTATGCGCTGGGTGGTGTATTGGCGGGGGCGATGGAGAACGGTGCGGCCCCGCCGCGCGTCGGGAGCGTCAGGCCGCTGCTGGTGAAAATCGTCAGATCGCCGTTCGGTTGCTGGGTGGTCCTGATGCTCAACAACTGCGACAGCGTCTGCACCGCCGCATTGCGCTGATTCTGCAGATCGGCCGTGCTTTGGTTCGTCGGTTGCAGAGCGACGATCTGGTTGCTGATCTGCCCGATCGCCGCCAGCGTGGTATTCAACGTGTTGAGTCCCGACGCGATACCGTCCTGTGCGGCCTGACGCTGCGCGCTGTAGGCGGCACTGAGGCTGTTGATGCCCTGTGCCAGCGTTGTCGCGGCGGACACCACGGTACTCTGTTGCGTTTGGCTCGACGGGTTGGTCAGCAGCGTTGAAAAGCTGTTTTGCACTTTGCCCAGCAAGCTGCCGAGATCGGTGCCGGCGCCGGGGGTTCCTTGCACGCTGTCGATCGCCTGGAGGGCTGTCTGAGTTGTCTGGCCGCCGCTGACCAAGGCGTTTTGCTGTATCACGGACGCTTGAAGCGCCTGGTTAATCTGCAGTGTCGCCGGAGCCGTCTGCACACCCATGCCGACGCCGTCCGCGGTGATGGATCGCTGGTTGCTGACTTCCAGCGCATAGCCCGGGGTCGCGGCGTTCGCCACGTTCTGCGAAATCAGGCTGAACTGGGCGTTGATATTGGCCAGCCCGCCGGTGGCGATGGAAAGCGTGGAGTCGAGGCTCATGGCTTACAACAGGGACATGGTTCGTACGATCCAGGCGGTGGTCGTGCCGTATAATAAGCACGTCGCATGCCAACCGTCGCATGGCCGGTCGCCGCGGATTCTATCCGGATGCCCGGGCAAAAAATGCCGCCCGTCCACCCGGCACCGGGTCTTTTTTGCCGGCTTGGCCTGCCGGCCGGACGCCGGAGTGCATTGAAACCTCGGGCGCCCCATGTCTATGAACCGCGGTGAAACCGGTTTGGCCGGTGTTCAGGGAGGACAGGCGCGTGCGTGCAATGTTGGCTGTATTGACGATCTCGCTTCTGCTGGGCATGGCTGCTTGCAGCACGATTTCCGGCATAGGTCAGGATATTTCCGACGCCGCCCGCTGGACCAAGCGCCAACTGTAAAGTGCCGGGACGTCGCTGCGTTGCAGCGTTATGGCTTGCAAAGCCAGCCCTGGTCCCTTAAATGGTCAATTCCCCTTCATTTCATACCGGAGGATGAGCGCATGGCGCGCGTCACCGTCGAAGACTGCGTTCAAAGAGTCCCCAATCGCTTCGAGCTGGTTTTGCTCGCCGCACAGCGTGCCCGCAACATCAGCCGCGGCGAAGAACTCACCGTGGATCGCGACAACGACAAGAATCCGGTCGTTGCCCTGCGGGAGATCGCCGATGAGACGATCGAACTGCCGCGCATCGAACAGGACCTGATCAAGTCGCTGTCCCGCTCGCCGGAGCCGGAGCCCGCCGACGAAGAGGTTCTGGACCTCATCCCGACCGATCAGAACATCTTCGGTCTGCAGGACGTGGCAGCAGACGAAGAAGCCGCTGGCCTGCCAAGCGAAAGCGCCGAAGAGATGTCGCCCGAGGATCTGGAGGCGGCGATCGAGGCCGAACTTGGCGGACGGGCTCGCTAGCGCCCCGGGGGAGCCATTATGAATAACGGGGGTTTCGGCGGTGACATGAACCAGTCGACGCCGGCCCCCGCTGCGGCCCTGGTTCCGTTGGGCGAACTCGCCGAACTGCCCACGATGCCTAGCTTGGACGTTATTCGCCAGTGCGACCTGACAAGTAAAATCCTCGATTACGATCCTAAGGCCGACACCGGCCTGATCGACGAGGCATACGATCTCGCCGAAAAGGCACACAGCACGCAGCGCCGCGAAAACGGCGATCCCTATTTCAGCCATCCTGTCGCCGTGGCCGATATCCTGGCCGGCTATCATTTGGATGTCGCCTCGATCGCCACCGCCCTGCTGCACGACGTGGTCGAAGACACGTCCTGTAAACCGTCCGAAATCGAAGCCCGCTTCGGCAAGGAAATCGCCGGACTGGTCGATGGCGTCACCAAGCTGACCCGGCTGGAACTGCAATCCGACCGCACCAAGCAAGCCGAGAATTTCCGCAAACTTGTCCTGGCCATGAGCCGCGATATCCGCGTGCTGCTGGTGAAACTGGCCGACCGGCTGCACAACATGCGGACGCTGCATTTCGTCCGCACTCCGGAAAAGCGTAAACGCGTCGCCCGCGAGACAATGGAAATCTACGCGCCGCTGGCCGAACGCATCGGCATGGATGCGATCAAAACCGAACTCCAGACCCTGTCATTCAAGCAGCTTGAACCCGAAGCCTTCGCGACCATCCAGGCGCGGTTGAACTTCCTGCGCGGCCAGGGCGCGGATGTGATCGACGACGTCCGCCGCGAACTGATCCAGGTGTGCCGCGAAGCCGGCGTCGAGCCGATCGAAATCATGGGGCGAGAGAAATCCCCCTACTCGATCTGGGAGAAAATGCACCGCCGGAACATCGCGTTCGAGCAGTTGTCCGACATCATGGCCTTCCGCATCGTCGTGCAAACCAAAGCGGACTGTTATGCCGCGCTGGGCGCGGTCCATTCGGCGTACCCGGTGATCGCCGGACGGTTCAAGGATTATATTTCCACCCCCAAATCGAACGGTTATCAGTCGCTGCATACCGGCGTGACACTCCGCCAGCCGCGCAACCAGAAGATCGAGGTTCAGATACGTACCGCCGAAATGAACGACGTGGCGGAAAACGGCGTCGCCTCCCACTGGGTGTACAAGGCGCCGGAAAAGAAAGTCGATGGCACCGACGTCCAGCGCTTCCGCTGGGTGCAGGACCTGCTGGAAATCCTGGAGGATTCCGCCGAACCGGGTGAGTTCCTGGAAAACACCAAGCTGGAACTCTACGCCGATCAGGTGTTCTGCTTCACCCCGAAAGGGCAGTTGATCCAGTTGCCGCGCGGGGCGACGCCGGTCGATTTTGCTTACGCCGTGCACAGCCAGGTCGGCGATACCTGTGTCGGCGCCAAGGTGAACGGGCGGTTGATGCCGCTGCGCCATCACCTGGAAAACGGCGATCAGGTGGAGATCATGACCGCGCGCGGCGGCACCCCGTCGCCGCAATGGGACCGGTTCGTCGTCACCGGCAAGGCCCGCGCACGTATCCGCCGGTTCATCCACCAGGAACAGCGCCAGCAAAGCCGCGATGCCGGTAAGGTCGAACTGACCAAGGCATTCCGTCAGGCCGGCGTGGACGGGTCGGAAAAGGCGCTGGAACCGGCGCTGAAAGTCCTGAAGCTGGCCACCGCCGACGATTTGTATATCGCGGTCGGCAACGGCAACCACCTGGCCCGGGACGTGGTTCACGCGGCCTATCCCGAATTGCGTCAGGCGCCGCGCGGCCCGCGGATGATGCCGCCGATGCTGCCGCGCGGCCGCACGCCGTCCCGGCACGATCACGACATGCCCGTCACCGGCCTGGTTCCGGGCATGGCGTTCACATTCGCCGGCTGCTGCCATCCGGTGCCGGGCGATGAAATCGTCGGAATCGTCACCACAGGCAAGGGCGTGACGATCCATGGCCGCGAGTGTCAGACCCTGACCGCCTTCGCCGCCACGCCGGAGCGGTTTATCGATGTCGATTGGAACTATGAAGCGGTTGCCAAGACCGGGGTGGCGAAAACCGCCGGTCACACCGCCCGGATCAGTGTGATCGCGGCCAACGAGCAGACTGCCCTGGCCGATATCTCCAATGCCGTCGCCAAGCAGGACGGCGCCATCGTCAACCTGAAGATCGTCAACCGCCAGCAGGATTTCATGGAAGTCCTGGTCGATGTCGATATCCGCGATGTGGCCCACCTGTCGAAGGTCATCGTCGGGCTGCGCGGCCTGAAATCGATCAAGGGCGTGGAACGGGCGACCGGCGGATGATCCTGGGCATCGGTTCCGACATTTGCGACATCCGCCGCATCGAAAAAGCCATCGAGCGGCACGGCGCGCGCTTTCTGGAGCGGGTTTTCACCGACACCGAACGCGCCAAGGCGCTGCGGCGCACGGAGTCGATCCAGGCATCGACCTTCGCCAAGCGATTCGCCGCCAAGGAAGCCGCCTCTAAGGCGCTGGGTACCGGTTTTCGCAAAGGTGTGTTTTTCTCTAACCTCGGCGTGGTCAACCTGCCCGGCGGCCAGCCTACCATCGTGATGACCGGCGGGGCGGCGGACCGGCTGAAGGCGATCACGCCGGCGGGAATGCTGGCGCAGGTCCATCTGACGATGACGGACGAGTATCCTTATGCCTATGCCCAGGTGATTATCTCCGCTATTCCAGCGCCTTGAACCGGCTTGCTTGACAGGCAAACTCCCCATGGGCTTCATCCGCCCGTTTTCCGCGGCTTTTTGCCGCCGCAACACGATCTGAAAGTCCCCATGGCGACCACCAAGGCCAATCCGCGGCGTCAATCCAACGCCTGGGTCGAGAATATCAAGACCATCGTCTATGCCGGTTTGATCGCGGTCGGCGTCCGCACCGTGGCGTTCGAGCCGTTCAATATTCCCTCCGGCAGCATGATCCCCACGCTGTTGGTCGGCGATTACCTGTTCGTGGCGAAATACAGCTACGGCTATTCCACTTATTCGCTGCCGTTCTCGCCGGACCTGTTCTCGGGGCGGATTTTCGGCTCGCTACCGAAGCGGGGCGATGTCGTGGTGTTCAAATATCCCCGCGACACATCGATCGACTACATCAAGCGTATCATCGGTCTGCCGGGCGACCGTATCCAGGTGCGCCAGGGCCAGTTGTATATCAACGGCGAACTGGCCCCGCGGGAGGCGCAGGGCGACTATCTGGCCGACGACAACGGCATCAAGATGATGCGCAAACTGTATGTGGAAACGCTGCCCAATGGCGTGAAGCATGAAATCCTGAAAGAGCGGGACGACGGCTGGGTCAACAACACCCAGGAATATCTGGTCCCAGCCGGCCATGTGTTCGCCATGGGCGACAACCGCGACAACAGCGCCGACAGCCGGTTCATGGACGGTGTCGGTTTCGTGCCGATCGAAAACCTGGTGGGCCGAGCGGAAATCTTGTTCTTCTCCGTCGATGCGCAATATCCGTGGTGGGAAGTCTGGGAGTGGCCGTTCGAAATCCGCTGGAACCGCCTGCTGAAGCCGATTCACTGATGCTTCAAAGGGCATGAGCGAAACATTCGAGACGATTCTGGGCCACGCGTTCCAGCGTCCGGAGCTGCTAAAGGAAGCGCTGACCCACCGCTCCGCGGCCCAAAGGAGCGGCGGACGGGGCAGGGCGCGTGCGTCGAATGAGCGTCTGGAATTCATCGGCGACCGTGTGCTGGGTCTGACCATGGCCGAGTGGCTGGCAGAGCGCTTCCCGCATGAGCAGGAAGGCGAACTGGGCCGCAGACTCGCTTATCTGGTTTCGCAGCCCGTTCTGGCTGGTGTCGCCGATTCGATCGGATTGGCCGCCGCGCTGTCGGTGTCCCCCGGGGAAGCCCGGGCTGGCGTCGCGAAACGGGCCACCGTGCTGGCTGACGCGCTGGAGGCCGCGCTAGGTGCCCTCTATATGGACGGCGGGCTTGGCGTGGCCCGCGATTTTGTGCGGCGTGCCTGGAACGATGCGATGACCGTTCAGGCGGAACCTCCGAAGGATGCGAAGACGGCTTTGCAGGAATGGGCTCAGAAACGAGGGCTTGAGTTGCCCGCCTATGAAATTACCGGCCGCTCCGGCCCGCCCCATGCGCCGGAATTTACCGTGACCGCGACCGTGGGGTCCTCGGTTGCCAGCGGCACCGCCGGCAACCGACGGGCGGCGGAGCAGGCGGCGGCGGAAACTCTGTTGAACAGGTTGTCGGCATGAGCACGCCCCCGCCGATGCGATGCGGCTTCGTCGCCATCGTCGGTGCCCCGAACGCGGGCAAATCGACGCTGATGAACCGGCTGACCGGGGCGAAACTGTCGATCGTCTCCCCCAAGGCGCAGACCACCCGGTTTCGCGTGTTGGGTATCCTGATGCGGGCGGAATCGCAGGTGTTGCTGGTCGATACGCCGGGAATTTTCCGCCCCAAACGGAAGCTGGACCGGGCGATGGTGGCGGCGGCGTGGTCGGGTGCGGCCGACGCCGATCTGGCCATCCTGCTGGTCGATGCGAAATCCGGCATGCGCGACGATGTGCGCGCGATCGCCACCCAACTTGGCACCTCCGGCCGGCGCTGCTGGCTGGTGCTGAACAAGACCGATCTGGTGGAACCGGCTTCGTTGCTGCCGCTGATCGCCTCGTTGAGCGGGTTGGCCAGGTTTCAGGAGACGTTCATGGTCAGCGCACAGACCGGCGACGGCGTGCGCCAACTGGCCGACGCCCTGGCCGCCGTGGTGCCGGAAGGCCCGTGGCTGTATCCCGAGGACGACCTGACCGATTTGCCCGACCGCCTGCTGGCGGCCGAAACCGTGCGAGAGCAAATCTTCATGCAAACGCATGAGGAAGTGCCCTACGGCGCAACCGTGGAAACGGAGTCGTTCAAGGAGCGCAAGGACGGTTCGGTGCGGATCGAGGTGACCATTTATGTCGCCCGGCCCGGTCACAAGGCTATTCTGATCGGCGATAAAGGCAGCAAGATCAAGGCCATCGGTGCGCGTGCCCGGCAGGATCTGGCCGGTCTGCTGGATCGGCCGGTGCATCTGTTCCTCAACGTCAAGGAACGCAAAGGCTGGGATGAGGAAGGTGCTCGGTTGCGGGCGATCGGGCTGGAAGATCCCGGCAAAGGGTAACGCCGGCCTACCGGCCCGACAGCCGGAAGCTGCGGCGGCGGCCATCGCCGAACAACTCGCTTATCGCCTTGGCCTGTGCCCCGCGGCCGACCAGAACAAGCCCGTCGCCGGTTTCGATCACCGTCGCGGGGTCCGGCCGGGCGAGGCGCCGATTGTCCTGCCGGTTGATTTGGACGATGAAGAACGCCCCGTTGGCCTGCTGTTCCACCATCTGGACCGTCTTGCCGATCGCCGGGCTTTTCGCCGCCGCTACCACCACATTCATGTCCAGCCCGAGCGAAACCAGGGCCTTTTCGCAGTCTTTCATTGTCTCCGCGTCTGGTAACAGGGCCGCGGTGCCGGGATACAGGATCATCTCGGCGATGCGTTCGGCGCCGATATGCGCGGGCAGGACCACCTGGTTGGCCCCGGCATGGAGAAGTTTGCTCTCGGTGCTGGGCAACTCGCCGCGGGCGATGATCTCCAGCCCGGGGTTCAGGCTGCGGGCGCTGAGGGTGATGAACACGTTGGCCGCGTCGTTCGACAGCACGGTGGCCAGCGTTCTGGCGTGGACGATACCGGCGGCCTGCAACGCTTCCTCATCCGTCGCATCGGTGTGGATGCAGAGATAGCCAAGGTCCCTGGCGAGGGCCACGGCGGTTTCCGCCTGCTCCAGGATGACGATGGGAACGCCCCCGGCCTGCAGTTCTTGCGCCAGCATCACGCCCAGGCGTCCGAAGCCGCAGATGATGACATGGTCGCGCAGGCGGTCGATTTGTGTGTTCATGCGCTTGAACCCCAGCATCCGGTTAAGCTGATTGAGGGTGATGAACTGGACCAGCGCGCCGGTCAGGAAGATCATGCCGGTGCAGCCCAGGACGATCAGGCCGATGGTGATGCCGCGCAGGACCGGCGTGTCCACTGGCATCGTCTCGCCGTATCCGACCGTATAGACGGTGATGATGACCATGTAGAGCGCATCGCCGAACCGCCAGCCGTCCGCGACATAGGCGCCGACGGCGAGTGCCATGACCGCCAGCATGTACAGCACGCCCAGCACCAGATTGCGCAGGGGCGATCCCAGGAAGCGATCCGAAACCGACGCGACGGAGCGGCGCGTCGTGTCGAACACCGCGTGTTTGCGTGTGTCTCGGATGCTTTGGCCCTCGTGGTGCGATGATACGGTGCGACGCTTAGCGCATGCACGCAAAGCGCTCAACACGCGCCAATGGCGCCTCCCGGCCATCCCGGCTAAAATCGCCGCATGGAATGGGATGCCCCCGCGATCGTGCTGGATGTCCGCCCCTACGGCGAGGGCGATGCCCTGGCCACGGTGATGACCCTGGAACACGGCCCACACCGGGGGCTCGCCCGCGGCGGCGCCTCCCGTGGCAAGGCTGCCACCTGGCAGGCCGGCAACATGGTCCAGGTACACTGGACTGCCCGCCTCTCCGATCACCTCGGCAGTTTCTCCGGGGAATTGATCCATGCCGGTGCGGCGCACGCCATGCAGGACGCGATGGCGCTGTCCATGCTGACCGCGATTTGCGCCGTCGCGGAGGGTGCGGTCCCCGAACGCGAACCGCATCCCCGCATCTTCGATGGCCTGCTGCACCTGATCCCCCGCCTGGCGCTGGGGGACGCCACGCTGACTGGCCTGATCGAATGGGAACTGGCCGTGCTCTCCGACCTCGGCTACGGCCTGGACCTGACATCCTGCGCGGTGACGGGCCGGACCGAGGGCCTGGCCTATGTCTCACCGAAGTCCGGACGGGCGGTCAGCGAGGAAGGGGCAGGGGCCTGGGCGGCACGCCTGTTAACTCTGCCGGGCTTCCTGACCGGGTCTGCCCAGCCGGATATGGCCGCCTGGCGCGACGGTCTGCGCCTGACCAGCCACTTCCTGGCGCGGGACGCATTCGGAAATCAGCATCGCCCTCTGCCACAGGCCCGGGCAATGCTATACGACCGAGTCTCCGCCGCAGCGCAAAAGGACGACGTGACCGAAAATGCCGGATGATCTCGCTGGCCTGATACAGAATGTCGATCTCAAGGACGCACTGTCGGAGCGTTATCTGGCCTATGCGCTGTCCACCATTATGTCCCGCTCGCTGCCGGATGTGCGCGATGGGCTGAAGCCGGTGCACCGACGGCTGATCTACGCCATGCACCAGTTGAAGCTGGACCCGACGGCCGGCTTCAAGAAATGCGCCCGCGTGGTCGGCGACGTGATGGGTAAATACCATCCGCACGGCGACGCCTCGATCTACGACGCCATGGTCCGCATGGCGCAGGAATTCGCCGCCCGCTACCCGCTGGTCGAAGGCCAGGGCAACTTCGGCAACATCGACGGCGATAACGCCGCCGCCATGCGCTACACCGAGGCTCGGTTGACCCTCGTCGCCCGGGCGATGCTGTCCGGGATCGACGAAAACGCCGTCGATTTCCGCCCGACCTATGACGGCGAGGAATCCGAACCGATCGTCCTGCCGGGTGCGTTCCCGAACCTGCTGGCCAATGGCGCGGCCGGGATCGCCGTTGGCATGGCGACCTCCATCCCGCCGCACAATGCCGGCGAGGTCTGCGCGGCCGCGATTCACCTGATCCAGAACCCCGACGCCACCACCGCTGACCTGATCAAACATATGCCCGGGCCGGATTTCCCCACCGGCGGCGTGTTGGTGGAGGATCAGGCGGCGATCCTGGCCGCCTATGAAACCGGCCGCGGCGGCTTCCGTCTGCGCGCGAAGTGGGCGGTCGAGAAGGGCAAGCACGGCACCTGGTCCATCGTCGTCACCGAGATCCCCTATCAGGTTCAGAAATCCCGGTTGATCGAACAGGTCGCCCAGTTGATGGAGGACAAGAAGCTGCCGTTCCTGGGCGATATCCGGGACGAAAGCAGCGATGTCATCCGCCTGGTGCTGGAACCGAAGACCCGCGGCGTCGAACCCGAAGTGCTGATGGAGACGGTCTTCCGAGCGACGGCACTGGAAACGCGGTTTCCGTTGAATATGAACGTGCTGGACGCGACTCGCACGCCCCGGGTGATGCCGCTGAAAGAGGTGCTGCGGTCGTGGCTGGATCACCGGCATCAGGTCCTGGTGCGTCGGTCGGAACACCGGCTGGGCGTCATCGAACGCCGCCTGGAAATCCTGGACGGCTACCTGATCGCTTATCTGAACCTGGACGAAGTGATCGCGATCATCCGCGAGGAAGAGCATCCCAAGCCCCGGCTGATGGACCGGTTCGGCCTGACCGACGTGCAGGCTGAAGCGATCCTGAACATGCGCCTGCGCAGCCTGCGCAAGCTGGAGGAGATGGAAATCCGCAAGGAACACAAATCGCTCTCCAAGGAACTCAAGGACCTGCGAACGCTGCTGGGTACGGACAAGCTGCGCTGGGCGAGGATCGCGGAGGAGCTGGAAGACACCCGAAAGCAGTTCGGCTCCGGCCCGCTGGGCGACAGGCGTACCGAACTGGGTGCCGCGCCGGTCGCGATCGAAATCGACACGGACGCCTTCGTGGAGCGTGAGCCGATTACCGTGATCCTGTCCGAAAAAGGCTGGATACGCGCGGTGAAAGGGGCGGTTGCGGACCCGAACGACCTGAAGTTCAAAGAGGGCGACAAACTGCGCCTGCTGCTGCCTTGCCAGACCACCGACCGGCTGACGTTGCTGGCAACGAACGGCAAGGCATTCACGCTGAAGGCGGGCGACCTGCCGCGCGGGCGCGGCGACGGGCAGCCGGTGCGCCTGCTGGCCGAACTGACGAACGAAGACGATATCGCCGCCCTGTTCGTCGCGGCGGAGGGCACAAAGTACCTTATCGCGTCCAACTCCGGTCGCGGATTCATCGTCGCGGCGGCTGACCTGCTGGCCGAAAAGCGCACCGGCAAGCAGGTGCTGAACCTGAAGCCGAAGGAGGAGGCGGCGTTGTGTGTCCCGGCCGATGGCGACCATGTCGCGATCATCGGCACGAACCGGCGCCTGCTGGTGTTTCCGCTGGATCAGGTGCCGGAGATGGCGCGCGGGGCCGGGGTTATCCTGCAGCGTTACAAGGACGGCGACCTGTCGGACATCAAGATATTCCGGCTGGCCGACGGGCTAACCTGGAAGCTGGGGGAGCGGATGCGGACGGAAACAGACCTTCGTCCCTGGCTGGCCGAACGGGGCAGCTCTGGCCGCCTGCCTCCGAACGGCTTCCCGAAGGGACCGAAGTTCGCCTGAACCGACAGCCTGCCGAACCGGGGCCTACCAGGCCCCGGAGACGGCCGCCATCAATGTCTGCTGCGCGATGACGGTCATGATCGGAATTTCCGGGATCGGCACGTCCCCGGTCAGCGCCCGGGCCACCGGGATCAGATCGGCTGCGCGCTTGCGGTATTTCGGGTCGATGGCGCCCTCGCACCACATGGCCATCAGCACGAAACGCTCCGCCCACCGCGCCCGCGTCGCCGGCAGAATCCGGTTCAGCACCACGTCCATCATGCCGGCCCGGTCGTTACGCGCGAACCCGGCCAGGGCGTCGCGTACGGCCGGTCCGTCCTCGAACCAGGACAGGATGATCCGGTCGTCCTCCATCCAGGTCAGGCCGCGGGTAAAGGCGGCGGCAACCGCTTCAGCCCCGCGGGCGTCCGGCGCCAGGTCCTGCCACATCCGTTCGGCTTCCGCCGCGATGTCCAGGCGCCGGTCTTTCCAATCGGCGCCCCCTGCCAGTTCGGCGAATCTCAGCAGCCCATCGGGCGGCACGGAGCCAGCCTCCACCGCGGTGCCAATGGCATGTTGGGCCATGAGATCCAGATAGGACCTGCTGACCTGCGCGAACGTGCTTTGCAGCTTTACTTCGCGCAGCATGGTGGCGATCTCGCGACGCGGCACATCGGAGTCACCCCAGACATCGACAACGCCTTCGCCATGGCGGATCAACAGGCCGGCGAACACGCCTTTTTTGCCCGCCCGATCGACCGCCAGCAGGCTTTGCGCCCCTGAACCGTCGATCATCGAGGCATGAAACTCCTGCACCGCGCCTGGGACTGGCCAACTGCCGATTTCCACCCCCGCCAGGCGGGCTTTGCGGATCGCGGAATCCAGCGCGGGCCGGTCGGCGGGCGGCAGCCAGTTCCGCACGGCGATGGATCGGCGCAAGGCAGCTGGCGACAGAGTCTCCGGGTGGGCCGACTGTCCCAGCGCCAGGGCGGCGTTGCGCCGCACCGCCGGGTCGGCGTCCAGCAGCATCAGCGGCACCGCATCGCGCAGCACCAGATGCGGCGACAAAGCCATCTCGGTGGCCAGAAAGCTGCGCAAGTCGCCCGGCATCATCGCCGCGGACGATTTCAAACCCTCGATCACCTCCTCGGGCGAGGATGCCATCCCCGCCATTTGGTCCAGGAATCCGCGCAGCGTTCCGACCATATCGTCGGTCGGTTCGGCATCGCCCAGCGCCAGACCGGCGCTTGCCAGGGCGACTTTAACGTCCTCGGACACCGGAACCCGGGCATGGGTCATGGCCGCGGCCATCTCGAACCAATCCTCGCGGGGGATGGTTTTGGCCTCGCCCAGTGCGATCAGCCGCTGCTGGTAGTCGGACAGCATGCGGATCGCCCAGTCCCAGCCGGCGTCCTGCCGGTAGCGGACAAATTCCAACTGCTGGGCCAGCAGATCCTGATACGCCTCCAGCAGGGTATCGTTGCGCTGTTTGCCGACGGCGGCGGCTTCGGCGATCAGCAGATCGACGATGACCGGCAGGACCTGCGGCATCTCCTCCAGCCAGCCGGCATCCTCGTCGTTCGGACCCGCCTCCGGATTGCGCGCCAGCTTCTTGGCGATGGCCTTGACCCGGCCGCGGTCCAGCGCGGTTGCCGCGGGCGGCTCCCCCGGATCGTCGCCGATTCGGGGGTTTTCGGACTCGTCGTCCAGCGCCCCGAACAGGTCTTCGATTTCCTCGTCGTCCAGGTCGATCGCCTCGATCGCCTCGAAGACCGCATCGCAGCCGGCGATGATGGCTTTCGCCGAACCGGTGCGGCTGACGATCTTGGATTTCCGCAGCTCTTCCTGATCGAAGTCCCACAGCCCCTCGATCGTGGCGGTGAATTTCGGATGGGCGATGGACACGCGAAACGCCGTTGGCGTGCGCAGCGCATCGATCGACAGCTCGCATTCGCCGTCGTCCAGATCGATCGTCATTTCCGCCAGATCCATCACGGCCTGGCTGCCGCCGCGAAACGCCGCGATGGCGGCTTTGTAACCGTCTTCGTGATCGGGGTCGAAAAAGTATTCCGACAGGATATCCCCGGCCAGGTCCAGCAGCACCTGATCGGCCGCGTCCGGCTTGCCGCCGGCCCGGTCGGATTTTCCCTTGGCCATTGAACGCGCTCCTTGGTGGTTAGTCGGCGAGCGAGGTCAGTTCGGCCCTTAACGCCGGAATCCCGTCGCCCGTCTCGCTGCTGGTGTGCAGTATGTGCGGAAACGCCGCCGCATGCACGCGGGCCAAGCCCTCGGCCTCGGCGATTTTGCGCGCCAGGGCGGTGGGCTTCAGGGCATCGGTCTTGGTCAGCACCAACTGGAAGGTCACTGCCGCGCGGTCCAGCAGGTCCATCACGTCGCGATCCGCCTGCTTCAGTTCGATGCGCGAATCCAGCAGCAGCATGACCCGGCGCAGGGTGGGGCGGCCACGCAGATATTCGAACATCATGCCCTGCCAGTCGGCTTTGATGTCCTTCGATGCCCGGGCGTAGCCATACCCGGGCATGTCCACCAGGGTCAGGCGGTCGCCGAGGTTGAAGAAGTTCAACTGCCGTGTCCGCCCCGGTTCCGACGAGACGCGGGCCAGAGCGTTCCGCCCGGTCAGCGCATTCAGCAGGCTGGATTTACCGACGTTGGAGCGGCCGGCGAAGGCGATTTCGGTTCCCGCCAGGGGCGGCAGTTGCTCCAGCTTTTGCGCGCCGAAGAAGAACGTGCATTCGGCGGCGAACAGCAGGCGGCCGGCTTCCAGCGCGGCCGCCTGTTCCTCGGGCGTCAGGTTCTGGCCAGCGAGGGCTTGGCCAGTTTCGTGCTGCGTTGAATCAACCATTGTTGGGCTACCGACAGCGTGTTGTTCCAGCTCCAGTAAATGATCAGACCGGCCGGGAACTTCGCCATCATAAAGGTGAAGATGATAGGCATGAACTGGAACAGCTTGGCCTGCACCGGATCGGGCGGCGGCGGGTTCATCTTCTGCTGCAGGAACATGGTGATGCCCATGATCAGCGGCCACAAACCAAGATGCAGCAGCGGGACATAGGCCGACGGGTCGAACGGGATCAGGCCGAACAGGTTGAAGATATTGGTCGGGTCCACCTGGGACAGATCGTGGATCCAGCCGAAGAACGGTGCCTGCCGCATTTCGATGGTGACGAAAATCACCTTATACAGCGAGAAGAACACCGGAATCTGAACCACCATGGGTAGGCAGCCGGAGGCGGGATTCACCTTTTCCTGCCGGTACAGGCCCATCATCTCCTGCTGCATTTTCTGCGGATCGTCTTTCAGACGTTCGCGCAGGGCGGTCATTTTCGGCGCCAGCAGCTTCATCTTGCTCATGGAGCGATAGGAGTAGTTGGCCAGCGGGAAGAACAACGCCTTGGCAAACACGGTGAACACCATGATCGCGAGGCCGAAATTCCCGATCATGCCGTTCAGCCAGTCGATCGCCAGGAAGATCGGGCGGGTCAGGAACCAGAACCAGCCCCAGTCCACCGCGTAGTCGAACAGCGGGATGTGCAGGTTCGCTTCGTAGCCGCTGAGCAGGTTCGCAACCTTGGCACCGGCAAACACATGGCTGACCGTGGTCACGTCGCCGTTGGCCGGCGCGGTCAGCGGGGCGGTGGCGATGTAATCGACCTGATAATGATCGCCGTGATCGTCGATGTGGCGGAAATTCACCTTCGACGCCAATGCCTGATCGGGGACCAGCGAGGTCAGCCAGTACTTGTCGGTGATCCCGGCCCAACCGCCCGTGGTGGTGGCGTCGTAGGCAAGGCCGGCGTGCTTGTCCCCTTCGGACTTTGCCTTGTCGTACGTCGTGTCTTCCAGCTTGCCGTCAACGACGCCCAGCAGACCCTCGAACAGGACGTAGTAGCCGGAGACTTCGGGCTTGTAGTCGCGGCGGATGCGCGACCAGGGGAACAGCTTGACCGCCTGGCCGGAGGTGTTTTTCACCGTCTGGCTGACCGCGAACATGTAGTTGTCGTCGATGGCCAGGCCGATCTGGAACACCAGACCGGCACCGTTATCCCATGTTAGGGTAACCGGATTGGCGGGCGACAGCTTGCCGCCGGATGCGGTCCAGACCGTGTCGTTGCCGGGCAGCTTAACTGTCTCGCCCTCCGGCGCGGTCCAGCCATACTGGACGTAATACGGATGGTTTTGTGTGCGCGGCTCCAGCACCCGGACCAGCGGCGATGCGGGATCGATGGTGTCGCGGTAATCTTTCAGCACCAGATCGTCCAGCTTGGCACCCAGCAGGTCGATCGACCCTTCCACACGCGGCGCATCGATTTTGACCCGCGGCGAGTTCGCCGGTTCAGCCGCCGGGGCGGGCGGCACGCCGGCGCCCGGGGGACCTTCCGACGGGGTGGTCAGCGGTTGCCCGGAAATCTGTGCGATCTCCCGCATCGGGGGTTTCGGCAGATGCGGTACGACCAGCATCTGGAAGCCCAGCAAGATCGCCAGCGATGCCGCGATCGCCAGGAAGAGCCGTTTCTGGTCCATCAATGCCCCATATTCCGGTCGGTCCGTGCCTTCGGTTTGGCAGGCACGGGATCGACACCACCTTCATTCCACGGATTGCAGCGCAGGATACGCTTGGCCGCCATCGCCGTTCCGCGCGCCGCGCCATATTCGCGCAGCGCCTCGACGGCATATTCGCTGCAGCTTGGCCAGAACCTGCAGTTCGCGCCGATGAACGGTCTTAGCGTCCATTGATAGACACGCACCACGCCGATTTCGACCGCCGCGACCGGCTTCATACCCCGGTTCTCTCCAGGGCGCGCCCGATATCGCCTTGCAGTGCGATGAAATTACGTTTGCGCGTGCTGTCGCGCCCGATCAGCACCAGATCGACCCCGGTGACCGGCCGTTTTGCCAGCAACAGCCTCGCGGCTTCCTTCAGGCGGCGCCGGGTCCGGTTGCGGACCACCGCGTTGCCGACCTTTTTGGTCACCGTAAATCCAAGCCGGGCAGGCAGATCGTCGGAACGCACAAGTGCCTGCAGCACCACGCCGCCGACCGCGGCTTTCTTTCCAGACGATGCGGCACGCAGAAACTCCGGCCGCTTTTTCAGCCGGCCGGGTTTTGCGATATCGGCAACCGCCGCAACGGGCGAAGCTGGCATGGACGGCACACCAGCGTTTCGCGTCTTAGGCGGACAGCTTCTTGCGGCCCTTGGCACGGCGATTCGCCAGGACCTTGCGACCGCCAACGGTCTCCATGCGGGCGCGAAATCCATGCCGGCGCTTGCGGACCAGTTTAGACGGTTGATAGGTGCGCTTCACGACTACTCTCCGAAACCATTCGAACGACGGCCTTTGTGGCCCGTTCCCTTGCACGCATACCGGCGGGTGCGCCTGATTGGGCGACCCGTCGGGAGCGCCGGCTTATACGGACGCGGGCCGGGTGCGTCAATGTCGCAGGTGATTCTGTTCCGCGGTCTTTGTCGCAAACCGCCGCCGGAGCGGCCCGGCCCTTGAGGCATCGCCCCGGCAAGGCTAACACAAATATCAGGAAATCCGCCGGAGCCGCCCCCATGACCGACGTCCAATCCGTCTATCAACGTGGCCTGGATGGCCCGCCGCTGGGTCCGAACCGCCGGGGCACCAAGCGAGTCGCAATCGTCGGCGCCGGGGCCAGCGGCCTGTGCAACGCCAAATATCTGCTGCAAGCCGGATTCGATGTCACCGTATTCGAGATCGGCAGCCAGATCGGCGGGATGTGGTGCTACAACAACGACAGCGGCCGGTCCTCGGCCTATCGCACGCTGCACATCAATACCTCCCGCGGCGTGACGCGGTTCAGCGACCTGGATTTCGATCCCGATACCCAGCCATTCCCGGACCACTACGACATGCACCGCTATCTGGTGCAGTACGCCGATCATTTCGGCGTAACCCCGCGAATTCGCTTCAACAGCCGCGTGGTCTCCGTCCGGCCCGCGTTCGATCCGGCCCGCGAACCGCCGGTTTGGGAGGTCGGACTGGCCGGCGGAGCGGTCGAGCGATTCGATGCCGTGCTGCTGGCAACCGGCCATCTGACCGCGCCGCTGCATGTGCCGGAGCTTCAGGCGTTCGGTGCCGGCTACCTGCATGCACACGACTACCGTGAGCCGGAGCCGTTCGTTGGCAAGCGCATCTGCGTGGTGGGGGTGGGCAACAGTGCCTGCGATATCGCCAGCGATGTCTGCGTGACGTCCCGCCGTACGGTGCTGGTCGCCCGGTCGGGAGTCGTGATCCTGCCCAAGCTGATGTTCGGGCGGGCGTTCACCGATATCACCGCCCAAATTCAGCGGCCCTACATTCCCCGCAAGCTGCGCCAGAAGCTGATCCGCTTCCTGGTTTGGCTGGCACATGGCGATATGACGGCGCTGGGCTTCAAACGCGCGACCGCGTTGAGTCATGTGACGTCGAACGCCACGGTAACGACCGATATCGCCTATCGGCGGATCGCCGTGAAACAGGGGATCGACTCGGTCGATGGCCACCGCATCCGGTTCGCCGACGGCACCGAGGAGGAGTTCGATACCCTGATCGCGGCCACCGGCTATCGCATCGACCTGGATATGCTGCCGGAGTCCGTGGTTCAGGTGCGGGACAATCGCCTCGACCTGTATATGCGGATCGTCCCGCCGGGGTGGCCCGGCCTGTTCCTGATGGGTTTCTTCAACACCGATACCGCGCTGAACATGGTCTTCGAACATCAGGCCCGCTGGGTGCGGGAGTTCCTGCTGGGCAACGCGGCGCTGCCGTCCGATGCCGACATGCGCCAGGCGATCGCCGCCCGCGCGGCCTGGTACAACAACCAGTACCGCGACACCGCCCGCCATACCATCGAGGAGGAGCATGTCCGTTACCTGACCGATCTGAAGACGGCATTGAAAGCGGCCGCCGGCAGAACGGAAGGGCGGGGTGCGCGGGCTGCCTGATGGCAACCCACAGGCGCGGCGGCTACAACCGGGCGATGACGGTGCGCGCGAACTCCTCGGCGAGGCGCCATTTGGTTTCGTTGCCAACGGCGAAGATCAGCTCCTCCAGTCCCTCGCGCTCAAGCGCCTGGATGCGTTCCACCAGTTCGTCGGCGGTGCCGGTCAGACAGGTGTCGCGGATCAACTGCTCGTCGATCAGGTCCGCCTCGCCGGGATGCAGATCGGTGTAGTGGAACTCGTGCGTGCGGAAATGCCGGTGTTCTGGCGGAGTCTGCTCCACCAGCGCGCAATACGGTTTCCAAATGCGTTTCAGGAAATCGGGCGGCTCGATGCCGGTCTCATGCACCACGTCGTAGAAATAATACACGCTGGCCATGACGTTCGCGCCGACACAGCGCTTGATCCGATCCGAGTCCGCCGCCTCGCCCGGTTGCAGCAGCGCCACGCTGGTCAGCGTGGCATTCCGAAAGCCGGACATGTCGCGTCCGCTTCGGGCCGCCCCCTGGCGCGCATGGCCCAGCGCATCCTGCACCGGAACGCCGCGCGGCGGGATGGCGAACACCAACCCGTCGCCATACTCGCCGGCCAGCCCCATGGCCCTCGGTCCGAAGCCGGAGACATACATCGGAATGCGCGGTTGCAGGTTCATGAACCTTGTCTCGTGCCGCAGCATCTTGATCGGTTTCGGCCGTCCCTCGAAGGCATAGTCCACGATCTCGCCGTCCAGCAGACCGCGCATCGCGCGCAGGTATTCGCCGAACGCCGCGATCTTCATCGGTTTCTGGCCCATGGTCCGCATCGCGGTGTTGCCGGTGCCGATGCCCAGGAACACGCGCCCGGGTGCCATCCGGTTCAGCGTGGCCATGGCGGCGGCCTGAACCGGGGCGATACGGGTGCCGCAGATCGCCGTTCCCGGGCCCAGGCGCAACGTCCTGGTCTGCTGCGCCGCCAGCGCCAGCACCATATAGACGTCGGAGTACATCATCTGGCTGTCGGCGACCCAGGCGGAGTCATATCCCAGCTTCTCGATGAAGCTGAAGAAGCCGATTTCGTCGATGTCGGACATGATGCAGAAACCGAATTTCATCGTCCCGTTCCTTCCCTGTCCCGGCTTGTCTATGCCGGCCAGTCATCGATACGACGAAGCGCCAGACGCTCCAACTCCGCATAGAACGGCGCTTTGATGTCCACGAACGGACGCGGGATTCCATCGACATAGTCCAGGACCTCGCCGGACCGGCCCTTTCTGCTGCCGCGCTCGAAGAATTCGCGATAACGGCGCGGCGTGATGCCATTGAAATGCTCGAAATCGGCGGCCGGGTAGTCCTGGAAATGGCCGCGATCCCCGCCCTCGATCCGGATCGAGTCAGAGTGCAGTTCGGCGGCGAGGCTCTTGGGATAGGGCTCCAGGAAGATTACCCGTCCGATCCCCGCCGCGACGATGTGTTTGGCGCACATATGGCAGGGGAATGTGGTGCAATACAGCACGCTGCCGAGCAGGGGGCGGCCGAGACGGGCGGCGTCGGTGATCGCGGCCATTTCCGCATGGACGATGCGGCCGTATTCCAGTGCGTCCATCAACTGGGAGTCGCGGATTTTCGGGTCCGCCAGCAGTTCGTCCAGGCTTCGTCCCGGCGCCAGGATGCCCACCAGTTCGGACAGGATCTCCCGCTTGCGCCGTTCGTTGGAGTCGAAGCCGCGTTTGAACTCGCGGTCGTCGAACGGCGGGCCGCCCCAGTAGCTGCCGCCGCCGCCCTTGGGCACCTCGTTGGCGCCCAGTGCGAGGATCTCCGCCTCGGGTGAGAAAATCGCCGCCCCGACCTGGCGCGACAGATCCAGGCTTCGCAGCGCGGCGGCCTTGGCAGCGAACATGCCGAACTCCATCTGTGTCGGCGAAATCGTGTTGCTGGAAAACACCAACTCGCAAAACCGCTCCACTTGTTCCGCGTGGTTCGGATGTTGCGTGTCCAGATTGAAAATCGCGTCGGCGTGGTGGAAGATTTTGCCCACGCGCTGGCCGTGCGGTTCGTCGCGTTCGTCTTCGTCGCGCTGGATGATTTGCTCCGCCGCCGCCCGGTCCTGGTTCAAATTGGGCGTGTAATGGCTGCGCGCCAGCTTGCGGGCCAGGGCATCGACCCGCGCCCCGCGGCGGGAATAGATGGAGATCTGGAAGAACAGCGGTCCATACACCGCCCGCAGCAGGTCGATTTCCTCCTGCCGCTTGAACTGGTGCAGCAGATAGACCGTCTTTTGAAACTCCCCGTCCACGATCGCCGAGCGTTCGCTGGCGATGCGGCGGATCGCCCAGACCGACAGGATGCTGTCGTCGTCGAAATGCGCCCGCACCTGGTTGCCGTAAGCGATGTAAGACCGCGTCCTGGTCTCGGCATTAGTGGTTTCCAGCGGCACTTTCGGCACGATGGTTTCGGTCAGCCGGGCAAAAACGTCGGTGACTTTCACCTCGATGACGCGATAGCCCTGGCGTTCGAAACAGGTTTTGAACGACGCCGTAACGGGCGTGATCTCTGTCCCCACCGGGGAGACGAAGCCGAAGAACAGTTCCGGATATGCGATTCGCGGGAACGCGTCTTTCATCCGGACTGCGTATCACCCCCGCCAACGCCGCAGCAACAGCGCGTTGCCGACCACGCTGACCGACGACAGCGCCATCGCCGCGCCGGCCAGCATGGGACTGAGATATCCAAGCGCCGCCAGCGGAACCCCCAGCAGATTATAGGCAAAGGCCCAGAACAGGCCCTGCCGGATTTTCCGGGTCGTCCGGCGGGAGATTTCGATCGCGTCGGCGACCAGCGACAAATCCCCGCGCATCAGGGTGATGCCGGCGGTTTCCATCGCAACGTCGGTCCCGCCGGCCATGGCTATGCCGATATCGGCCGCCGCCAGGGCAGGGGCGTCGTTGATGCCGTCGCCCACCATCGCCACCACCGATCCATCGGCGCGCAGCTCCGCCACCGCGTTTGCCTTGCCGGCTGGCAGGATGCGCGCGCGCACCGAATCGATGCCCACCTGGCTGGCGATCGATTGTGCCGCGCCCTCTCCATCGCCGGTCAGCATGACGGTGCGCAGCCCCATGGCGTGCAGACGCCGGATCGCCGCTTTTGCGCCAGGCTTAACGGTGTCGGCGAAACCGAGTACCGCCAGCACGCCGGCGGGTTCGGCGAGGAAGGATACGCTGTCGCCCGCCATCGCCATCGCCGCCGCTTTGTCCGCGAACGCCCCTAGCGCAAGTCCGCGCTGCGCCATCATCGCCGCGTTGCCCAGGAACAACGCACGGCCGTTGACGGTGCCGCTGACGCCCAATCCGGGCAGCGTGCGGAAATCGCTGACCGGGGCCAGCACCAGGCCGCTCGCGGCGGCCCGAACCGCTTCCGCCAGCGGATGTTCGCTGCCAGCCTGTAACGCCGCGGCGTCGGCCAGATATTCCGGCGGTTCGATCTTCGCCAAAGCGGGCTTGCCCAGCGTCAGTGTGCCGGTCTTGTCGAAGGCCACGACCTGCACCGCGTGTGCCCGTTCCAGTGCGGCGGCATCGCGGATCAGGATGCCCCGGCGCGCGGCCAGACCGGTGCCGACCATGATGGCGGTCGGGGTCGCGAGACCCAGCGCGCACGGGCAGGCGATCACCAGCACCGACACCGCATACAGCACGGCGTTCGCGGCGGGCTCACCAATTGCCAGCCACACGGCAAGCGTCGCCACCGCGATCCCTAGCACCACGGGCACGAACACGGCGCTGACCCGGTCGGCCAGCCGTTGAATGGGGGCCTTCGATGCCTGCGCGTCCTCCACCAGCCGCACGATGCGCGCCAGCATGGTTTCGGCGCCGACCGCGGTTGTTTCGATGGTCAAATGCCCATCGGTATCGATCGACCCCGCCACCACGGTGTCGCCCGAACCGTGCTCCACCGGCAGGCTCTCGCCGGTCAGCATCGATGCGTCGATAGCGCCCCGCCCGTCCTGAATGCGGCCATCGACCGGAATACGCTCCCCCGGCCGGACGATCACGACATCGCCGACGCGAACAGACCCGATCGGGGTTTCGGTGTCCACACCGTCCCGCCGGACCCTGGCGGTGGCCGGACGCAGCCGCATCAGCGCGGTAATGGCGGCGGCGGTGCTGCGCCGGGCCTTGGCTTCCAGCCATTTGCCGAACAGCACGAAGGTGATCAGCAGTGCGGAGGATTCGAAATACAGCCCGTGCGCGTGGCCCGTGCGCAGCCAGATCCAGGTGGAAAGACCCCAGGCCGCCGACGTGCCCAGCGCCACCAGCAGATCCATATTCCCCGACAGCGCCCGCGCCGCACCCCACCCCGCTCGGTAGAACCTCGCCCCCAAGACGAATTGCACTACCGAGGCCAGCGCGAACTGCGCCCAACCCGGCAGCATCAGCGCCGGCATCGCCATCCCGGCCAGCAACGGCGCGCTTAGAACGGCGGCGGCGATCAAATGCAGCAGGTCGGACCGGTCCTGCCGCGCATGATCGGACGGCGGAGCTTCCCGCTGCACCTCCGACGCGCCGTAGCCGGCTTTCTCCACCGCCGCGATCAAGAGGGCCAGATCGGGGTGCGTGCCGGTGACATGGGCGCGTTCGGTGGCCAGGTTGACAGACGCGGCGGTGACCCCGGGAACCCGGGACAGCACCTTTTCCACCCGCCCGACACAGGACGCGCAGGTCATGCCGGTGACGGCGAGATCGACGGTGTCCGCCGCGTCCGCCGCGGCCGTCTTCGGGGCGATCATGTTCATAGGGGAAATAAAGGCACGAACCGGCCGAAGATCAATCGATATGGCCCAACCGGCGGCGCATGGCTGGGCGGGGCCTGGAACAATCATCACGTTTTCGCGCGGTGGCCGCGAATCCAGCCCTTTGCCCCCGTCCTGCCACACCTGCTTCCCATCCTGGGACACGCACACGAACGGAGACATCCCAGTCTCCCGGGGACAGACATATGCGATTTTTTAAGACCTACAGCCGCGTTCTCGGCCTGCTTGGACGTGACATCCGGGTGGCCGGCTTTCTGGCTTTTGCCAATCTTTTGGTTGCCGGCCTGCAATTCCTGGATCCGGTGCTGTTCGGCCGGGTGGTGAACCTGCTGTCGCACTCGGATTCCATGCCGCGCGGGCAGATGTGGCAAGAGGCGGCTTTATTACTGGGCATCTGGGTGGCCGTCGGCATTGGCGGCATCGTCAGCAACATTGTTGTCGCGTTACAAACCGAACGCTTGGCGCACCGCCACCGGATCACGGCCATGGGGCGCTACTTCAAGCATGTCCTGGCGCTGCCGCTGTCGTTTCACGGTGCCACCCATTCCGGCCGGATCATCAAAGGCATGCTGACCGGCACCGACGGGCTGTTCGGCACCTGGCTGGTGTTTTTCCGCGACCAACTCTCCACCATCCTGTCGGCGGCCGTGCTGTTGCCGATGACGCTGTTCCTGAACTGGCGCCTTGGTCTTGTGCTGATCGTGCTGGTGGCCGTGTTCCTGGTGTTCACCGCGATCGTGGTGAAGAAAACCGAAACCGCGCAGCGCGCCGTGGAGGGCTTGAACTCCTCGCTGGCCGGTACCGCGCAGGACGCGATTTCCAACGTCATGGTCGTCCAATCCTTCACCCGCCTGTCGGCCGAGGCCCGCTTGTTCGGCGACATCGCCAATCAGGTCATCAAGCATCAGTTCCCGGTGTTGAACTGGTGGGCGCTGGTCAACGTGATGACCCGCGCGTCCAGCACTCTCGCGGTGATCTCCATCGTGGTCGTCGGCACATGGCTGCATGTGCAGGGCATGGCCAGCGTGGGCGAGATCGTCAGCTTCATGGGCTTCGCGATGCTGCTGATCGGCCGGCTGGAAACCGCTGCGTCGTTCGTATCGTCGCTGTTCTTCAAACTGCCGGCGCTGGAAGATTTCTTCCGGATCCTGGACGAGCGCAGTTCCGTTCCGGAAAAGGAAGGCGCCCGCACGCTGTGGGCGCCGCGCGGCGAGGTGCGGTTCGAGAATGTGTCCTTCGCCTATCCCGCCAGCGGCGCGGCTGTCCTGACGGACGTCAGCTTCAGGGCGCGCCAGGGCAGTTGCATCGCGCTGGTCGGTCAGACCGGCGCCGGCAAATCCACCGCGATGACATTGCTGCAACGCCTGTGGGACCCGACTTCGGGGCGCATCGCCATCGACGGACAGGATTTGCGCGACATCACACTGGACAGCCTGCGGTCGAATATCGGCGTGGTGTTCCAGGAAAGCCTGCTGTTCAACCGCTCGATCCGCGACAACCTGCTGGTGGGCAAGCCCGACGCGACGCAGGAAGAACTGGAACAGGCGTGCCGCATGGCGGACGCGCATGAGTTCATCGAGCGTCAGGCCCAAGGCTACGACACGTTGATCGGGGAGCGTGGGACCTCTCTGTCCGGCGGCCAGCGCCAGCGCCTGGCCATCGCGCGTGCCCTGCTGAAAAACCCCCCGATCCTGATTTTGGACGAGGCAACCAGCGCGCTGGATGCCGCGACCGAAGCCCGTGTCGGCAAGGCACTGAAAACGCTGATGGCCGGGCGGACGACGTTCATTATCGCGCACCGGCTGTCCACCGTCCGCGATGCCGATGAAATACTTGTGTTCGACAACGGCCGGATCGTGGAGCAGGGCGGTTTCGACTCGTTGCTTGCCCGCCGGGGGCGGTTTGCCGAACTGGTTGAATCCCAGCTGTCGCCCGCGGTACCGCATCTGGCCGCGGCGGAATGATCGCCGACAAGTGACTGTGTTTCGCGAAGCAAGGCCGTGTAACCTAACCATGTTGTTACGATCCCTCTTCGGAAATGGAATTCTCTCATGCTGCG
>JAJZEV010000089.1 GCA_021805665.1 Pseudomonadota bacterium
GGCCAGAACAGCGCCATCGGCAGGGTAAAGGCGTGATCGACCGTCATTTCCTGACAGGTGACCGGATCGAACTCCTCGGCGACCAGCGATTCGATCAGATGCCAGGACAGTTCCGGATCGCCGCGAAACGGTGGCACGACCGGGATTCCCCAGCCCTCGTCCGCATTGCGATATTCCGGTGCCGCACCGACCGCGAAGGTGGGCATTTTGTCCAGGAAGAAGTTCAATCCGTGGTCGTTATAGACCACCACCGCCACGTCCGGCTTGACCCGGGCCAGCCAGTCGCGCACCGGCGGAAAGCCATCAAAAAACGGTTTCCAGTACGGATCGTTCTGCAAACCCTTGGCGATTGCACCGCCGATAGACGGAACATGGGAAACCGAGATCGCGCCTACAATTCCGGCCATCGTTACGCCCCCCTGGCGGCGAGAAGTTTAGCCTTGAACTGATCTTTGGTCAGGCCGGTTTGCTGGGCGCCGATATCCTGCATATCCAGGCCGAAAATGCCGGCGAATTTCGCCAGGTAATAGGCATTGCCGCCGGCGGCGATCAGGCTCAGTACGTTCCGGTTTCGGATCGCTTCGCGCTGGGCGGCGTTCAGTCCGTAGCGCGCGCAGTAGGCGTCTTCGTCCCGCAGAAATGCCGCCCTGTTGTCTGCTTCATTGAACGAATAACACATCTTGTTCAGCGCATACCCCTTGCGGGCCTGCTCACCGTCGAAAATGGTAGTCCCCGGCACCGGCTGGCGTGACATTGGCGTTTCCTTTGTTGTTATCCCTCGGACAAAACCGCCTTGTCCGGGAAAGCGAGTTCATGACGGGACCGCCATTCCGGCCGGACGAAGTTGACGATCAGCGACCGCCGCACACCGTTAATCGGGCGGCGGTGAAAGCCGTGCCAACTGTTGGCCGACGGAATGAAGATGAAGCCGGTGTTGCGCCGATACGCCGTGGTCGCGACAAGCCTGTCCGGACCATCCAGAATGTCTGTCCCCCATGCCTCCGACCCGGGATCGGCAGACAGATAGATCAGCATCGTGAAAAGCTTTGCACCGATGTCGGTATGCGGCTCCAGCCAGAATCCATCGGTATCCAGGCAATACTCGATGCGCAGGAAACTGCCCTGCAGATCGACTTTGCACAGTGCTTCGATATGAAGGACCACCTCGTCTTGTTGCAGTGCCATTGCCAGTTCGTGGCACACCGGGTAGGCGGATCGCTGTGCCTGACCAAAGAACAGCCGGGAGCTGTTATGGGTCTCTCTCCTGCCGGCGGTATCCTGGATCGTCGGAACCTTCACTGGCAGAGCGTCGATGGCAGCGCAGGTTTCGGCAGGCAGCACATGGTTTAAGAACCAGTGCGGGAACGGTTCCACGCCGGAATCAGAATGATCCAGGCTGCTGCGAAACGTCGATGCGACCGGCATCGCTATACCGTTTCCGCGTGCGCGAAGGTGCGCTTGGCGGTGGCGGAAATGCGGTGGCGCAGCAATTCCCGCCGCGCGGCGAAGGTGCTGGCCATCCAGTTGATCATGACATAGCGGCGCACGCCGACGAACGGTTCGTGACCATGATAGGAACAGTCCGACCGGCGGAACGCCACCAGCGTCCCGGAATCGGGGGGAACCTCCGCGATGATATCGTTCAGGTCGTCGGGCCGACGCAACAGCCTCAGACGGCCACCGTCAGGCTCCCAGTTGTCATTGAAATACAGCAGTGCGGTGACCAGTTTGGCGGCGCTGTCGGTGTGGATGCGCCCGTCGCGTTCCTGACAGCGGCCCCTGACCGTGATCATCACCGAACGCCCGGTCAGGTCGATGTCGAACTTCTCCGAGAACACCCGGGCGACGGGATCGGACTGTAACTCCTGGATCAGGTCGCCGAATTTCGGACCGTACGCCGTCGCTTCGACCGGCAGCAGGCCTGGATAGGCGATTTTCGGAAAATCGTCCCTGATCGCGGCGCCATTGGCGGGATCGACGAAATCCCGCACCACGGTGAACCGGAAGGGCTCCTGAGCGACAGTTGCCTGGCGTAACGCATTGAGATCGAGCAAAGCCATGGGATATGCGCACCCTATTGAACCCGTTCTCCTTAGCGTGCGGAATGTCCCCGGAAATTGATTCGGATCAAGGTCGGCGACATCGCGGATAGGCCAATGTACCGGCACGAAAGACGGGGCGGCCATGACAGACACGGCAATCGCGAAATACCTGAACGAGCGTATTCCGCGCTACACCAGCTATCCGACCGCACCGCATTTTTCCAAGGCGGTCGGCCCCGAGTCTTATCGCGGCTGGCTGAGGGATCTGCGGGACTCCGACCGGCTGTCACTGTATCTACATGTGCCGTTCTGCACGACGCTGTGCTGGTATTGCGGCTGTAACACCAGCGTCACGAGGCACCGCGCGCCGATCGAGCGCTATGTGGACTCGCTGAAGCAAGAGATCGTCCGGGTGGCCGATCTGGCCGGCAGCCGCCGCGTCGCGCATATCCACTGGGGCGGTGGCACGCCAACGATTACCGGCCCCGACCTGTTCCGGTCCGTCATGGACCTGCTGCGCGACAGGTTCGAGGTGGAGCCGGATGCCGAAATCGCCGTCGAGATCGATCCGAGGCGGCTGGACGGCGCCATGGCGGCGGCGCTGGCGACATCCGGGGTCACCCGTACCAGCCTGGGCGTGCAAAGTTTCGACCCGGCGGTGCAGAAGGCGGTCGCCCGGGTGCAAAGCCTGGCCGTGACCCGGCGATGCGTCGAGCTGCTGCGCGGTGCCGGCATCCAGGCGATCAACCTGGACCTGCTGTATGGGCTGCCGCACGAAACGGTCGAATCCTGCCTGGCCACCGTCCAGGCCGCGCTGACCCTGAACCCGGCCCGGTTTTCGGTGTTCGGCTATGCCCATGTGCCGTCGATGATGAAACATCAGCGGGTGATAGACGACACGGCGCTGCCGGACGCGGATACGCGCCTGCGGCAGGAACAGGCGATCGGGGACGCACTCGTACGGGCCGGCTACATGCGGATCGGCCTGGATCATTACGCTCGGCCAGCGGACTCGCTGGCGCAGGCGCGTCTGGACGGGACGCTGCGGCGCAACTTCCAGGGCTATACCGACGATCCCGCCGCTGCCCTGATCGGCTTCGGTGCCTCGTCGATCGGTCTGTCGCGCTATGGCTACGTGCAGAACATCACCGATCTGAAAGGATGGCGGGAGCAGATCGATGCCGGACAGCTCGCCACCGCCCGCGGTCTGGCGCTAACCCCCGACGATGGGCTGCGCGGCGAGATCATCGAGCGGCTGATGTGCGACCTGCGCGTCGATATTCCCGCGGTGCTGCGGCGGCGCGGCTTCGCGCCCACCTACCTGGATGCGGAACTGGCCGCGCTGGGGCCGCTGGCGGACGACGGGCTCGCAAGGATCGAGCGAGGAATCATTACGGTGCCGGAGGCGATGCGGACCCTGGTGCGCCGCGTTGCCAGCGTGTTCGATGCCTATCTGGACCCCGCCGCCGGGCGCCACGCGGTGGCGGTTTAGGCGCCCCCAAAGATGGGCGAAGCGCGTTGCGGACGGTGTGTCTTCGCCGGATCGGGCTAGTCAGGAGCCGCTGCGGAATAACCGCTTCGATTGACCCGGGATCGGTGCGGTTCGTCATGGCGGGCTCGCGCCCGCCACGACGATGGAGAGGCCAGCGATCTCCGCCAAGCAACGCAGTTATTTCGCCGCAGACTCTAAAATCCCCGATCGGCAAACGCCGCTCGATCGCTTGGTGCGGCCTTCGTTGCCGAAGTATTAACAATCCTTGTTCTATCGAACGTGTTCTCGATCGAAGGGCGGGATGTGGGCGAACTGCCGCAAGTAAGGGATTTTCGCCGCGGATGTACGCAGATGCACGCCGATATTGCGGAGGGGGAATCGGATTTAGGGGGTCATCGTCGGCTCCACATTCCGTGTTTTGAATGGGCTGGGTGCCGGTTTCGCGAAGAAGGTTTGTGAAAATGCCTCAGCCCATGAATTCGGCAAGGCCGGTCTGGCGGTCTTGCATCCACGAGCGATCGCTGTTCGTTACGACGAAATCGTCGTTGACGCGCATGCGGCCGACTTGCTGTTTGGCGATAGCATCTTGGGTAAACCGAAGGCGGTTCGCGCACTCGACAAGGCGCATATAGCACCATGCATCGATTACCTGACGGCGGCCGGGCTGTATGTGTGCCTGTCTTTCAAATCGGTAGGGCTTGCGTCGAGGCCCGGCGAATAGCCCGCGATCTTTAAGCCAGCACACGGCATCGGCGTGCATCTGCGTACATCCGCGGCTAATATTCCTTGCTGTCTTGGATGCAACCCCCGGGAACCCGGGTCGGACGGCGTGTCGCGGCACCGGGCGGCTGCCGTGCGGACGGCATGACACTTCCGCCTTAACGCCGTTATCTTTCGGCATCGCTGTAGCCTGCCAAACCGGCGCCCGACGGGGCCTTAAAGTATCTCCCAGAACCCCGTCTCGTCGTCCAGACGGGCCTGTTCCAAACCGCAGAAATCGCCGCGGGACACGATGCCGGCAATCCGTTCGCCGTCCACCAGCGGAAGGTGGCGGTAGCCGCCATCCTGCATCATCCGCAATGCCTCGATCGCGCTGGCATGGGGCTTCAGCGTATCGGGCCGCGGGGTCATGACAGCAGCCAGCCTGGTGACGGCGGGATCGAGCGCCTCGGCCACGACACGGGCCACCGCATCGCGGCCGGTAAACAGTCCCGCCAGGCGACCATCCGGTTCCGTCACCAGGATCGCTCCGATCCGGTGGTCGCGCATCGTCCGGCAGGCTTGCTGAACCGTGGCCGTCACGGGAAGCGTCACCGGGTTTGCCCGGCGAACGATCTCAGCCAGTTTTCTGTTGGTCATGGCTTGGTATCTCCCTGCCCCGGATGGGGCAAATTCTAAAGCAGCATCGTCGGATCGCGGGCGATCGCCGCGACCAGATCGGACCGGCTGACCACACCCACAACCTTGCCGTCGCGCAGCACCGGCAGGCGCTTGACCGTGTACTTGATCATTATTTCCGCGAGTTCCGGCAGCGTCGTGCTTTCGACGGCGGTGTGCACAGGCCGCACCATCACGTCGGCGGCGGTTCGCATGTCCTGGCGCAGGTAGTCCAGAAAATCCTCCGGCAGCGCCTCGCCCTCCGCGATCACGCCCAGCCACCAGTCCCGCCGGGCGCGAACCGACTCCCGAAACGGCTTCAGGATATCGCTCTCGCTGACAATGCCGGCCAGGGTGTTATCGGCATGACACACCGGCACCGCGCTGAAATGCTTGCTGGCGAGCAGGGAAGCGATTTCCGCCATATTGGTTTCAGGCAATACGACAACGGCGGGGGCGGTCATGATGTCTGCCGCGGTGATTGGCATCGCTGGTTCCTCCAGGTTGCCAGCACAGAATGCGCCGCGGCCGATGCCCCGTCTTTGATCGGCGTCAAAGCGCCACCACCATTATGATGTTGGAATATTTTGCAATTTGGCCGCGATTTCGGTCAATTCCTCGGACGAGAATGTCTCCTGCGTCAGCAGCCGGCCGGCGGACTGATCCAGCAGGTCGCGGTTGGTCCGCAGGATCGCCATGGCGCGCTGGAATGCGCCCTCGATCAGCACCTGAACGGCGGAATCGATGGCTTCGGCGGTCTTCTCGCCATACCGCCTTGCATGCCAATCCGCAGCGCCCGGCACCTCCATCACCGAGGACGTCTCCGGCTCATAGGTAACCTGACCGAGGGTCTTATCCATGCCATAGCGCACGGCCATTGCCCGGGCGATGTCGGTGGCCTTGGACAGGTCGTCGCCCGCCCCGGTGGACACGTCCGGATACACCAGGCTTTCCGCCGCCCGGCCGCCCAGCAGCACGGTCATCCGGTTGACCAGTTCGGCGCGATCCATCAGGAAGCGGTCCTCGATCGGCCGCTGCATGGTATATCCCAGCGCCGCGATCCCGCGCGGAATGATCGACACCTTCTGCACCGGGTCCATGCCGGGCAAGGACATTGCCACCAGCGCGTGCCCCATTTCGTGATGGGCCACCACGTCCCGCTCGTGCGGGTTCAGCAGCCGGTTGCGCTTTTCCAGGCCGGCGACGATCCGCTCGATCGCCCGGGTGAAGTCTTCCAGCGTTACGTTCTCGCCCGAGCGGCGGGTGGCCAGCAGGGCGGCCTCGTTCACCAGATTGGCCAGATCGGCACCGGAAAACCCCGGCGTCAGCGCGGCGATGGCATCGACGGACACCGCCGGGGCAAGCTGGATTTTCTTCAGATGCACCAGCAGGATATCGGCGCGGCCTTTGCGGTCCGGCCGGTCCACCAGCACCTGACGGTCGAAGCGGCCGGCGCGCAGCAGAGCGGGGTCCAGCACTTCCGGCCGGTTGGTCGCGGCCAGCAGCACCACCCCGCTGGTGGAATCGAACCCATCCAGTTCGCTGAGCAACTGGTTTAGCGTCTGCTCTTTCTCGTCGTGTCCGCCGCCCGCCATGAACGACCCGCGCGCCCGGCCCAGCGCATCCAGTTCGTCGATGAACACGATGGCGGGCGCGCGCTGCCGAGCCTGCTCGAACAGGTCGCGAACGCGGGCGGCGCCGACGCCGACGAACATTTCCACGAATTCGGAGCCGGAGATGGAGAAGAACGGCACACCTGCCTCACCGGCGACTGCGCGGGCCAGCAATGTTTTGCCGGTTCCGGGCGGCCCGACGAGCAGCACGCCCTTGGGCATACGGGCACCCAACCGGCTGTGAACCGAAGGGTCTTTCAGGAAATCGACGATTTCTCGCAGTTCGTCCTTTGCTTCATCGACCCCGGCGACGTCGGCGAATGTCACTTTCGTGTCCGTTTCGACGTACACCTTTGCCCGGCTTTTACCGACCGACATCAGGCCACCCATGCCGCCGCCCATGCCCTGGCCGGTCATCGGGCGGATCATGAACATCCACAGCAGCAGGAAGCCCAGCGACGGCACCACCCATCCCAGCACGGACATCAGAATGCCCGGCGGCGGTTCGCCGGAAAACGGCAGCTTCGCCGCGGTCAGCTTGTCGGCGATATCCGGCGGCACGCGATAGGTTTTGAAGTTCTTCGGCTCGTTCGGTTTGGCATTCTTCAGTGTGCCGGTGATGGTGGTCGGCCCGACAACCAGATCCCCGACCTCTGCCTTGCCGATCAGGTCCTGGAATTCGCTGTACGGGATCGTCTTTGTTTGCGAAGCGGTGACCATGAAGTCCTGGATCAGCATCACCGCCAGCATCGCGGCGACGATGTACCAGAAGTTGATGTGGTGCTCGCGCTTGATCTCCATCGCTCTCTCTCCCGATCAGCGCCATTTTGGCCAGTTACATCCATCCGGACACGATAGCCGCATGTGCCGGGCGGAACCGTTGATGCGCGTCAATGCGCCTGTCAGGTCTGTTCAGTAAGCTATAACACCGATCGCGGTAAGGGAGTGTCGGCTATGAGCTTCGCCACTTTGATGGTTCATCTGGAAATCGGGCACCCCAATACCGGGCTTTTGCGTATTGCCGGGGACCTCGCGGGGCGCCTGAACGCCAGCCTGATCGGCATCGCCGTCTGTCAGCCCATGCGCATTTTGTATAATGACGGCTACGTGCCCAGCGACATCATCGAGCAGGACCGCCAGCAAATCGATGACGACATGAAAGCGGCCGAGGCCGAATTCCGAACCGCGTTTCACGGCGGGGAATGGCGCTCCATCGTGTCCTATAAATCCCTGTCGGATCATCTGGCGAAGGAGGCGCGCTGCGCCGATCTGGTTGTCACCGGCGTGGACAAGAACGTTTCGTTTTTCGACACATCCCGCCATGTCGATATGGGCGATTTCGTCATGCAGGCCGGGCGCCCCTGCCTGATCGTGCCGGCGGAGACAAGCACACTGGCGCTGGACCATATCGTCGTCGGCTGGAATGAATCGGCGGAGAGCCGGCGGGCGATCCGCGACGCGCTGCCGTTGTTAAAGTTGGCCGGCCAGGTAACGGTCGTGGAAATCGCGGCGGCCGAGGATATGGCCGCGGCCCAAGCGCACCTGGATGACCTGATCGCGTGGCTGAAACGTCATCAGGTGGCGGCAACGGCCATGGCCGCGCTTTCGACCGACGACGACGCGGCCAGGCTGGATGCAATCGTCAAGGAACACGGGGCCGACCTGCTCGTGGCAGGCGCGTATGGCCACAGCCGGGTACGTGAATGGGCGCTGGGCGGGGTGACGCGGAACCTGCTGCTGCGCGGCGAGCGGTGTTCGCTGTTGTCGCACTGAGGATACGACGCGCAAAAACCGCATCGTTCGACGGAAGCGGTTATCCAACTATGCGTTCGGCAGCACCGTCCATGCTGTGAACGCTGCCCGCCACGGCCCGTGAATCGGCGTTTTCAAGCCATCCCGCCGGATGGTCGAGGTTCCCGGGTCTGCCAGGTACGCCGACCCCCCGCCCTAAACCCGCTCCACCGCTACCGGCTTCAGCCGCTCGGGATCCGGGCGGCTGGACGCCCGTATCTGCCGCAACGCCAATGCCTGAAACGGACGGTCGATCAGCGACCGGCGCGGCGTCGGGTTTTTCGCCAGATAGGACAGGATCATGTCGTCGGCATACTCCGGCAGCCCCTCGTAGCCATGCTCATACACGATTCCCCTGATCGCGAGATTTTCCAGCCGGCCGCGCATCTGGCGGACCTTGCGGTGAAACTGCCGCTTCAGGTCGTCCAGCCGAAACGGCGACAGCACCGGAATTTCATAGGTCGCGCCAGGGCTGCCGCCGATCCGCCGGGTTTTCCACTCGATATGCAGCGGATCCAGGTCGTGCATTGCCATCGACCCCACCAGCCCGTCGCCGTAATACAGCCCGATCGGCACCCGGATGCCCCGGCCGACCAGCCGATCGACGAAATCCCGCCGCAACGCATGTAACTGGCCATGCAAATGCCCACCCCACGCGAGCGTCGGCGCGGAGTGACGGCTCATGGTCCGTCCGTTCGCCGCGATCCCGGTTGCCGCAACGATATCCGGCCTGGACGCCAGACAGGTTTCCAGTTCGCTGAGTGCCGAGGCGCCGATTTTGGCATAGGCATCGACGAAGAAGTAATAATCCGCGCTTTCCCGCAGTTCGTAATAGAACCGGTTCATCGCGTTGGCCTTGTCGCCATGCGGAATTGTAAAGACGGCAAGATGCGCCCCGCATCGCCTGGCGGCGTCCACGGCGGCCGCGGCACTGGCGTCGGTGGAACCGTTGACGATCAGAGTGATCAGCGTACGCCTGCCGCGCCCGGCCCGTGCAATGCTTTCGATGCAGCGGCCGATCGAGGCTTGCTCGTTCCGGCAGAACACCGCGACGTTCCAATCCCAAAGCGATGCCTGCATCCATTCATCTCCGCCATCCCCGATCGGGTGCTTATGGCACAGGGCGAGGCCGTTCTCACAGGGATCGATGCGGGTACCATTCGGGGCGCCAATCGACGACAAAGCGGCAGGCCGCATCCCCGCGGGGCGAACAGGTGTCCTCGGTGACCGGCGCTCGATCCACGTTTGGGCGGCCGTCGCCCTTTCAGCGTGTGGCATGATCCGCGTCCGTCCGCTTATCGCTTGTGCCGCACGCCATGGCCGAAACCGGGATCCGGGCCGGCGCCACGATTTGGCCGACATCGGTGCAGGCAAGCCCATCGATCGCTTGGCTGTCCGCCGGCCACGGGCCTGCTCGATGCCACGAGCATCGGGCGTAACGCACCGTCCGACAGGTTATTGGTCATCGCTGGATGAGACGAACGTCATGAAACCCGGCTTGTTTCAGCGGCCCTGTCGGCTACGCGGCCCCGGGCAGGGGGCCAGTTGCCGGCGATTTCGGCACAGCCGGAGGGATGATTCGGATGTATCAGGACTGTGCGCACCGTTGCACCTCCCGGTTGTTAATCCATGTTGACGCACTCGAAAAAT
>JAJZEV010000136.1 GCA_021805665.1 Pseudomonadota bacterium
GCCCCCGGCACGGGACAGCGGCCGGATATTCAGCACCAGTAAAAGCCCCGCGACCCCGGCCTTGCGCAGAAAGTGACACAGCGACGTCAGCATCGCCCGCGCATTGGTCCGGGAGATCCGCACAGAGATATCGGCCGTCCGCAGCAGTGCAGCCGGCACCTTCTCCCCGAAAAGCCATTGCATGACCGGATTGGCATCGGAAGCGTCGTCCGGATTCAGCCGGCGCAGGCAAAGCGACAGCATGGCGGCACGAAAATCCTGCGCCAGGCGCGGATCGTCCCACAAATCGACTGTCAGCCAGCGGTCCACATGCCGGGTCAGCAGGGTCGGCGCGACACCGAACGCGGCGGACAGGTCGACCAGCGTCATCGCCTCGTCCGGCCGCGGCCAGTTATAGGCATTTTCGCCGAACAGTTCCTCCAGATAGCGCTGAAGCAGGGTTTCCCATGGCAGCGCCCTGGCGATCGCGAAGAACAGTTCCTGCATCAGATGGACACGCGTTTCGGCGGCATCGGTGCGAACCGTCAGCAACCCGTGCGCCTCGGCGATCCGCCCCAGTTCGCCCGCTGTCGCCGCGGCCATGGCGTCATCCACGATCGCCAGTTTCACCGCCGCCCCACCGGCCGGCACGAAGGATGACAGATACTCGTGCTCCATCACCGAGAGCCATTCAGCCAACGGCAGCGGCGGCGAGGTCAACACGTCCATCGGACTATTCCAGAATGAAGCGGATCGCGAAGTAATCGTGCTGATGACCGGTCTCATCGAACAAGGTCAGGCGCTTGCCCCCCTTACGTCCGGTGGACCCGCTGAGTTCGAAGCGGTGCCCTTGGCTGGCGGTGGCATCCGGCTGGCGGTCCAGACGCAGCAGGTCGGCAACGAATTCCTCCTGCGGATAGTCCGCACCCGCCGCGGGAAGCAAAGTCAACAGGTCGTGCAGGTCGGCAAGCGACACCAGCGGCCCCTGCCCCGCCTTGTCGGAACGCCACGCCGGATCCTCCGCGCGCGCCTTGCTCTCATACAGCGCGAACAGCCGGTCGAGAAACTGGCTTGTCGGAACGCCACGCCGGATCCTCCGCGCGCGCCTTGCTCTCATACAGCGCGAACAGCCGGTCGAGAAACTGGCGCGCATTGAACCGCTCTGGCCGCTGTTGCAAAGCCTTCAGCTGCGCGGCCAGAAAACTGGGGCGGATGCGCTTTTCCAGCTTGCGCCCGACCCGCACCCCCTGCGCCCGCGCATCCAGCCGAAGCGCAACAGGATAGGCCGTTACACGCCCGTCACGACGCACCAGCGTCACCCCGGCCGCCCGCGCGGCGGCGGCGAGTTCGTCCAGCCACGCACCGCTGTTGAACGCGCCGGCCACATCGTAGTCCAGCGCCGCGGCGGCGGCTTCCAGCGGTTCGCCGGCCCGTTCCGCGTCCGCCCGAACAGCCGCCAGCGCGGCGGGCAGCACGGAGACCGCACCTTCCGCGGCCGCGCGGCGCAGGCGCTTCAGGCCCTTCACCAAAGCGGCGGCCTGCTTTTCGGCATCCGCGAGATGAACGTCCAGCGCGGTCATCATGTCCTCCAACCCAACTGGGCCGGGCGACTCGGGCGAGGAATTTTCCATGCGGAAACCCTATGGCGGCTTTAGGGCGGCAACAAGTAGCCAGAATCCCCCGACCCGCCGGAATTGACGCCGCGTGCATCCGGGACCAGCATTTCCGCAAAACAAGGGAGGCGTGCCATGCCGTTGCCAGCGGACACCGACGTCAGCATACCGAAATACCTGCGCGACAAGTACGCCATCGTCGGTATTGGGGAGACGACCTATACCCGCGGATCGAACATGACGACCCGCGCGCTGGGCACATGGGCGCTGCGAAACGCTGCGGCCGACGCCGGAATAAAGACCTCCGACATCGACGGCATGCTGTCTTACTCGAACAACGACAGCACCTCCGCCACCTTCATGGCCGGCGACATCGGCGCCCGGTTGAACTTCTACATGGACTGCATCGGCGGCGGGTCATCGACCGAGGCGCTGATCGGCATCGCCATCGGCGTGATGGAGGCCGGGTTATGCAACTGCGTGGCACTGTTCCGTGCGATGAACGGGTTCTCCCAGGTGCGGATCGGCGGCACGGGTGCGAGATCGGCGGTGCCGATCAACGGCGATATGCTGCACAATCGGGCGTATGGGTGGCAAAGCGCGGGGCAGATGTTCAGCCCCAGTTTCATGCGATACATGTATCAGCATGGGACCACGCCCGAACAGGTGGCGATGGTCAAGGTCGTGCATTCGGAACACGCGTCGAACAACCCCAAGGCCTATTACAAAAAACGCTATACCGTGGACGATGTCCTCAGCAGCCGGATGATCTGCAAACCGCTGCACCTGCTGGATTGCTGTGTGGAAACCGACAACGCCACCGCGATCATTATCACCCGGGCTGACCGAGCCAGGGACATGCGTCACACACCGGCATTGATCCGGGGCATCGTCGGGCGGTGCAACAAGCCGCGCATGGACATGCATTACCAGACCGGGCCCATCGAGCGCGTCGCCGCCTACTACGCCAAGGACATCTTGTGGCCGAACGCCGGGGTGGGGCCGGAAGATATCGACGCAACCGGGGCATACGACGCGTTTACCTTCACCTCCATGCTGCAACTGGAGGATTACGGCTTCTGCAAGAAGGGCGAGGGCGGCGAGTATGTCTCCAGCGGCATTACACGGCTGGGCGGACGGCGCCCCAACAACACCTCCGGCGGCCATTTGTGCGAGGGCTATACCCACGGCATGAACATGGTGATCGAGAACGTCCGACAGTTGCGCCACGACATCGATGATTCCTGCCCGATGGGGCCGGACGGCAAACGCCAGCACACCTACGATTATCGCGAGGGTGGTTGCCGGCAGGTGAAGGATATCGAAGTCACCGCCAATCTTGGCTGGGCCAGTCCGGGGACGACCTCCGGCATGGTCATGCGGCGCGGTTGAGGGGGCAGGACGATGGCGATTCAAGGCAACTACATGGGTATGTCGCTGACGATCGACGACCTGGACACCGAAAACCTGACCTACTTCCGCCACTGCGCGGACCACGCGTTCCATTTGCAGAAATGCGACGATTGCCGCCTGCTGCGCTACCCGCCCACCACCGGCTGCCCCTGGTGCGCCAGTCCGAATGCCACATGGACGGCGGTGGAGGGCAAGGGCGAGGTGCATTCCTACGAAGAAGTGCATCAGGCCATTCAGCCCGCGTTCAAGGGTCACACTCCATACATGGTCCTGGTCGTGGACCTCGACACGCAGAAGGGCCAGCCCTCCGCGGATGAGGCGCTGCGCGTCGTCGGCAACCTGACCACACCGGACGGGGTTCTGGCGTCCCCCGACCTGGTGCGCCAGGTCGGCATCGGCACGCGAGTCAAAATGGTGTTCGTCGATGTGACCGACGGTTTGTCCCTGCCGCAATGGACCATCGACACGGGCGCGCCGCAGCCGGTAAAACCCTGGCGGTATCCGCTGGAGTAGCATGCTTCTCGATCAGGTCACCGAACCGCAGATACGGGCCGTCCAGATGGTGACGGCCGCGACGATGGCCGCGTTCGTGGGTGCGGCGTTCGCCGGAAAATGGGCGGCAAAAATTCGCATGACCGCGGCGATTTTATACATCGCCGCCGCATTGGGTTTCGTTGTCTGGTTTGCCATCTAAGGGGCTGCTGCGAGATCAATGCTTAGAACGACGCGCGGCCGGTGTAGCCCGCGATTGCCGAAGGCGCCGGACAACCGTCGCTTTGCCGCGATCCCGGCAACAATGCCTACCGTTTCACTGCCCGCTTCCCCTATAGTCATCGACGTGGCTCGGCACGGCCCGAACGGCCGCTGCCCTGGTCGCGCCTGGATCGGATAGAAGTCCGCCGGCATCCTTTCGTCCCGCGGACGCCGTCTTTCCGATTGCCCGGCCGGATCGAATTCCGGCCCAATGGCTGGCTCCCGGACACATGTCCGCGGGGCCCGCTTTCGATTCAACACGGCGGATCGCAACCGCCCGCCGACCGACAGGAGACGCCTAAGCAAAAACAATACAGGGAGATATCGACAATGATCCGATCGAACGGACTGTCACGCCGCGGGGCTATTCGACTTGGGGCCGCGACGGCCGCGTTGCCGCTGGTGCATATCCGCACCGCCGGGGCCGCGGGAAAGGTGAGTATCGGCTTCTGGGACCACTGGGTGCCCAGCGGCAACGCAATCATGCAAGAGCAGGTCGATGCCTGGGCGGACAAGAACAAGGTCGAAGTCCAGGCAGACTTCATCACCGGCAACGGCAACAAGCTGGGGATGACCGGCGCGGCGGAGGCCCAGGCAAAGGCTGGTCACGACGCACTCGCCTTCTTCAACTGGGATGTCCACAACTACGCCGACGCCCTGGAGCCGATCGACGACGTGATGGGCCGCCTGATCGCCGCCAATGGCCAGCCCAACCCAACCTGCACCTATCTGGCGAAACCGAATGGCCACTGGATCGCCGTCCCGACCAGCAGCGGCACCCAGACCAAGCCGCCGTGCGCCCGCATCGGCTGGTTCAGGAAGCACGGCCTCGATCTACCGGCGATGTACCCCGCCAGTCCCGGCAAAAACGCCCTTCAGGACGAATGGACCTGGGAGTCGTTCCTGAAATACGCTGAAGCCGCCCGCGAGGACGGCCTGACCTTCGCCCTGGGCCTGGGCGGCAACAACAACACCGACGGCATCGACATGCACGGCGCCCTGTTCCGTTCGTTCGGGGCAACGCTGATCGACAGCGAAGGCGCGATTCAGTTGGATTCACCCGAGGTCCATCAGGTGCTGGAATTCGCCCGGCGCCTGGTGAAATTCTACCCCGACGCGGCGGTCAGCTATGACGATGCCTCTAACAACCGAGCGCTGATTTCTGATAAATCGGCGCTGATTTTCAATCCGCCATCGGCTTGGGCTGTCGCCAAACGCGACGCACCGGCCGTGGCGGCGGATTGCTGGACATTCCCCGCCCCCAAAGGCCCGAAGGGCCGCTTTGTCCCGACCGCCAGCTTCTTCTGGGGCGTGTACAACTTCAGCCCGAACAAGAAAGCCGCCAAAGACCTGATCGAATACCTGATGCAACGCCCACAGGTCGAAGCCCGCTGCAACGCCGTATCGGGCTACGACCTGCCGCCCTACGAAAAGTTGACCGAGTTCAGGGTATGGGAAGAAGTCGAGCCACCGAAAGGCACGGTGTACAATTACCCTATCAGGCCATGGCACGACCAGCAGCCCAGTCTGACGGCCTCGGAGGCATCCCCCGACGTGGCCGTCCAAATCTACAACCGCGCCATCCACAACCAGATGCTCGCTCGGTTGAAAGAGGACCAGACCATCCCGCAAGTCATCGCCTGGGCACGCGAAGAACTGGAAGGCTTCACCCGCTGAACCTGGACCAGGGGGCGGGGAAATACCGGCGGCGCGCGCAACCGGCGTTGCGCCGCGTCCCGGCACCCGTTAGCGTGGTTCGACCGAACACGGTTGGCATCGCGCCGCCGCCCGGTTCGGCGGCAATAAAATCGACGCGGCGCTCTACGCCGGTCTGCCTGGGAGAGATGTATATGGATGGGCGCGCGTATTGCGAAACCTCCGGGTCTGGGCAGGGTTCGTCACCTGTTAGAGGCAGGGATCCGACATGGATATTTGTCCATACGCCGAACGCGGCCCGCCCAGACGCAAATCCCCAATAGCCGGTTACCCGGGAAGGACTGCAAGTGACAACGCCTGATATCGCAAAACCAAATTTGGGAACCACAACGCGCCGCCGCGCGCTGAAACTGGCCGCGGCCTCCGCCGCCTTGCCCCTGGTGCATATCCGCACCGGACGCGCGGCCGGAAAGGTATCGATAGCATTCTGGGACCATTGGGTGCCGGCCGGGAATGACGCGATGCAAAAGCAGGTCGATGCCTGGGGTGCGAAGAACCAGGTGGAGGTCCAGGTGGACTTCATCACCTCCAACGGATCGAAGAATATCCTGACGATCGCCGCCGAAGCCCAGGCGAAGACCGGCCACGACGTGCAGGCGTTCCCAACGTGGGAGGTGCATAACAACGCCGACCTGCTGGAGCCGATCGACGACGTGATGAAGCGGCTGACCGACAAGTACGGCCAAGTGAACGATGTCTGCAATTATTTAGCGAAGGTCAAAGGCCAGTGGCTGGCCGTCCCGACCAGTTCGGGCACTCAGTATAAAGGCCCATGCGGGCGGATCAGCGTTCTGAAGGATAAAGCCGGCCTGGATGTCGTCGGCATGTATCCCGCCAAGGCCGGTCACACCGCCGCTTCGGATGCGTGGACCTGGGACGCCCACTATCAGGCCGCGGAGGCCTGCTATAAGGCCGGAATGCCATTCGCGATCGGGCTGGGTCAGACCTCCGATTCAGTGGACTTTGCCGGCGCGCTGTTTGCCGCCTTCGGGGCGGAGCTGGTCGATAAGGACGGCAACGTCACCATAAAATCCGACAAGGTCCGCGCGGTGCTGGAGCATGGTCAGAAGCTGGTGAAAGTATTGCCCGACGATGCCGTCAGCTTCGATGACGCATCGAATAACCGGGCGCTGATCTCCGGCAAGAGCGCGCTGATCTGGAACCCGCCCTCCGCCTGGGCTGTCGCCAAGCGCGACGCGCCGCAGGTTGCCGCGGATTGCTGGTCGTTTTCCGCGCCGTCGGGTCCGGCCGGGCGTTTCCTGCCTTACCTGCCGTTTTTCTGGGGCGTCTGGAGCTTCAGCAAGAACAAAGGCGCGGCCAAAGACCTGATCGAGGCGCTGCTGCAACGCGAACCGGTCGAGGAGCGTTGCGATGCCGTGGCCGGCTACGACGTGCCGCCGTTCAACTCGATGCTCGATTTCAAAGTGTGGGAGGATGTCGAGCCTCCCAAGGGCACGGTTTACAATTACCCGCTGCGCCCGTTCCACAATGCCAAGGCGCACATCGCGGCTTTGCCGGCGCCCCCGGAAATCGCGGTGCAGATATATAACCGGGGCACGATGCCGACGATGCTGGCGAAGCTGAAAAGCGGCCAGACCATCGATCAGGTGATCGCCTGGGCCAGCGACGAATTGGATGGATTCAACCGCTGATCCAACCAAGGATGCGCCGGTAATGGCCGGCGTATCCGGATTGGCGGCGGTTCTGGGAGGTAAAATAGAATGGCAGACGGTACAAACGTCCCGATTGGCGGCCTGGCCGCGGCAAGCCCGAAAGGGCGGAAGACCGCCATGCAGAAATTCGCCCAGCGGCGATCGACCACGGGCTTTCTGCTGTGTCTGCCGTTAATCCTGCTGGTCGCCTGCTTCGTCGTCTATCCGGCCTTCTATGCGATCTACCTCAGTATGCTGAACAAGAAAATGACGGCGTTCGTCGGGTTGGGGAATTTCCAGTTCCTGCTGAAACGCCACACCTTCCAGTTGGTGATCTTCCAAAGCTGCCTGTTCGCGATCACCGCCGTGGTGCTGAAGGCCCTGCTCGGCTTCACCCTGGCGCATCTGATGCACAACATTCCTGGCAAGAACCAGAAAATCTGGCGCGGGCTGCTGCTGGTGCCGTGGGTCATTCCCCTCGCGCTGTCCACACTGACGTGGTGGTGGATGTTCGATCCGTCCTACTCGGCGTTCAACTGGGTGCTGAACCAGTTCGGCTTCGCCAACGTCCCCTGGCTGGGCGTGGGCTGGATCGCCCGGTTCTGCACCATCGCCGTCAACGTCTGGTACGGCACGCCGTTCTTCATGATCATGTATCTGGCCGCGCTGAAATCGGTCCCGGAACAACTGTATGAGGCTTCGGCGATCGACGGGGCCAATGCGGTGCAGAAACTGTTCTTCGTCACCCTGCCGATGATGCGCAACATTATCTCCATCACCGTGCTGTTCAGCCTGATCACCACCTTCGCCGACTTCGACATCGTGCGCATCCTGACCGCCGGCGGCCCGCAGGACATGACGCATGTGTTCGCGACCTATGCCTTCCAGGTCGGCATCCAGTCCGGCGACATTCCGCTGGGTGCGGCCGACAGCCTGTTCATGTTCCCCATCCTGGCCTTCGCGGCGTTCTTCGTGCTGCGCGGCGTCACCAAACGCACCAAGGAGATCGCGGCATGAGCGCGTCCGCCGCCGAGCGCCGCAACGCCGTCGCGGCCAAACGCAGGAACAGCCTGCATAGCCAGCGTCTTTGGGCGTTGTGGGGCAGTTACATCGCCCTGGGCGTGTTCGTCGTCATGTTCCTGGTGCCGCCGTTCTACACACTGGTCACCAGCTTGAAGTCGTCGGCGGAAATCTCCGCCCAGGTCGGCAGTCCATGGCTGGTCAGGCACCCGACCCTGGAGAATTTCTGGTACCTGATCACCTACCCGAACTTCCAGCGCTACTACCTGAACTCGGTGATCGTCACTATCCTGACGGTTTCCGTCTCGATGGTGATTTCGGTGCTCGCGGCATTCAGCCTGTCGCGCATGGGGTTTTGGGGCAGTCAGACGCTGTCCACCAGCGTGTTCCTCACCTACCTGGTGCCGCCGTCCCTGCTGTTCATCCCGCTGTTCCAGATCATCGGCCAGCTTGGGTTGATCAACAATTTCTGGTGCCTGGTGATCCTGTATCCCACCCTGGCGGTGCCGTTCTGCACCTGGATCATGATCGGCTATTTCAGCTCCATCCCCCGGGAATTGGACGAAGCCGCGCTGATCGACGGTGCCGGCTATCTGCAAATGCTGTGGAAAATCTTCATCCCCGTGGCGATGCCCGGCATCATCGCCGCGACGATCTTCGCCTTCACCGTGTCCTGGGGCGCCTTTCTGTATCCGCTGGCATATCTCTACACCTCCAACCAGATGGTTCTCACCGTCGGGATCATCTCCGACCTGATCAGGGGCGATGTGTTCCAGTGGGGCAAGATCATGGCCGCCTGTCTGCTGGCCTCGCTGCCGCCGATCGTTATCTATGCGTTCCTGATGGACTATTACGTCGCGGGCCTGACGGCCGGCGCGACCAAGGGCTGACCTGTCGATCATCAATGGGCGGCCGGTCCGGGACCGGCCCGAACCCTTACCGAGGAAACGGAATAACCATGGCTGAAGTCTCCGTCCGCAAGGTCGTCAAGGAATACGAGGGTGGCGTCCAGGCGGTGAAGGGTATCGACCTGGACATCGCCGACCATGAATTCGTCGTGCTGGTCGGCCCGTCCGGCTGCGGCAAATCCACCACGCTGCGCATGATCGCGGGCCTGGAGGAAATCACCTCCGGCGAGATCTGGATCGACGGCGATGTAGTCAACGACGTGCCGCCGCGTGACCGCGACATCGCGATGGTGTTCCAGAACTATGCGCTGTATCCGCACATGAGCGTGTTCGACAACATGGCGTTCGGCTTGAAACTGCGGAAATTCCCCAAGGAGGAGATCAAACGCCGGGTGGACGATGCCGCCCGCATCCTGGATATCGTCCCATTGCTGGACCGCAAGCCCAGGGCATTGTCCGGCGGCCAGCGCCAGCGCGTGGCCATGGGCCGGGCGATCGTGCGCAACCCCAAGGTGTTCCTGTTCGACGAACCCCTGTCGAATCTGGACGCCAAACTGCGCGTCCAGATGCGAACCGAAATCAAGAAGGTGCATCAGGCCATCCCGACCACCACCGTATACGTGACTCATGACCAGATCGAGGCGATGACCCTGGCCGACCGCGTCGTGGTGATGAATGGCGGCGTCATCGAACAGGTCGGCACACCGCAGCAACTATATCACAACCCCGCCACCCGTTTCGTCGCCGGTTTCATCGGCTCACCGGCCATGAACTTCCTGCCCTGCCGCATTCAGGACGGGGCCAATGGCGGACTGGCGGTGCGCATAACGGAATCGATCGTCGTGCCGATCCCACCGGCCCGGGCCGATCGTTACGGCGCCTATAAGGGCCGGGAGATGGTTCTGGGC
>JAJZEV010000080.1 GCA_021805665.1 Pseudomonadota bacterium
TGACCCCGACATGGACCCTGGCCGATGCGCCGCGCCTGGATGGCAAATATGCCATCGTCACCGGCGCAACCGGCGGGCTTGGCTTTCAGACCGCGCTCGGGCTGGCCCGCCAGGGCGCGGACACGGTCTTGGCCGGCCGCAACGCCGATAAGGGCGAACAGGCGATCCAGCGGATCCGCCAGCAGGTGCCCAAGGCCAAGGTCCGGTTCCAGCACCTGGACCTGGACAGCCTTGCCTCGGTGGCGCAATGCGCGGCCGAACAGCCCGCCACCGTCGATATCCTGGTCAACAATGCGGCCGTAATGGCGCTGCAACAGCGGGAGCAGACGCGCGACGGGTTCGAGCGTCAGATCGGTGTCAATTACCTGGGGCATTTCGCCCTGACGCTGCGTCTGCTGGACGCGCTGAAGCACGGCGGGCGCGTGGTGCATGTCGCCAGCGTCGCGCATCGGCGGGCCAGCCTTAATCTGACGGATTTCCAATCCGAACGCGCTTACGGTCCGATGCGCGCCTATGGACGGAGCAAGCTGGCGAACCTGATTTTCGCGCTGGAACTGCAACGCCGCGCAGAGACGTTCGGCTGGGACCTGAAAAGCATGGCCGCGCACCCCGGCTGGGCGCGCACCGACATTATCCCCAACGGCATCGGCGGCGGCGCGCGCACCTTGAAAGCCCGCATCGCCGCCGCCGGGTTCAACCTGTTCGCCCAGTCCGCCGCCGACGGCGCGCTGCCGATCCTGTTCGCCGCGATGGCGCCGGAGGCCGAAGGCGGCGCCTATTACGGCCCGGGCGGCCGGGGCGAAATCCGCGGCGCCCCGGCCCCGGCACGCATTTTCCCGCAGGCAGCGAACCCCGGCTCGGCACAACGGCTTTGGGCCGAGTCCGAACGCCTGACCGGTATAAGGGTCGATGGATAACCGGCAGGCAGTAACCGGCCAGTGGCGAATGGAGCGGCTTCGATGCGCCTGACGGCGTCTACCCGAAAGCCCTTTGAAACCTTTGTTATCCACAGGCCCACCGGCTGAGAATGACAGGGTTGTTATCCCCCGAAGCTGTGGATAAGTCAGTGGGCAAAGGCACTGTAATGCGTTCAAACGGGCCTCTGACCGGCATATCCTGGATCATGCTGAAACTTTGTGCATACCGATAAGTTGTTGATTTTGCAGTATTCCAACAAAACGTGAGCGGGCCTTATTAACGTATTGTTAAGCATTGGATTAGCCTGGGGACGGTGGGAATTCGGTAGTTACGCCGCCAGCCGATCCGGCGCTGCACCGAACAGGAAATCGAGGTCGCCGGCATCCATTGGCGGCAGCCACGCCGTCTTCGCTGAGTGCCCGAACACCAGTGTGGCCCTACGCTCCCGCGGTTCGACGATCCGCTCCCTCCGGTATTGGCGGCGATGCCCGCAACCTGACCAGGGAACGGCTTGTCGAAGCAGTTGAGGCGGTTGTGTTCTTTCTGGTGTCCGGCCAGTTCACCAATATCCGGCAGATGAAACAGATTCGCGGTAGATGCTGAAGGTCGAGAACCACCAAAGTGCGCCGGCCCAACCGACGCACGGCTATGCACTCAGTGATATGACAGACGTGGCCGCGGCAGGGCCGTATGTCGTCGATGCCGCTAGGGAAAAGTTGGCCGTTCGGACGTACGACATGAACGGAAACGAAAGGGGTCAGCCGCCGTCAACAACTGAGCGAAATATTAAAAATGATATACACATCCGATTTGATTTGCTAAAAACATTCATCATGTGACATGATTTCCGATAATATAGACACATTGGGTGAGCTGGCCGCGTTGGCAAGGTAGCTGAAGTTTGATGGAGCAGAATTCAACTATGCGGGCACTACCTTGGGCAAGCACTGCGCAGCTCGGCAAGCGGTTGGGGATTTGGTGCGGCGGCGGGCTCCTTGCGATGATTTCAGCAAGCGGCTTTGCGTACGCCCAAACGGTTAAAGTGAGCAATAACAACGTAACCAGTACGGCTGGAGTCGGATTCAACCTGCTGGCATTAGGCACGGCCAGCACGACCGGATTTCAGAGCTCCTCGACTTTGACGACCCAGTCGGGCGGTGGCCTGCCAACACCGGCCGGAACAGAAATCACCAAGGTGGTGTTCGCGGACCCGGTCAGCGACCCCAATAAATCAGGCGTGTATGCGGGTTCCACAAGCGGCGTGGCGGCGTCCCCGATCTCAAGTACCTCCCTATTGAAATATCTGGTCGCGGAGGGGAGTTCCACCAATGTGGGAACCGTTACCGTGAGTTACTCGGTCCCGCAGACGTCGTTACAGATCTTGTGGGGAACGATCGGATCGGGTGACACATTGACGGTTTGCGCCAATACCGGTTGCACTGGCACTGCGCTCGCGACATTTACTGGCACGACCATGATAAGCGACGGCGCCGTGGCAAACCAGAATGCCGCGATCACGATCAAAGGCCTTCCAGGTTTTTCGACGATCCAACTGTCTGATCATAACAGCAACCCGGCATTTGAATTCCTCCTTGGGCAGCCGGTACCTGAACCCGCTAGCCTGACCGCTTTAGGGATGGGTCTGGCTGGTCTTGCGGTTGCGCGGTGGCGAGCCAAAAAAGCCGTCCAAAAGGTGCCAGTCGGACCCATCGCGTGATACCGGGCCGGTTTTATATCTACAGATCTGGGAGCAGAAGCGGCCGGTACGGCAAAATTTGGCCCGCCGATCGCAGGTTCCGGGGCAAATCATCGTGCGATGTGAACGGCACGGCTCGCGCTGCGGTGCTGTCCCCTTCAGGGAAGATGCCCCGGCCACTGGCCGTCAGGTCCCCTTGATACGCGCCAACCCCTAAGCCGCCAGCCGATCCGGCGCAGCACCGAACAGGAAATCGATGTCGTCGGCGTCCATCGGCGGCAGCGCCACGCCGTCCTCACTCAGTGCCAGCGACGCAAGCGCGGCCTTGCGTTCCTGCAATTCGACGATCCGCTCCTCCACAGTATCTGCTGCGATCAGCTTGTAAACGAACACCGATTTCGTCTGCCCGATCCGGTGCGCCCGATCCGATGCCTGATCCTCCACCGCCGGGTTCCACCACGGATCGTAATGGATCACCGTATCCGCCGAGGTCAGGTTCAACCCGCGCCCACCGGCTTTCAGGCTGATCAGGAACAGCGGCACCTCCCCCGCCTCGAACCGGCGCACCGGATCGGCTCGGTCGGCGGTGTCGCCGCGTAATTCCACGAACGCCACCCCCGCCGCCGTCAGCGCCGGCTTCATCAAGTCCAGCATCGAGGTGAACTGGGAGAACAGCAGGATCCGCCGCCCCTCCGCGATCATTTCCGACACCATCTCCATCAGATCGTCCAGCTTGCTGGAGGACGCGGCGACGCCCGACAGTTTGGCCAGCCTTGGGTCGCAGCAAACCTGCCGCAGCTTCAGCAATGCCTGAAGAACCAGCACATGGCTTTGCGCGACGCCGCGCGCCGCGATGCCCTCGGTGACCTTTTCATGCATCGTCGCGCGGATCGCCTCATACAGTTCACGCTGGTCCGGTGCCAGGGTGATGCGCCGCAGAATGGTGTGCTTCGGCGGCAGTTCCGCCGCCACAGCGGACTTGGTGCGGCGCAGGATGAATGGGCGGATGCGGGTGGAAAGCTGACCGCGCCGCACCGGGTCGCCGTCCTTCTCGATCGGCGCGCGGAACCGGCGGTTGAAACTTTTGCGCGAACCCAGCAAGCCGGGCATCAGAAAGGCGAACTGCGACCACAACTCGCCCAGATTGTTCTCGATCGGCGTGCCGGACAGGCACAGCCGGTGCCGCGTTTGCAGCCGGCAGACCGCGTGCGTGGCTTTCGAACCGGGGCTTTTGATCGCCTGCGCCTCATCCAGCACGACCATGTGCCAAGGTAGTGCCGCCATCTCCTCGATATCGCGCGACAGCACGGTATAGGTCGTGATCACCACATGTATGCCATCCAGGTCCCGGCGCTTTTCGTGGCGGTCCATTCCGTGCAAAACCAATACCCGCAGGTTCGGTGCGAAGCGGGCCAGTTCCGCCGACCAGTTCGGCACCAAGGAGGTCGGCACCACCACCAGCACCGGCCGGTCCATGCGGCCAGACGCTTCCTCGATGGCGATATGGGCTATGGTTTGCGCCGTTTTGCCCAGCCCCATGTCGTCCGCCAGCAACCCGCCTTGTCCATTCTCCCGCAGGTGTTGCAACCAGTTGACGCCCTGCTGTTGATAGGGCCGTAGATCGGCTTTGAAACTGGCCGGAACCGGTGCCTCGGGGATTTCGGACACCGCGCGATAGCGGGCAACGTGTTCGATGATCATCGCGCCGTCCTGCCAGCGCGTGGTCACCAGGTCTTCCAGGTCCAGCACGTTCGGCGCGGCGGCGGCGCCCAATGTCAGCGAATCGCCAGTCGTCCGCGCCGCGGCTTCCACCAGGTCGTCCATCACCGCCAGCAGGCGGGCGATGCGGTCGGCGGGCAGCTTCAGGATGCGGCCGTCGTCCAGGCTGGTGACGACCTCGCCGCCGATAATCCGGGCAGAATCCATGCCGCCGCGTTCGCGCAGGCGCATCAGGATCGGCAGCAGGGGATGGCGGGAGCCGTCGATCTCGATCCCGAAATCCAACGAGAACGCACCTTGCGGCGCGTCCGACACCTTCATGTCGCAAAGTCCGACGGACTCCACCAGACGCGGGCCGAAATCGGTATCGATCTGGTTGCGCCAGCCCAGCGCCTGCAACACCGGCAGGCGGTCGGCGATGAAGCCCTGCCAGGCTTCGGCGGCATCGCGGCCGCGAAAGACATAGACCAGGCGCCCCTTGGCCACTTTGGCCGTGGCCATGCGCATTTGCACCAGGCCTTCCTGGCGGATCGCTTCAAGCGCCGCCGCCTCGGCGGGGCGGTCGCGCCGGGCGAAGACCGGGCCGCCAGGTTCGTCGATGCGAACAAACTGGCGATCGTCGTCGAACGGGACGGATGTGCCTTCGTAGTCGAACTCCAGCAGCAGCGCGTCCAGCGTCTGCATCCGGCCGAATTCGTCGGGGCATGGGAACCGGGTCAGGCGCACAACCGGAGTCATCGGGCGTTCGACGATGACCTGTTCGGCCACGCTGGGCGGTTCGATACGCCGCTTCGGCGACGGCGGCGCGGGCGGCGGGGCAACAAACGCCGGCCGGGGCGGCGGCGCGGGCGGCTGGATTCGCACCCGTCCGACCGCGCCATTGTCGGCGTCGATATACCACGGGCCGGAATCCGCCACGATGACGCCGGAGCGAAGCGGCAGCGAGGACGTGGAAGCCGAGGCGAACAGCCGCGTTTCCCCCTTGATCAGCCGTTTGCCGCCGGCATGCCAGCGCGCCTGACCGCTTTCGATCAGGGCGTCCAGCAGGTCCACGACCAAACCGGGCGCGATGCCGGTTCGGGACTGGTTGCCCTCGCCCATCAGATAGGCGACGTCGCGGATCGCGGCGGCGGCCTGTTCGTCGGCTGCGATCTGGCGCGGTGTGGTCGGGGTGGCGATGCCGCTACGCTCCCCGATCAGCACCGTGGTGACGAAACAGGCATTGGGGTGCTCCCCGGGCGCCAGTTCGAAGACGACCCGCTGGCGCTCTTTCTCCACCGGCTTGGCGGCCAGGGTGTCGAGGAAGGTCTGCTGTTCCGGCTTGCGCAGTTCCGGGAACCGGTCCAACGCGGCGAATGCGGCTGCCGCCAGATGCGCGCAGCCGGACATGCGGCAGGTGCAGCGATGGTCGAACATCACCCGGCGGCCGAACAGCGACGGGGTGATGGAGACGGTGTAGCGGATCGCCCGGTCCTGCACGGTGCCGGTAATGGTTTCCCCGTCCAGCCTGATATCGACCCCGCCCGCCAACCCCAGCGTCCGACCGCGGGTCAGCGCCCGGCCGTCGAAAATGCGGCCCAGGTCTTGGGAGGTGTAAGGCGTCGGCATTGGGTTGGGGGCAGCCTTGGGCAATGGGTCAGGCGCCGAGTCGGGGGACGGCGGCGGGACAGTCTCATTCGCCCGAAGCGGGGCGCGAATGCAAGGCCCCTGTCGGTCGGGCAGCGGCGGAGGATTGTCTAAACTCCGCCTCAAAGGCCGCTATATGGGACAATTCAGTATTTTTGGAACGATGATTGTGAATACTGGGTGCCCGTTGCCTTGAGGTCAGTCCGCTGGCCCTACCTCCATTTTCGATAGGCAGAAGCCCGCGGGTCACCGAAAGCCGCAAACCGGGGAGAGTTTCGGTTCCGGGGCGTGTTCACGCTGGCTGGTTCTGGGAACCGATACAGGGAGCGAGTTTGGTTCCATAAGCTATTCTAGGAATTTAGTCAATATTTTGGCGAAGCCGGCCAGGGCGATCGCATACACCCTTTAGAAAATCGACTGAGCAGGCGGCTTAGGAATTCGTTTTTCCATCCGGCTTGTTTGAGCTTTCCCTTCATCGGGCCCGGGGAATCCTCCTACCTGGCCAGGTTGGGGGCCAGCCGCGTTCGACCGACACCACCGGCCAACGCAGGGGTCCTGGTCGATGACAGGTCGAACCGCCGCACCGCTATCGACGATCCAAACGGTGTGACGGCTCTGCCCGGAATGACGGTGGTGAACGGCATCAACGACGCTGGCCAGTCGAGCGGCTTCCAACGCGATGCCGCCGGCATCCCCGGTGGAACGCTGGTCCAGGCCGGATGACACCACCACCGATCTGGCGTTCGTCCGTATGGGGATCGCCGCACCGGCCGATGATCAGCCCTGTATCGCCGGCATGACGATGTGGATCGCGATCAGCACAAGGATCAATATCACCGCGATCCGGATGACGCCCCCGAACAGGCGCAGTGACCCCAACACAAGCAGCACGGCGACCGCAAGCAGAAGAACTGTTTGCAGCGTGTGAGGAACACCGAATTGCTGAAGCACCCCGCGCAGCCAAAGTTCGACACCGGTCAGGATGGACGCTAGCGCCAGTCCGAACGCGGTCAGCAACTGAAGCAAAGTGTCGATGGCAGTCTGAAGCTGGCTCACGCTGTTTCCCTGGAGGACGATCCCCGCTTTGGAAGGTCGTGCGCCCGGGTATCGTGTAAAAGGGGGGCGTCCTCATAACGTGACGTGCGATTTGACCCCGCGGCCCGCTGACGGCGCAGGCAGACCGTCGAAATCCCCGCTGCTGTCAACCTCGCCCGATCCGCACCGGCACCCCTTTGGACGCGGGGGTTTTGGATTCCTTGTCATGATACCATAGCGGCACCAGCACATTCATTTCGGGATAATATCCGCCCACACACCCATCGGGCAGGTCGAACGGTGTCACCGTCAGTCCTCGCACCTCTCGATGCACATCGTCCCCGGCATCGCAGACCAAAGTGACCTCCATGCCTTCGGTCAGCCCCTCCCGCAGCATGTCGGACGGATTGATCAGTAGTATCATACGCGACCCCTCCAGGCCCCGCAGCCGGTCGCTGAAGCCATAGATCGTCGTATTGAACTGATCGTTGGAGCGCATCGTAATGAGATGAAACCGTCCGGGTGCGTCACCCGTACCCAAGGCCGAGATGACGTCCGGGTGGGTGAACTCCGCTTTGCCACTTTCGGTTTTCCAGGTTCGTTCATGTGCGGCGTTGCCGCGATAGAAGCCCCCTGGCTGGAACATCCGCGCGCTGAAGTCGCGAAACTCCGCCGGATAAGTCTCGGCGATCAAGTCGCGAACCAAACCGTAATCGCCGGTCCAGTCGTCCCATCGCCACTTCGGATGCGATGGTAACGTCGCTTTGGCGATTCCAGCAACGATGCTCAGTTCAGATCGCAGCATCGCGTCAGCCGGGGACCGCTTGCCGATCGATCCGTAGATGTGGCTGAAACTATCCTCGATCGTTACGGTTTGCCGCCCGCTGGCCTGGATGTCCTCCTCCGACCGAGCGAGGCAGGGCAGCAGATAGGAGGTTCGGCCGTGAACCAGATGGCTGCGGTTGAGCTTGGTGGCGATGTAAACGGTCAGCGCCTGATTGGTCCACGCGGCTTCCATTGCGTCACGCTCTGGAATGGCACGAACGAAGTTACCGCCCAGGCTGACGAAACCTTGCACAGACCCATCGCGGATAGCCTCGCAGGCATCGACCGTTGTCAGGCCCTTCTCGCGCGGCGGCTCGAATCCAAACATGTCAGCGAGTTTATCGAGCGGTACAAGCTCCGGCTTTTCCGAGATGCCGACCGTGCGCTGGCCCTGCACATTGGAATGGCCCCGGACTGGCGAAATTCCCGCACCCTGACGGCCAATATGGCCACCCAACAGCAGAAGATTGACCAGCATCCCAATACTTTGCGTGCCATGGACATGCTGCGTAAGCCCCATTCCATACACGCCGATCACGCGGCGGGCGGCAACATAGACGTCCGCCGCCCGCTCCAGATCCGCGCGTTTAAGGCCGGAAACGCGCTCGATCTCGCTCCACTCCGTCGCTCGCGCCGTGGCGGCGAAACCGTCGAAGCCGGCCGTGTGTGCCGCGATGAAGTCCCGATCCAGTGCGCTGGGCCCGCCCGCGGCGAGACGCGCGTCATCGATCGCCAGCACGTGCTTGCAAAGCCCCATGATCGCGGCGATATCGCCGCCGGGCCGCACTTGCAGATACATGTGGGACAGATCGGTGCCGTGTCCCGTCAGCATCTCAATCGGGTTCTGCGGGTTGATGAAACGCTCCAGCCCTTTCTCGCGCACAGGGTTGAAGGTGATGATCTTGCAACCGCGCTTGACCGCTTCTTGCAGCGGATGAAGGAAACGCGGGCTGTTCGTACCGGGGTTCTGGCCGAAATAGAAAATCGCGTCGCAATGCCCGAAATCTTCGAGCAAACACGTTCCGACCGGCGACCCGATGACTTTCTTCAGCCCGACGGATGTGGTTTCGTGGCACATATTGGAACTGTCGGGAAGGTTGTTGTGCCCGTACATGCGGGCAAACAGGCCGAACAGATAGGATGTTTCAAGCGACGCCTTGCCGGACGCATAGAACACGACCGACTTCGGGTCGAGCGCCCTTAGCTCGGCACCTATGGCGGCGAATGCCTCATCCCACCCACAGGTGACATAGCGATCGGTCGCTGCGTCGTAGCGCAACGGCGTGGTCAGCCGGCCTTGCATCTCAAGATCGTAGTCGCTCCAGCCCAGCAATTCTCCGACCGGGTGGGCGGCAAAAAATTCCGGTCCGCACCGGTCCCGGGTCAGCTCCCAGATCGTCGATTTGGCGCCGTTTTCACAGAACTCAAAGAGATGCGGATGGGCCGGCTTTCCCCACGCGCAAGACGAGCACATATACCCTTCAGGCTTGTTCTGGCGCGCCAAGGTTTCAAGTATGGCCGGACTGGATAGTTCGCGGGAAAAGACCCGAATCATGCCCTTCAGCGACCCCCACCCGCCGGTGGCGCCGTCGTAGTGCTTTGTCTCGATTGGTGTGTCTTCCATCGATTCCCTCCAATCCTCCCGGGTGGCGACCGTCGCAGGCGCGGTCGCGCGCGGCACTTCGACGATGCGGATTGAACGGGATGACTGGCCCGGGGTCGCAACACAATTTGGACAGAGCCGGACGCCCGTGGTCTGTCGGGGAACGGGGTCGCGCCTAATGGCACCGTCTGCCGAATCCATCGGTTTGTCGCTGCAAGGGGCCGCGAAGCGTATCGTTGGGATCGGATGAAACCGGAATCTTTATAATCTGGACAGCGTGCGCGGCTGAAGTGAGCGGATCGATGCCGAATGTTCCCGGCGCAAGCCGCGGATTGACTGTAGCGCAATGAACGGTTCGAGTTTACGCGGTTACGCACCTACAGTTATCGACCCGGCTAAAGCCCATAGAGCTGCCTGAACCAACCGACGAAAGCCGTTGCCCCATTGGC
>JAJZEV010000125.1:0-2189 GCA_021805665.1 Pseudomonadota bacterium
CGCGGGTCTGGCCGTCGCCGCCCGATCCGTCGTCGTGTTCCGGGAAGCCGCGTTGTCCCCGGATGTCGCGGACGCCGCGCCGGCATCGGCGGGGCAAAGCAACGACGGCGATCTCGACCGTCTGGCGGAGCTGGCGGGGATCGATCCCGGCTGGTGGGATATCGGCGGTGGATACCATCGGGTCGGGGTGGACACGAAGCGGGCGTTGCTGCACGCGATGCGCCTGCCCGCGGACACGCCCCGGGACCTGCGTGACAGCCTGTTCCGGCTGACGGCACAACCCGTTCTGCCGCCCGCTCTGACCGTCCTGGCCGGGGAAACCATCGCCGTCCCGACCGGTCAGCCCCGCCCCGCCTGGGTGACCCTGCTGCGCGAGGACGGCAGCCGCGAACGGTTTCCCGCCCGAAACGGCGCAATCGCCATGCCGCCGCAGCCCACAGGGCGGCACCGCCTGCTGAACGAGGACCATCCGGAAAAGGTTTGCCATCTGACCGTCGCGCCCGGCGCCTGCTATCTGCCGGACGGGCTGCCGGGGGGCCAGCGGCGATTCGGGATCGCCGCCCATCTGTATGCCCTGCGGTCGCGCGGCGATCAGGGCATCGGCGATTTCGGCACCCTCGCCCGGTTCGCCGCCGCCTCGGCCGGTGCCGGGGCATCGATGGCCGGGCTGAACCCGCTGCATGCGCTGTTCCCGCACGACCGGTCCCGAACCAGCCCCTATCAACCGTCCGACCGGCGGTTTCTGGATCCGATTTATATCGATGTGTCGGGCTTTCCAGGCGGCCAGGACCTGCCCTCCCCGGCGGGACCGGTGGACTATCCGGCGGTGTGGGACCGCAAGCGCGCCGTGCTGCTGGCGGCGTTCGCCGGGGTGCCGAAGACCGATATCCCCGACGCCCTGCGCCGGTTCGCGACATTCGAAACCATCGCCGAGGTGCTTCGAACATCGGACTGGAACGCCTGGCCGTCGGAACTGCGCCACCCGAACAACCCGGCCGTCGCCGCATTCGGGGCGCTGCACGACCAGACCGTGCGGTTCCATGCCTTCATGCAGACCCTGGCGGATACCCAGCTTGGCGAGGCCGCGCGCAACAGCCTGCCGTTCGGCTTCTACCGCGACCTCGCGATCGGGGCCGCGCCGGATGGGGCCGAGGCCTGGTCGGCGCAGGATACGCTGATGCGGGGGGTCTCGGTGGGCGCTCCGCCCGACCCATTCTCCGCCGCCGGGCAGGTCTGGAGCCTGCCGCCGCCCGATCCGGTGGCGATGCGCCTGGATGGCTTCGAAGCGTTCAACGAACTGCTGGTCGCCAACATGCGGCACGCCGGGGCGCTGCGGATCGACCATGTGATGGGGCTGCGCCGGCTGTTCGTCGTGCCGGACGGTTCGGGGGCAACCGACGGGGCGTATGTGCGGTATCCGATGCAGGACCTGCTGGCCATCACGGCGCTGCAAAGCCAACGCGCCAAATGCCTGGTGGTGGGCGAAGACCTCGGCACGGTGCCCGAGGGCATGTCGGATGCATTGGCCGCGGCAAACATCCTGTCCTACAGCGTGCTGTGGTTCGAGCGTCGTGACGGTCATATCCGCCCGCCGGCGGAGTGGCGGCGCTTGGCCGCATCCTGTGTTTCGACCCACGATCTGCCGACCCTGGCTGGCTGGTGGACAGGCGCGGATATCAAGGAGAAGCGGGCACTGGCACTGGTGGACGATCCGAACGCCGACACTGCCCGTTCGGGGGAAAAGGCCGAACTGATCGCCCAGCTTAGGGACGAGGGACTGTTGACGGAGGAGGTCGATCTCGCCGGCCCGATGCCGGTTTCGGTCGCCGCCGCGGTGCATGCGTTCGTTTCCGCCACGCCCTCGCTGCTGATGCTGGCGCAGGCCGACGATCTGGCCGGGGAGACGGTCGCGGTGAACCTGCCCGGCACCGACAAGGAACGGGCAAACTGGCGCCGCCGGCTGGATACCGATGTGACGGATCTGTGCCAGACACCGCTGGCCCGGGCGATCCTGGAGGCGCTGCGGGACCGAAGGGCTTAGGAAACGCACCGCCGGACTCAACCGATTCAACGCGTGCCGTTGATTCGCCACATCTGTCTCCGTAGGTTGGGGGATGACCGAAAAGACAATTCCCGGACCCTCGCCTGTATGAGCGACCTTTTTGCCCCCGACGGCGGCTGGCGCGTCC
>JAJZEV010000125.1:2542-9814 GCA_021805665.1 Pseudomonadota bacterium
CCACCCCCACTGGCAATCTGTTCGTCAGCGGCGTGCGCGTGGCACTGGCCAACTACCTGTTCGCCAGGCGCGGGAATGGCGAGATGCTGCTGCGGATCGACGACCTGGACCCGGAACGCGGGCGCCGCGTTCATGCCGACCAGATCATGCAGGATTTGCAATGGTTCGGGATCGGCTGGCAGTCATCCTTCCGGCAATCCGAACGGTTGGCGCTGTATCAGGACACGATCGAACGTCTGAAGCGGGACAAGTTCATCTACCCCTGCTTCGAATCCGAGGAAGAGCTGAAGGCGAAGCAGGAATTCCGGCGCAAGCGCCACCAGTCGCCGATCTACGACCGGGCGATGCTGAAGCTGACCGACAAGCAGCGGATCGACGCGGAGGCGGGCGGCAAAGTGCCGCATTGGCGGTTCAAGCTGTCCGGGCGGACGCTGGAATGGCAGGACCTGATCCTGGGACCGCGCGAGGCAACCTTGGCGGCGGTATCCGACCCCATTCTGGTGCGGGCGGATGGCACGCCCTCTCCGGTGTTGGCCAGCGTGGTGGACGATATCGACTACGGCACGACGCACATCATCCGCGCCGAGGATAACGCCGGCAACACCGCCGTGCAGATCGAGTTGTTCGAGGTGCTGCGCGGAACCAAAAAGCCCGTTCGGTTCGCGCATTTACCGGCACTGAGCGACAGTGGAAAGACCGCGCCCGGCGGCCGCAAGGCAGGCAATCTGGCGCTGCGCGGCCTGCGCAACGACGGGGTGGAACCCTGCGCCATCGCCGCCTACATGACCGGGATCGCCGCGGCGGACGGTTCGGTGCCGCCGTTGGACTCGTTGACCGCGGATTTCGAACTGGCCGACCTGGCCGCCTCGCGGTTCGACATCGCCGAAATGCTGGCGGTCAACCGCCGGGTGCTGGCGGGGATGGATTTCGCGTCCGTTGCCGACCGGCTGCCCGGCGGAGCGACCGAGGCGTTCTGGCTGGCAATCCGCGGGCACCTGGATCTGCTGAAGGAAGCGCGCGGCTGGTGGGACGTGGTTGCCGGGACGATCGTGCCGCCGGCTATCGAAGGCGCCGGGGCACTGCTGCGGGAAGCCGAGGCGCTGTTGCCGGCGGAGCCGTGGGACACCACCGTCGGGGCAGCCTGGATCGAGGCGTTGGAACAGGCGACCGGATTAGCCGGGGACGCTTTGCTGATGCCGCTGCGGCTGGCGCTGATCGGGGAGGACAGCGGGCCGGATCTAGCTGATTTGCTGCCACTGATCGGCCGCCCGCGCGCGTCGAGCCGGTTACTGATCGCGTCGGCATAGGGGCGTAATTGCGACTTCGTGTCAGCCGGCCGAGGCAGCCGAGCGTTGGCGCTTCGGCATCGCGGAGTCCGCGTCGGGTTCGCCCGGGGCGGCCAGCGCCGCGGCCACCGCCTGGAACACGTCGGCCCAGACCCTCGGCCGGGTTTGCCGGAACAACCGAACCGTCGGGTACCATGGCGTATCCGATCGCCCCAGCAGCCAGCGCCAGTCCGGCGACGTCGCCAGCAGAATCCAGGTCGGCTTTCCCATCGCCGCAGCCAGGTGGCCAACCGAGGTATCGACCGTTACCACCGCATCCAGCGACTCCAGCAGCGCCATCGTATCGTTATAGTCACGGACCTCCGCGCCGATATTGATCAGCGGAGCACGTCCGAAATAGGCCCCCGCCTGATCTGCCGGCGGGCCTTTTTGCAGCGACACCAGCGCCACGCCGGGCAACGCCGCCAGCGGCGCGAAATCCGCGAGTGTCGCCGAACGGCGGCGGTCGTTGTTGTGCGTCGGGCGTCCCGCCCAGACAATGCCGATACGCTTGTAGCTGCCGGGGGCCAGCGGGCGCAGGCGTTCTCTCCATGCGGCGACCCGTTCGGGATCCGCGTGCAGATAGGGAACCGGCGCCGGAACACGATCGACCCGCGTGCCATGCAGACGCGGCAGGCCGGATAGGGCGATGAACGCGTCGAACGCCGGACAATCCTCCCACCGGACGAAAATCCGATCCTCTGGCAGGAACTGGCGCAGCACCGGAATCATCTCGCGGGATCCGGCGATCGCCGCGTTCGGACATCGTTCCAGCACCCAAGGGATATAGCGGCTGAACTGAATGATATCACCGAAGCCCTGATCGGCCACCAGCAGCAGCAATCCGTCGAATGGCTTGCCGTCCCATTGCGGCTTGCCGGTCGGCGGCATCATGCGCGCGGCATCGGCGATCTGGAAGCGCCACTCATATTCTTCCCAGCCTTGTTCCCAGTCGCCCTTGATCAACAGCGCCTCCGCCCTGGCGAAATGCGCGCCGGCCATGTCCGGCTTCATCGTCAGGGCGCGGTCGGCGGCGGCTATACTGTCTTCGATTTCCACCCGTTCGTAATGGATAACCGCCAGATTGTGCAGGCACATCGGATCGCTGGGGGCCAGGGCTAACGCCCGCCGTCCAGCCGCGACGGCGTCGTCGAGGCGGTTGAGCGTGCGATAGACCTCGCAGATATTACGCAGGTAAAGCGCGATATCGACGCCGTATGCGATCGCCTTTTCCATCTTCTCCAGCCCCTCCTGCTGGCGGCCGAGGCGGAAGGCAACGACACCCGACAGATGCAGCGTGTCCGGCTGGTTGGGCGCGACCGCCAGAATGTGGCTCAACAGACGGTCGGCTTCCTGCATCTTGCCCGTTCGCTCATAGTGCGCGGCGACGGCCAGCAGTTCGTCGATCGGGACCGGCACCATGATCGCGCCGGAGCGAATGACGGGCGACGGGTCCATCGATCAATCGACCGTATAGCCCAGCCGCTCGATATACGGCCGCAGGATCGGGATCACCGGTTGCAAATGCTTCAGGTAATGGCGGTAGCGGAAGCGGGAACGATCGTATAGCCGTTCGGTCACCTGGGCATAGCTGGCGGTGCGGGCGTAGCGCTGGTTTTCGTGGAACCGCAGGCATTTGGCATCGAACGGTTCGCCAATAAAATTCAGCACCGACCGGACAGTGGATTCCTGCTCGGTCACCATATCCTCGTAGCGTATCGCCAAGTAACGAAGTGTCATCTCCGATCGGTATTTCTGAACGAGGTCCATCACACGGGTATAGTGCAGGGCAGCGGATTCCAGCGCGCTGGCGCAAAACATACCATGGGTGAAATGGTTCGACATCGCCGACACCATGATATCCAGCGGGTGGCGGATCGCATGAATCAGCGGGGCCTGTGGGAACAACAGCGCGATCAGGCCGAGATGGGTTTCGTTCAGCGGCATCTTGTCGGTGAACCACGCGGCGCCGGGGGCGAGGATGCCCATCTGCGCCACTTTTTGCAGGTAATAGTCGCGCAGATTGTCCAACCCCTCACGCTGGTCGCCCATCCACAATTCGGCCAATGCCTCCGGATAGCCCAGCGGACTGTTCAACATACGGGGCATCAGCCCGGTCAGGTCGGCGATCAGCGGCAACTCGTCGCCCGCGACGATGCGCGGATGCGCCGACAGGGTCTGTTCGATCAGCGTGGTGCCGGATCGCGGGAAGCCCAGCACGAAAATCGGCTGTGCCACGTCGGTGCGAACGGTGGCGCGCGGCAAGGTCGCCAGCCGGCCCGCCGTGAAGAAGTTGTCAAGGCGGGAGATCAGGTTTTCCGCGGCGGCATCCATATACTGGTGGCCGCTGAGCTCGCGGGCCAGACGCTTGCCCTCGGCGAACGCCGCGAACGCATCGTCGTAGCGACCGACCTGATCCAGCATGCGGCCTTTTTCGGCCAGTTCGTTGGGGCCGAGGCCCCCGTCGGCGGATTGTCCGGCCATCCGGTCCAGCAGCGCCAGTGCTTCGTCCGTGCGCTTCATCCGCCCGAGCAGCACCGCCCGCGATAACAGCAGGCCGGGATCGTTGGGCCATTGCTGTTCCATCCGATCCAGGATTTCGGCGGCGGCGTCGAACTTGCGATCGGCTTCCTCCAGACGCGCCCACCCCAGCAGGGTCTGGCGGATGTTCGGCGCGGCGGCGACGGATTCGGTGTACAGTGCCCGGCCTTCCTCCATCCGGCCCTGATTCTTCAGGTTCCAGGCGAGGTTGGCGAGCAGAATCGGATCGCGGGCACCGCTGAGTTCGATCACCTGACGGTAATGATATTCGCCGGCCCGCGGGCGCTGCGCCTCGGTCAGGATCATGCCCATCAGGTTGTGCGCCTGCGGGTTTTGCGGTGCGATGCGGATGGCGTTGCGGGCTTGTACCTCCGCTTCCTGAATCGCCCCCTTGGCCAGCAGCAGCAGGGCAAATTCGTTGGTGGCGACGAAACTGTTCGGGTCCAGCGCGACGACGCGGCGCAGCAGTGCCTCGGCGGCGGTGTGGTTCCCCTGATCCTTACGGATTTGATACAGCACCGTCAGCGCGCCGGGCCGGTCGGGCGCCAGTTCCAGCACATCCAGGCACAAGCGTTCGGCGGTTTCGATGGCACCCTGGCGGTGCGCGATGACGGCACGTTCCACCAGCGGCACAAGATGACGCGACGATTCCGGCGGCGGCATCGCGCCCGGGGTCATGCCGCAACACCGGACGGTGCGCAGCCCGCTGCCGCACGGACACATCTGAAAAGCAGGCTGGGACATGCGGTCGTCGATCCCCCGGGACGTTCACTGTTTCGTAAGGCAACTGTCGATATAGCGGCGATGCGGAGCGGTGTCAGTATGACGCAGCGGCCACCCGGTTCAATGCCGGGCTATTGGCACATCTCCGCCAAACCGTCCTAGACTGCGGCCAACACGGGGGCACGCACCATGAAATGGACCATCGGCGACGTCACGGTCACCAAGATCGTCGAACTGGAAATGACCGGAGGCACCCGCTTCCTGCTGCCGCAGGCGACGCGGGAGGAGATCCTGCCGATCGCATGGCTGCGCCCGCATTTCGCCGATGAAGACGGCCGGCTGCGCATGAGCATCCATAGCTTCGTCGTCGAAACCAGGGACCGGCGTATCGTCGTCGATACCTGCCTGGGCAATGACAAGAAAGATCGCCGCATTCCGCACTGGAACGACCGCGATGGGCCATTCCTGGCCGACCTCGCCGCCGCCGGCTTCCCCGCGGAGTCTATCGACACCGTGCTTTGCACCCACTTGCATGTCGATCACGTCGGCTGGAACACCCGGATGGTGGACGGCAAATGGGTGCCGACCTTCCCGAAAGCCCGGTATCTGATGGGGCGAACCGAATACCAACACTGGTCCGGGGTGAAGGACCGCCCGGACATGGCGCATATCCTGGCCGACTCGGTCACCCCGATCGTCGAGGCAGGGCTGGCCACGCTGGTCGAGACCAGCGAGCGCATCTGCGACGAAATCAGCCTGATCCCGACGCTGGGTCACACACCCGGCCATGTTAGCGTGATGATCCAGTCCAAGGGTGAGCAGGCGATGATCACCGGCGACTTCATGCACCACCCCTGCCAGATCGCGCATCCGGAATGGAGCACGCTGGCCGACAGCGATCACGACCAGGGGATCGAAACCCGCCGCCGAATGTTCCAGCGTCTGGCTGGCACCCCGGTGCTGATTATCGGTACCCATTTCGCCGGCGCCACGGCCGGCCGGCTGGTCGCCGATGGTGACAGCTACCGGCTGGATGTGTGAATTGCGGCAAACCACCGCGAGGCGCAGTTAAGACCTCAATCCAGGAAGCATACAGGAAACACCCATGACCTACCTTCGCAGCGGCATCTTCCTCGCCCCCTTCCATGCGATGGACGAGAATCCGGTTCTCGCCCTGGAACGCGACATGGAACTGCTCCAGCACCTCGACAAGCTGAACTACCACGAAGCCTGGATCGGCGAGCATCACTCGGGCGGGTTCGAAATTATCAGCAGCCCCGAGGTGTTCATCGCCGCGGCGGCGGAGCGGACAAAGCACATCCGCCTGGGCACCGGCGTCGTGTCCCTGCCCTATCACAACCCGTTCATCGCCGCGGATCGCATGGTCCAGTTGGATTACCAGACCCGCGGGCGGGCGATGTTCGGCGTCGGTCCGGGATCGTTAGTGCATGACGCGAAGAAAATCGGGATCGCCCCGGCCGACCAGCGCCGGATGATGAACGAGTCGCTGGATGTCATCGTCGATCTGATGGCCGGCAAAAGCGTCACCCGCAAGACAGACTGGTTCGATCTGAACGATGCCGCGCTGCAACTGCCGCCCTATACCCAGCCGCGCATGGAAATGGCGGTGGCCGCCTCCCGCTCCCCGGCCGGCGCCCTGGCGGCGGGACGCCACGGACTGGGGATGCTGTCGATTGGGGGCACCAGCGACGACGCGCTGGCGCACCACCGGCAGAACTGGTCGCTGTATGCAGACACCTGCCAGGCCAACGGCCATACGCCCGACCGCAAAAGCTGGCGCCTGGTGACGCTGATGCACATCGCCGAAACCCGCGAACAGGCGCGCGAGAATGTCCGATACGGGCTGGACAAGTTCTGCGACTACTTCCGCGACGTCGCCACCTTCCCGATCGTTCCCGGCGATATCGCCGACCGCTACCAGTACATGGTCGATAGCGGATCCGCCTGCATCGGCACCCCCGACGACGCGATCGCCTTCATCGAACGCCTGCAGAAAGGTTCGGGCGGGTTCGGCGCGATCCTGGAACTGGCGCAGAACTGGGCCGACTTCGCTGAAACGAAACGGCATTACGAATTGATGGCCCGCTATGTTCATCCGCATTTCCAGGCGTCGCGGGAATGGCGAACCGAAAGCTATGGCTATGCCCGCGACCACCACGCGGAATTCACCGGCCAGTCCAGCGCGGCCGTCCAGGCCGAAATCGACCGGCAGGCCGCCCAAAAACGCGCGGCGGAGTAACCCGGCGCGATCGAACGGGTGTCATGCGGGACCACCCCCATGACACCCGGCGAAACTACTTCTTCTTCGCGGCGGCCTTGCGGGTCGTCGCGGCACTGGAGGACATCGGCGCGCAGATATCCAGCGAAGCCGGAATCAGGTCCTTGCCGGCCGCGAAGTCCGCCAGTTCCGACGGGTTCTCCAGCGACAGCACTTCGTTGAAGATCATGCCGTTGCGCGGGCAGAAATCGCCGCCAAGGTCGCTGCCCTGGCGGGATATCGCGTTGGCCAGGTCGGTGACGAACCGGTCGTGTTCGGTTTGCGCCGCCCGGCCGTAACGATGCTGGAAATAGGCGTCGATCGCCCGCTCGTTGCCCTGAAGGGCAGGCTGATAGCGGTGGATGAAGGCATTGTACTGCTCATCCGTGTGGCAACTGGTCGCCA
>JAJZEV010000147.1 GCA_021805665.1 Pseudomonadota bacterium
TGAGCAGTCCGACCGGGTGACCTTGCCGGCGAAATGGCCTAAACGGACATCGCTGCGTCAGGGGATGCGGCGGAGGAAGGATCCGATGGCATCATTGACCGGTAAAACAGCGTTTGTAACCGCCTCGGGGCAAGGCATCGGCCGAGCGAGCGTGCTGGCGTTCGCCGCCGCGGGCGCGCGGGTTATCGCCACGGATGTCGATCCGGCGAAGCTGGCGGGGTTGGAGTCGGACTCGATCCGCACGATGGCGCTGAACGTGCTGGACGCCGCGGCGATCGAGGCGGCTGCGAGGGATGCGGGACCCGTCGATATCCTGTTCAATTGCGCGGGTCTCGTGCATCAGGGCACGCTGATGGACGCAACCGAGGACGACTGGTCACTGGCATTCGATCTCAACGCACGCTCGATGTTCCGCACCATGCGGGCATTCCTGCCTGGCATGTTGCAAAGGGGCGGCGGATCGATCGTCAACATGGCCTCGGTGGCATCCAGCGTGAAGGGCGTGCCGAACCGCTTCATCTACAGTGCATCCAAGGCCGCCGTCATCGGCATGACCCGTTCGGTCGCCACCGACTATGTGACCAGGGGCATCCGCTGCAACTGCCTGTGCCCCGGCACCGTGGAAACACCCAGCCTGGGCGAACGGATTGCCGCCAACGCCTCCGCCGCCGGGTCGATGGATGCCGCGCGGGCCGCCTTTGTTGCCCGGCAGCCGATGGGGCGGTTAGGGACTCCGCAGGAAATCGCCGCGCTGGCGGTGTATCTGGCCGGCGACGACGCCCAGTTCATTACGGGCCAATCCATCGTTATAGATGGCGGCCTGACGCTTTAATTCGCTTAGGGGGAGACTGTTATGAAGCTGTTGCGCTACGGTCCGGCCGGGGCCGAAAAGCCCGGTCTGTTTGCCAACGATGGGTCGATCCGCGACCTGAGTGCGCTGGTTCGCGATATCGACGGGTTCGCGCTGTCCGATGCATCGCTGGCGATGCTGGCCGGCGTAGATGTAACGAAGCTGCCGAAGGTAGAAGGCAACCCGCGCATCGGCCCGTGCGTGGCACGTCCGGTGAACTATGTCTGCATCGGGCTGAACTATGCCGACCATGCTGCGGAAACCGGCAATCCGATCCCGAAGGAACCGATCGTGTTCATGAAGTCGCTGAGCGCGTTCAGCGGCCCGAACGACGATGTGAAACTGCCGCGCGGTTCGGTTAAAATGGACTGGGAAGTGGAACTGGGCGTCGTGATCGGCAGGACGGCCCGCTATGTGCCCGAGAACGAATCCATGGACTATGTCGCCGGCTACTGCGTCTGCAACGACGTCAGCGAGCGCGAATATCAGATGGAGCGCGGCGGTACCTGGGATAAGGGCAAGGGCTGCGACACGTTCGGCCCGACCGGCCCTTGGATGGTGACGAAAGATGAGGTCAGCGACCCGCAGGACCTGCCGTTGTGGACAGAAGTGAACGGCAAGCGGTTCCAGGACGGGTCCACCCAGACGATGATTTTCGGCGTGCGGAAGCTGGTCAGCTACGTTAGCCATTTCATCACGCTGCATCCTGGCGACGTGATCGCCACCGGAACGCCTCCCGGAGTGGGCGTGGGCGTGAAGCCGACGCCGGTATTTCTAAAGGTTGGCGACGTGATGCGTTTGGGCATCGAAGGGTTGGGCATTCAGACCCAACGGGTTATCGGCGCCTGATCGGTTTTCCGTCCCGTTCGTCGGCATCTCATGATGGCAGGGCCGGTGGGTGCATTGGCAGGCGTAGGGGCTGCGCAACAGTCCCTAACCCTCCAAGTCCGCGGGCTTAGCGTCGGTAGCGGGGCCGAAACGCTGTTCGCGCAACCTGAACAACCGCACCAGGTCTGTCACCCCCGGCAATACGGCGGCGATGCCGCAGAACGGGCATAGAGGCGTATCGCCGTCGTCGATCCAGTCGATAACCTCGGAAGCCGTGAATGTCTGCAGGCAACAGAAGCAACCGCACTCCATGAAATTGTCTCCAATCCTTCGGCTGATCGCCGTCACGACACTGATCCGGCTGGCGTTCGCCGCGACAACCGGGCTTGGCGTCGATGAGAGCTATATGGTGACGGCCGGACGGGTGCTGAGTCTCGGGTATTTCGATCATCCGCCGGCGAGTTGGTGGCTGTCCAGGGGAGCCGCGTATCTGCTGGGGACCGAGGCGCCCCTCGCGGTGCGGCTGCCGTTCATCCTGCTGTTCGCCCTGTCGCAATTCCTGGTCTGGCGGATCGGCTGCGTCATAGCCGGCCAGCGGGCAGGCTATTGGGCGGCTGCCGCGCTGAATGTGTCACCGGTATTCGGGGTCACCGCGGCGGACTGGGTGCTGCCGGATGGGCCGTTGGATGCGGCATTACTGGGGGCCGCGCTCTGCCTGCTGTACGCGTTGCCAGCCAGCGGGCGGCGGGCGGCGGGCTGGTGGGCAGCAGCGGGGGTTTGTTCCGGACTGGCGCTGTTTTCCAAATACTCGGCCGTGCTGACCATCGCGGGGGCATTTCTGTATTTGGTGGCCGAGCCCGTTCATCGGCACTGGTTGCGGCGGCCGCACCCGTATCTGGCGGCCATCCTGGCGGTTCTCGTGTTCTCGCCGGTAGCGATCTGGAATGCGACCCACGGATGGGCGTCGTTCGCGTTCCAGGCCGACCGGGCGCTGGGGTTCCGGTTCCGGCCGTGGATGCCGTTACAAACGCTGGGGGGCGAGGCGCTGTTCGTGCTCCCCTGGATCTGGTTGCCGGCGATGGGTCTGCTGGTTCAGGGATTCCGGCGCCAGGCTGCGTGGCGGCATCGCCTGCTGAGCTGTCTGGCGTTGCCGCCCATCGCCGTGTTCGCATTGATCTCGGCATGGTCCAGCCAGCGGATTCTCTACCATTGGGCCGCGCCCGGCTACTTGATGCTGTTCCCGCTGCTGGGTGCGCGGATCGCCGGTAGGCAGGAGTGGGTTTGGATGCGGCGGCTGATGGCGGGGTCCGCGGCGTTGGTGCTGGCGGCGGCGGCGGTCGTGGCGACACAGATCCAGTTCGACTGGCTGGGCGGGCGTCTTGCCGCGGTGATGCGAACCGACCCAACCGCGGAAGGGTTGGACTGGACATCGGTGCGGGATGAGTTGCGGGAGCGGGGATTGCTGCCGCCGGGCGCGGTGGTCGCGGCGCTGAACTGGCGGGATGCGGGGAAGATCGGGTACGCGCTGGGGCCGGACGCGACGATGCTGTGCCTGAATGTCGATTCGCGCCAGCTTGGCTTCGCATATCCGGTTCGGACGTTTGCCGGCCAGGATGCGATCGTCCTCGCGCTCGATCCCTCTCCACGCTCGGTGGACGAAGCGAAAACCTGGTTTGCCTCGGTCGAGGTCCTGCCGCCGGTCTCGGTGGTTCTGGACGGGCGCGTCCTGCGGACTTTGACGGTGCTGCGGGGGAAGAGCCTGCGGCCACGATAACGGACCGGCCGGCATGCGGCGTCCGGGGGACCCCTGGACAGATGGACAAAACGTCCTTTGTTATAGCCGATCCGTACTTCAACCAGGGAAACAGCACAGATGAGCGTCGCGGAGGGAGAGATCGCGCCTGATTTCGAAATGCCGGCGACCGGCGGCCGCACGGTCAGCCTGTCCGGGATGAAGGGTAAACCCTTCATCCTGTATTTCTACCCGAAGGCCGACACCCCTGGTTGCACCAAGGAAGCCTGCGCATTTCAGTCGGGATTGCCGGCCTTCTCCGGCATCGGGATCGATGTGATCGGCGTATCGCCCGACAAAATGAAGCCCATCGAGAAGTTCGCGGCGAAATACGGGCTGACATTTCCGCTGGCCTCGGACGAAGAACACGCGGTGGCCGAGCGGTATGGCGCATGGGTGGAGAAATCGATGTACGGCAAGAAGTACATGGGGATCGAGCGGACGACATTCCTGATCGGGGCCGATGGCAAGATCGCCAAGGTCTGGCGCAAGGTCAGCGTTACCGGCCACGCGGATGAGGTTTTGGCAGCGGCGCAGAGCCCGGGGTAGCAGCCCCTCTGGCGTCCTGGCGCCGCTTGGATACCGGCCAGACCAGCAACGCGGCGCCGACAAATGCACACGCCGCGCCGACCAGATAGGTGTCCAAATACCCGCCCAACGCGGTGACGGCGGCACCGAAGATCGGAGGGGTTACCATACCGCCGGCGAAGAAGATCGCGGTGCCCAGGCCGGTTGCCTCGGTACGGCGGGCGCCGCCCAAAGCCGCGTATTCCGCGTAGCCGACGCCCGTGTAGCCGCCTGCGGTGCAGCCGGCCAGAACGGCGTTCGCGGTGATCGCCCAGACCGGCCACCCCGGCGCATACAAGCCGGTCAGCACCGAGGCCGCGGCCATGCCGACGCCATGCACCGCCAGCGTTTGCGTCGGTGTCAGCCAGCGATCCGCGATCCAGCCCCAGATCGGGCGGCTGACAGACCCTGCGATCTGGTAGGCGGCAAGGATCTGGCCCGCCTGCACCAGGGTCAGTCCGACGACGGTCGTTAGCTGGACGGTCATGAACGCAATCAGGCACAACGCAAGACCGGCATAGATGAAGGCCGCGACCGACAGCCGGCGAAAACGGGATTCCCGCAGCAGTGAGAACGGTTGCAGCAGCGCCTTGCCGAACACGCGGCGCCCGGGCTCCCGATCCGCATCCCAGCGTGCGCGTGGGATTTGCATGGCAGCGATCAGCGCCAGGATAGGCAGGAGTTCGGTGAGCAGCGCCCCGCGCCAGCCGATGAACAGGGACAGCGGCGGCAGGATCAGCGCCGCCAGCACCCCGCCCAGCGGCACGCCGATCTGACGCAGCGACATGACCAGGTTGAACACCGGCTGGGGCGTTTGCGGAACCAGCAAATGGGTGCTGGCCGGGGCGGCGGCTCCGTAGCCCAGCCCAAGGACGAAGACCGCCAGTGCAAGGCCGCCGACTCCGGATCCGAAGGTGGCGAACACTACCATGCCGGCTGCCCCCAGCAGGACAGCCTGGGTGGCCCTGACACCGCCGTAGCGGCGCACCATGCCGGGGGAGATCAAGGCGGAGACGATGCCGACTCCATAGGCCATGGCAACGAAACTGCCGACGAGGGTGCCCGGGACATGCAGGTCGCGCGCGACCTCGGGCGCCACGGCGGGCAGCGAATACAGCGTCATGGTCGCCAGGGTCTGCACGGCCAGGGTGGCGGCCAGCGGCCACATCGGCATCGACCGCAGCAGGCTGACGGTCGAGGGGCCGTTTTGGGAGCGGATGATCATAGCCAAAAGTGTGACACCGGACGGCGCGCCCGTCGATGCCGCCGGACATTTGTGGCACTGTGAGGTGGACCCTGAAAATGGGTCTCGTGCATCGTGCCGACATTTGGTACGGGCAATCCTGGGGCCAAATGTGACGTGACTCGACATGTGACGGTGCCCCTGCGAAGGACCGCCGACATAAACAATCAGTCAACATCCCGAGTCCGACAGGACTGCTAGACGCGAAAACCTATGCCAAGGGTATCAAGGTCACCGATGTCGAGAGGGCTACGCTGGACATCGAAAGCGACGTCTGGCATCCACAATGGGCCTACATCATGAAGCGCCGGCCAGACCAGAGCGGTAATTCTTGAGCGTATTCTAATGCGCTGCCGCCCAGGTCTTGCCGATCCCGGTCTCGACCACCAACGGCACCGACAGCACCGCGGCGCTTTCCATCGCCCGCTTGACCACGCTTGCCAGCGTTTCGGCTTCTTCGACTGGTGCCTCGAACAGCAATTCGTCATGCACCTGCAACAGCATGCGTGATGTCAGCCCCAACGCCTTCAGCACCGCCGGCAACCGGACCATCGCGCGCTTGATGATATCCGCGGCGCCGCCCTGCAGCGGCGCATTGATCGCCTGCCGCTCCGCATAGGCACGCCTGGCACCGTTCTTGTCGGCAATGCCCGGCACCCAGCAACGCCGCCCGAACGGCGACATCACGTACCCCTTGTTCCGAGCCTCGTCCTTTGTTCGGTCCATGTAGGTGCGTATTCCGGGATAGCGCTCAAAGTAACGATCAATATATCCCTTCGCCTCGCCCGGAGAAATTCCCAACTGCCGCGCCAGACCGAACCCCGAAATTCCATAGATAATGCCGAAGTTTATCGCCTTCGCTCGGCGGCGCGTCATCGGGTCCATGCCCGCCATCGGGATGCCGAATACCTCGCTGGCGGTGCGCGCGTGAATATCTTCGCCGTTGGCGAAGCTCTCCCGCAGCACGGGCAGATCGGCGACATGCGCCAATAGCCGCAACTCGATCTGCGAGTAATCCGCGCTGACCAGAACATGGCCCGGTTCCGCGATGAAAGCCTTGCGGATGCGGCTGCCCTCGTCCGTGCGGATAGGAATATTCTGCAAATTCGGGTCGGTCGAGGACAGCCGCCCGGTCGAGGCGATCGCCATCGCGAAAGACGTATGCACCCGCCCGGTGTCAGGATTGATATCGGTCAGCAACGAATCCGCGTAAGTCGATTTCAACTTTGCCAACTGCCGCCATTCCAGAATCCGCGCCGGCAGTTCGTGCCCCTGATCCGACAGACCTTGCAGCACCGAGGAATCCGTCCCCCAAGCGCCGGTCTTCATCCGCTTGCCGCCGGGAAGCTTATGCTCATCGAACAGAACCTCGCCCAACTGCTTGGGGCTGCCCGGGTTGAACGGGTGCCCGGCCAGACGGTGGCAATCCACCTCCATCACCGCCATCCGCTCGCCGAAATCGACCGACATCCGCTTCAGGTCGTCGGCATCGACCTTCACGCCCGCGCGCTCCATCTCCAGCAGGATCGGCACCAGCCGGCGCTCCACCTGCTCATACAACGCCAGCCCGCCATTGATCCGCAGACGCGGCTTCAATGCATCCCACAGCCGCAGCGCCACGTCCGCATCCTCTGCGGCATAGGCGGTGGCGCGGTCGATCTGCACCTGCTGGAACGGCACCCGGCTGCGCCCCGTGCCGGTGACCTCATCATAGCTGATTGGCGTGTGGCCGAGATGAAGCTGCGACAGCTCGTCCAGCCCGTGCCCGTGCAACCCGGCCTCCTGCGCGTAGGAGATCAGCATCGTGTCGTCCACCGGGGTGGGCATCGGGAACCCGGCCCGCGACAGCACCATCATATCGAACTTGGCATTCTGGAAAATCTTCAGCACAGACGGGTCGGTCAGCATCGGCTCCAGGATCTCGATGGCCTCCGCCAGCTTCATCTGTTCGCCAAGAACCTCGTGCGCCAGTGGCACATAGCAGGCGCGCCCCGCCGCCGTGGCCAGCGACAATCCGATCAATCGGGCGCGCATCGCATCCAGCGCATCGGTTTCCGTGTCCATACCGACGTATCCAGCCGCGACGGCCTCCGCCACCCAAACCCGCAACGCCTCGCCTGAGGTGACGCTGACATAAGGACCGAAGCCGGACACGATCGGCGGCGTCAGTCCCAGATCGGGCTGCACCACCGGCTTCGCCGCAACTGGGGAGGTGGCCGGCGCGTCCAGGCCCAGACGTGCCACGGTACTGCGGAACCCCTGCTTCAGCAGCCACGCCACCAAAGCCGGCTGATCGGCGTCGCGTTGCGCCAACGCCTCGATCGGCTGCGGCAGCGGCGTATCCTCGCGCAGCAGCACCAATTGGCGGGAGATCCGGGCCTTGTCGGCATGCTCGATCAGCATGTCCCTCCGCTTGGAGGGCTTCATCCCGGGCGCGGCGGCCAGCACCGCCTCCACATCGCCAAACTCGTTGATCAACTGGGCCGCGCCCTTCGGCCCGATCCCCGGCACGCCCGGCACGTTGTCGGTCGAGTCGCCGATCAGCGCCTGAACCTCGATCATCTTGCCGGGGGTGACGCCGAATTTTTCCATCACCTCCACCGGACCGATCGGCTTCTGTTTGATCGGGTCCAGCATATCCACGCCGGGACGGATCAACTGCATCAGGTCCTTGTCGGACGACACGATCGTCGCCTTCCAGCCGGCCTGCGTTGCCGCCCGGCAATAGGCCGCGATCAGGTCGTCCGCTTCCCAATCCGGCAGCTCGATCCCCGGCACGCCGAAAGCCTCGGTCGCCTCGCGCACCAGCGCGAACTGAGGAATCAGCTCCTCGGGCGCCGGAGGACGATGCGCTTTGTAGGCATCGTACAAACGGTTGCGGAACGTCAGGCGCCCGGCGTCGAAGATCACGGCGATGTGGGTGCCGACATGCTCTTTCAGCAGCTTGGCCAGCATGTTGGTGAAGCCGAACACCGCGTTCACCGGCGTCCCGTCCGGCCGCGTCATCGGTGGCAAGGCGTGGAACGCGCGAAAGATGAACCCCGATCCGTCGATCAGGATCAGGTGGGGTTTCTTGGCTTCAGCCTCCGGGGCGACATCCGTCCCGATTTCAATGTCCGCTGGCGTGGTCAGCTCCCGGGTTCAGGACGTACAAACGTGAGCAATACGGGCACATCGCCTGTTCTCCAGGAATGCGCAAAAAGACCCTCGGGTGGCCCAGGGCACCGTCGCCGCCATCGCAGGCGACAGTGCGGGAGTCCACATGAACGATCTCGGTCGGTGTCACCGTTGAAGGTGTCGTCTGGGCGGCGCCGTCCGGCATTGTGATCCTCTGACTGGTCTGGGAAGCGGAGTAATGATAGCGATGCGGCGAATGCTTTCAACCATCCTCCCGCTATGCGCCGTTTGACCGCCGTTTTGCTGGCTGCGATGTGGCTTGCTGGTTGCGTTGCACCGGACATGCCGACCGGCGCGGTTAGGGGTGAGCCGCCGGAAACCGCCGGATTTTTCACCATGCCCGACGGAACCGCGCTGCCCTATCGGGTCTGGCTGCCCAAAGGCACGCCGACCGCGATCGTGGTGGCGCTGCACGGCATGAACGACAGCCGCGACGCGTGGGAGTATCCAGCACCCAATTTCGCCGCCGCCGGTATGGCCGTGTTCGCCCCCGACCAGCGCGGCTTCGGCGCGACGCCGAGCCGAGGCCTGTGGCCAGGCACCGAGGGGTTCACGTCCGACACCCGCGCCATGGTCGGGCTGCTGCGCGCGCGCTATCCGCATACCAAACTGATCCTAATGGCCGAGAGCATGGGCGCCGCCGCCCTGATGGTGCTGGCCACCCAGCCCGATCCGCCGTCGGTGGACGGGTATGTATTGATCGCCCCGGCCGTCTGGGGGCGGGACAAGATGAACGTCTTTATGCGCGCAAGCCTGTGGGTTGCCAACCATACCGTGCCCGCCATGAAGCTTACCGGCGGCGGCCTGGTGAAGGTCACCGCCAGCGATAACCGTCAGGCCCTGGTGCGCCTGTCCACCGATCCGCTGACGATCCATGCCACCCGGGTCGATGCAATCAAGGGCCTGGTCGATCTGATGGACCAAGCTCTGGCCGCTGCTCCGCACTTCGATGCCCGGGCGCTGTTCCTGTATGGCGGACATGACGAACTGGTTCCCGCCAGAGCGACGGCAGCGACCTGGGAGGCTTTGCCCTTAGACTCAGAGCGCGCGTTCTACCCGAACGGCTACCATCTGCTGCTGCGCGACAAAGACCGTGAAGCGCCGATCGGCGATATCCTGTCCTGGATACGCGCCCCATCCGAACCCTTGCCGTCTGGGGCGGATCACGCGGCAACCGAATGGCTGGCAGAAGAAAAAGCCGGCGACCGGTAGCCTGTCACGGCATCGGCCGAGAGGTTTCCTTAGTACCCCAGAGGCTGTTTTTCCACGACCTCCCACTTTCCGCCCTTCACCACGCACAAAAACGACTCATTAGACCCCTGGTGCTTCGTCGGG
>JAJZEV010000052.1:0-24992 GCA_021805665.1 Pseudomonadota bacterium
TTAACGGATCGTTAAGGCCATGTCCGCCCCGCCAATGTGTCAGATTTTTTCGAACAGACGTTGACCGATGTATTCCCCCGGTTGAATGCCGCCCGGGCAGGCAAACAGCCCGCTGCCCGTATGTGTCGTGAACTGGTTCAGCATATCGAACTTCGCCATTTTCCCGAACAGTTCGACAAAAGCCGTCCGCGGATCGGCCTGGAAGCAAATGAACAGCAGCCCGGCATCGTATTCCATGCCCTGGCGCCAGGGTGGCCAACGCTCCGCGACGAAGTTGGCCCCGTCGTTATAGGAATAACCGCGGCGCAGTATATCGGCGCTGCCATTCCGGTCCGCGTTGGCCAGGCGCACATGGGCGTTTTCGGCGATGACCGGGTTTTCGTCCTTGTCGTTGCGATCCAGGCCCAGCGGTTCGAACTCATTCTGCAAACCCAACGGGGCGCCGGAGTATTTGTGACGCCCCATGGTTTCCTCCTGGAACGACACCTTTGTGCGGTCCCAATGCTCCAACGCCATGCGAATGCGGCGAACGACCAGATAGGTGCCGCCCCGCATCCAGGCGGGGGCGCCGTTGCCGGCCCAGACCGATTTGTCGATGTCCGCCGGGCGTTGGGTGCCATCCTTGAACCCCATCATATTGCGCGGGGTCGATCCGTCGCCGGGTTTCGAGATGAACCCGGTTTGCACCCAGCGCAACTCGGCCGAATCGTAGGACAACCGGGCAAGCTCGCGAATGGCGTGAAAGACGACCTGCGGGTCGTCGGCGCAGGCCTGGATGCAGAGGTCGCCGCCGGTCTTCGCCGGGATCAGTTGATCGCCGTTGAACCGCGGCAAATCGGCCAGTTCCGGCGGGCGGGATGCGACCAGGCCATACCGGTCCTTGCCATCCTTGATGAACAATCCCGGCCCGAAACCGAACGTCAGGGTCAACCGGGCGGGTGCCAGCCCCAGCGCGTCGGCGGCGTCCGGCGCCGGAACCCGCGCATCGTCGCCCAATGGAAGGGCAGTCTTGCCCTCGCTCAGGCGATTGGCGGCATGGGTCCAGGCGGCCAGCATGGCTATGACGTCATCGCGCTTGTCCGTCGTCAGGTCGAACGCCGCGAAGAAGCAATGCGACTGTTGCGGTGTGACGATTCCGGCCTGATGCGGGCCGAAGAAAGCCTCGGTTCCCGCGACGGGCTGGTTCGATGCGGCACGTGCAACGGTGCCGGCGGCGGCTAACAGCCCGCCAGCGGCACCGAGAAAACCCCGGCGGGAGGTCATCGTGACTCCATCACGGTATTCATGTCATCTGCGACATAATAAAACGCCTTGCCGTCCGGCCTGATGGCCATGCCGAACAGGTTGCCGTTGCCGGGCGGCGACTGCGCCTGATTGGCATCGATCCACTGCGCATAGATTTGCTTGCGCGCGGTGGGATCGATTTCCACCACCTGCCCGTTCAACCCATTGCACGACAGCAGGTGCCCGTTGGGCGCGATGATCAACGACAGCGGCCGGTTGAGCAGACCGCCTCTGGTGATTTCCTCACCCGTTCCGGCGCTGGTCGCGCGCGTGGGGGCATCCGGGATCGCCACGATCCGGTTTTCCAGCGCATCGGAGACATAAAGCACCCCGTCCGATGCGATCGCGAGGCCGGTTGGCCCGATCAGATAGCTGCTTTTATCGGCTCGATGGGCGAACCCGTCGCCGACCACCGTCTTGCGTTCGATGGTTGGCGGCTTGCCTGGCGGGATTGTCAGTTCGATCCGCAGCACTGTCGCTTTATGCAACGTGACCGGAAAGCCCGTGTCGGGGTCGCGTACCGATGGTGCCGGTATGCCGAATCCAACCATGCTGACAAACAATGTGGCGCTGCTGCCGTTGTCGATGACCGCCATGTTGCCCCAGGGGTCGTCGATGTCGGGACCGGTCCAGGTGTCCACCAGTTGACCGTTCGCATCCAGCAGCAGCAGGCAGCCATCGCCCCTGGTTCTGGTGGTGCCATCGTTGCTGGGTGCGCTGCCAACGACGATCCACCCGCTTTTCAGCATCGCCATCGCCGTGGTCAGCCCGACACCTCCGGGACACTGCGGAAGATGCCGTGGCAGCGCGGCGAAAAGCGTCGTCTGTTTGGCCGTCGGGTTGTAATCGACGATGGTGGTGCCAAGACCTTGCAGATTCGATATGTCGTTGAAGTTGTCTATCAGGACATCGTCCTTTTGAATTTTGCCGGCAGCGGCCGGGGCCACGACGATCGCATACGGATTCTGATCGCCATTCTCCGGAACGGTGGACGTCAGGGTTACATGCCGCTTGACGGTTTCCAGGAATCCGCGCGGCTGTTCGGCCATGGCGGGGACCGCCATGGCGATCGTCAGCAACGCCACCCGGGCCGCCGCCCGCGCCCGGTGCGGCGTATCCGGGACCGAGGCCGGTGTCCTGGCTGGTGGGTTTCTACGTCGGTCTTTTGGAAACAGTGGATTCATTGCCGAATGCCTTAGAACAGGATATTGGTACGCACGCCCATGATCAGCTCGTTGCCGATCCGTTTCCCGGGGTCGTTCGGGTTGGCCAGGCCGCCGCCGGGCGTGAAGACGTACTGAACGTCCGGCTGGATCTGCCACCAGGATGTCGCCTGATATTGATAGGTGGCCTCGATGAATGTTTCGCTGCCGCGTACCGGGACATAGGTGCCTGTGTAATAGGCCCGCGACCCATCCAATGCCGCCGCGCTGCCGCTGACCTTGGCGAAACCCATGGCCAGGCCGAACGTGTCGCTGTCGCGATGCATGAACGGCTCGTGGACGGTTAACCCAGCATTGACGCCCAAGGTAATCAGGTTGCGATCCGCCTGCGGGGCAGCGGTCACGCGGCCGAACACATTGACGGTTCGGTCGCCCTCATGCGGGTCCACCCAGACCAACTGGTCGGCGACGGCATAGACGCTGAAATCGCCATGGTGGTTCGCCGGCACGCCGTTACTGGACGGACTGGCGAGCGACAGGCCGGTATTGTCGTAGAACTGATCGGCGAAGTTCTCCGAATTGTACCAAAAGCCGAACTTGTAGGTTCGGGCGAGGGGTTCGGGTTCGTCGGCGGAAATCATGGAACCGAGAGATGGGAAGCTGTATTGAACCTCCCCGATCACCATGACGCCACGATTGACCGGGAAGCTGACGCCCGATGGGTTCAGGGCTTGCGGATCGCCGACGTTGCCAGGGGACGGGCTGCCGCTGAACACACCCAGCAGCAGGGTGACAGGATCGACCGGTCGCCACCTGAGCCGAATGCCCGGGGCGGACAGCGGATAAGCCGGTCCGCCGCCGGGCAGATCGTACGACGGCACCACCGGCCAGCCGAACATAGTGTTGACGAAGTAGCTGGCGTTCTGACTGACCATGAACTCCTGGTCCAGGCTCTGCTGGCCGGCACGGATGTCCAGACGGTCGTCCTCCAGGAATTTCTGCTGGTACCAGACTTCCCAAAGACGGAGGGAACGATCCGCCTCGATCCCACTGGCGGTCTGGATGGTTTGTAGATTGGCGGCGCTGAGATTGCTGCCGTGGATCCACAACGCGCTGACGTTCACCAGACCGCCGCGCAGCCCGAACGCCCGCGCGGTGTCGAGCTGCAAGAGCATCTGAGTCAGGCCGTCGTAGGCCGCGCCGGTCTTCGTCCCGCCTGTGAGGTTCCCTATTGTTTCGCTGGTTTCGGAGATCGCCAGCGACATGCCGTATTGGCTGAGTTGGGTGCGAAGCCCCCCCATGTTGCCCAAGAGCAGGTTGGTCTTGGCAAGCGTGTCGGTAAACGACCCGGAGGTGCCGTTGGCGGCGGCTTGAAAATCCTCCTCGGTGGGTGGCGCCAGCAGAGGAGGCGCCGCTATGGCGATCTGAACCGAGCCGCTGGCGATCAGGCAAGCCGCCAGGATCGGGGCGAGCGGCATCCGGCGGGGCGCGCTCGCTGGCTGGCTGATTCGCTTCAGGTTTCGTTTTACCCGCACTCGATCTGACTCCTGGCTGCTGCCACGAGTGTATGCATCAATGCGAATGATTCGCAATAGCAGTAGCGAATGAGAATCATTCTTGATATATCGAATGAGCCCAACCAGCCATGCAGGAGAACCAATGAGCCCTTACGCACCACGCCCCGCCGCCGCCGCGTGCCTTGTCCTTCTCATCGCCGGCGCATGCCCCGTCGGCGCCGCGCGCGCCGAGGATTCGGTTCGGATCGCCGTCAGTCTGCAAGATCACCGGTTCGATCCGGCCGAAATTCATGTCCCAGCCGGGAAGCCCGCTATCCTGGTCGTGACCAACCAGGATTCCACAGCGGAGGAATTCGACTCGTCCGCACTCAAGGTCGAAAAGATCGTTGCCGCGGGTCATTACGCGATCATCAGGCTTCGCCCGCTGAGCCCGGGGCGATACCCCTTTGCCGGTGAGTTCAATGCCACGACCGCGACCGGTGTCGTGGTCGCGGAGTAACCCCGGCTGCCGCTTGCCGCTTGCCGGGAAACCCGACACCATCTCCTCCAAAATGGAGGATACGAATGGCTGAACGCCCCCTGAAAGTCGCCATTATCGGCGCCGGAATCGGCGGCCTGACCGCCGCCGCCTGCCTGCGTCGCGTCGGCATCGAGGTTGACATCTACGAACAGGCCCGGGGTTTCACCCGCCTGGGCGCCGGTATCCAGCAGGCGCCGAACTCCATCCGGGTGCTGTATGCGCTGGGCCTGAAGGACAAGCTGCTGGCCAGCGCGTTTCAGCCCGAGACGAACGATTCCCGCGACTTCGACACCGGCAAACTGACCAACTCCCAGCCATACGGCCAGTCGGTGCTGGATCGCCATGGCGTGCCGTACTTCCTGATGCATCGCGGCGACCTGCACGCGATGCTGACCGAAGCGGTGCCATCCGGCATCGTCCGCCTGAACCACAAGCTGGCCGGGATCGAGAACGCCGCCGACGGTTCGGTAAAAATGGCCTTCACCAATGGCGAAACCGCCCGGGCGGACGCGGTAATCGGCGCCGATGGGGTGCATTCGGTGGTGCGAACCTTCATGCATGGGCAGGAGGCCCCGCGCTTCACCGGCCGCGTCGCCTATCGCACGGTCTTCCCGGTGTCGCTGCTGGGCGGCCTCACGCCTTATGGCTGCGTCAAATGGTGGGGGCCGGATCGCCACATCGTCAGCTATTTCGTCAATCCCCGCCGCGACGAACTGTATTTCGTCACCAGCACGCCAGAGCCGGAGTTCGACGTGGAATCCTGGTCGGCGAAAGGCGACCTGACCACGCTGCGGGCCGCGTACGACACGTTCCATCCTCAGGTGCGCGCGATCCTGGCGGCCTGCCCGGATGTTCATAAGTGGGCGCTGGTCGAGCGTGACCCGTTATCCCATTGGGTCGAGGGCAATGTCGCCCTGTTGGGCGATGCCTGCCACCCGATGACGCCGTACATGGCGCAGGGCGCCTCCACATCCATCGAGGATGGGGCAATCCTGTCGCGGTGCCTTGCCGGCGTTGCCCGCGACGGGCTGCACGATGCCCTGCTGCGGTATGAGGCGACCCGCAAGCCGCGCACGTCCCGGATCCAGCAGACCTCGGCCCAAAACACCTGGCTGAAGGAGCCGCACGATGCCGACTGGGTGTACGGCTACGATTCCTGGACGGTGCCGCTGGCCAACTGAACCCCAACAAGACAGGAGCGAAGCGCGATGGAGGCAGGATTTCTGGGTGTCGGCAACATGGGTTTGCCCATGGCCGGCAAGCTGCTGGATGGCGGACACAGCCTGACGGTTTACGACATCGACGAAGCGGCGATGCGGCCGCTGCTGGAGCGTCAGGTTCGGCGCGCCACCTCGCCAAAAGACCTCGCCGACCAATGCGAGATCGTCTTTGTCTCGCTGCCCACCCTGGCCGCCTTCCGGGCGGTGGCACTGGGGGCGGATGGTCTTGTCCAGGGCGGGGCGATGAACCTGCTGGTCAACACATGCACCGTCGGCGTGCCGTTCGTGAAGGAGATCGAGCAGGCGATGGCGCAGCGGGGCGTCACGGTGGTGGACTGCCCGATCTCCGGCGGGCCGCCGGGTGCGAGGGCCGGGACGCTGTCGGTGATGGTGTCCGGCGATCCGGCGGCGGTGGAGCGGATCCGGCCGATGATCTCCCGGTGGGGCCGGACCCTGACGGTCGCGGGGGACAAGCCGGGCGCGGCGCAGGTGTTGAAGCTGACCAACAACATCCTCGCCGCGGTGTCCCTGGCCGCGACGGCCGAGGCGTTCGTCATGGGCGCCAAAGGTGGCCTGGACCCTGAAGTGATGTTGACCGCGATCAACGCCGGCAGCGGGCGGAACAGCGCGACGGAGGCGAAGTTTCCCACCGCCGTTCTGACCCGCAGCTTCGATTTCGGCGCCGAGATGCACATCCTGATGAAGGACATCGACCTTGCCATCGCCCAGGGCGAGGACCTCGGTGTGCCGATGTGGGTCTGTCAGGCGGCTCGGTTGGTCTTCAAGCACGCGATGCACCAGGGCGCCGCCAAACAGGATTTGACCGAGATCGTGAAGTACGTGGAACGCGACGCCGGGTTCGAAATGCCGAAGACGCGCTGACACAGAGGGCGCAACGCTCACCTTCCCGCGTTCGGCATGGCTTGGCGGGGCGCATCCGTGTATAGGCTGGCGGCTTGGATACACGACCCGGCCCCTTGCCTCACGGAACCGCTATGAACGACGCCGTCACCGACGCCCCGCGCGACTACCGAGACACGGTCTTTCTGCCGCAGACCAGTTTCCCCATGCGGGGGGACCTGCCGAAGAAAGAGCCGCTGATTCTCGCGAAGTGGGAGGCGATGGATTTGTGGAGCAAGATCCGCGAATCCTCCGCCGGCCGGCCGTTGTTCATCCTGCACGATGGTCCCCCGTATGCGAACGGACACCTGCACATCGGCACCGCGCTGAACAAGATCCTGAAGGACGTCGTCAACCGCACGCGCCAGATGGCCGGCTACGACGCCAACTACATCCCCGGCTGGGACTGCCACGGCCTGCCGATCGAGTGGAAGATCGAGGAGCAATACCGCGCCAAGAAGCAGGACAAGGACGCCGTCCCCATCCTGGATTTCCGGGCGGAATGCAGGGCATACGCCGACCATTGGATGGGGGTTCAGGCGAAGGAGTTCCGCCGTCTGGGCGTCGAAGGCGCGTGGCGGGACCGCTATGCCACCATGGACCTGCCGTCTGAATCCGCCATCGTCGGCGAAATCTGCAAGTTCCTGCTGAACGGCGCGCTGTATCGCGGCCTGCGCCCGGTGATGTGGTCGCCCGTCGAAAAGACCGCGTTGGCCGAGGCGGAGATCGAGTACTACGATCATACCTCCACCACCATCTGGGTCCGCTTTCCGGTCACCAAGGCATCCAACCCGGCGCTGGACGGCGCGGCGGTCGCGATCTGGACCACCACGCCCTGGACCATGCCGGGCAACCGCGCCGTCGCCGCGGGGGCGGAGTTCGACTACGCCGTCATCCGGGTCGATGAGGTCGCCGAAGGCTCCCTGGCCGTGCCCGGGGAGAAGATCGTCATCGCCGAAGCCCTGCTGCAAGCGGTTCTGAAGGACACCGGCATCGTCGCCCACTCCGTCCTGGCCGTCCTGAAGGGCGCCGATCTGGCCGGAACAGTCATGGCCCATCCCCTGCGCGGCCGTGGGTTCGAGCAGGATACGCCGCTGCTGCTGGGCGACTTCGTCACCACCGAGGCGGGCACCGGCTTCGTCCACATCGCCCCCGGCCATGGCGAGGACGACTTCATCCTCGGTCGTGCCAACGGGCTGGATATCCCGGAAACGGTGGGCGACGACGGCACCTTCAACGCCTGGGTGCCACTGTTCGCCGGCCACCATGTGTACAAGGCCGCCGATCCGGTCTGCGCCGCGCTGATTGAGGCGGGGACGCTGCTCGCCAGGGGTAAGATCGTCCATTCCTACCCGCATTCCTGGCGATCCAAGGCGCCGCTGATCTTCCGCGCGACCCCGCAATGGTTCATCGCGATGGACGACTCGCACCGCATCCGCGACAAGGCTCTCGCCGCCATCGCCGCCACCCAGTTCATCCCGGACCAGGGCCGCAACCGCATCGGGTCCATGGTCGCCGCCCGCCCCGACTGGTGCATCAGCCGCCAGCGCGCCTGGGGCGTGCCGATCGCCGTCTTTGTCGAGAAGCAGTCCGGCCAGCCACTGCGCGACCCCGCCGTCGTCGCCCGCATCGCCGACGCCTTCGAGACCGAGGGCGCGGATGCCTGGTATGCCTCCCCGGCGTCGCGCTTCCTGGGGCCGGACTACAACCCGGACGATTATGAGCAGGTGATGGACATCGTCGATGTGTGGTTCGAATCCGGATCGACCCACGCCTTCGTGCTGGAAAAGCGCGGCCTGCCCTGGCCGGCCGACCTGTATCTGGAAGGATCCGACCAGCATCGCGGCTGGTTCCATTCCAGCCTGCTGGAGGCTGTCGGCACCCGCGGCGTCGCCCCGTTCAAGGCGGTTCTGACCCATGGCTTCGTCAACGACGAGAAGGGCCGGAAAATGTCCAAATCCCTGGGCAACACCACCGCCCCGGATGAGGTCTGCGACAAGTATGGCGCCGACATCCTGCGCCTGTGGGTCATGTCGTCCGACACCACCGAAGACCTGCGCATCGGCCCGGAAATCCTGAAGCAGCAGGCGGAGCTGTATCGACGCCTGCGCAACACCCTGCGCTGGGTGCTGGGCAGCCTGGACGGCTTCACCGAAGCCGAACGCGTGCCAGACGCCGACATGCCGGAGCTGGAGCGGTGGATCCTGCACCGCCTGTCGGAAATCGACGCCCGTTTCCGCGCCGCCGTCCTGTCCTATGACTGGACCGGCGTTTACCCGGACCTGCACAATTTCTGCGCCGTCGATCTGTCGGCCTTCTACTTCGACATCCGCAAGGACGCGATCTACTGCGACCGCCCGGACAGCCTGCGCCGCCGAGCGGCCAGGACGGTGCTGAATTATCTGCACCGGTATCTGTGTACGTGGCTGGCCCCGGTGCTGTGCTTCACCGCCGAAGAAGCCTGGGGCGCGCGCTTCGGCGACGATACCAGCGTGCATCTTCAGCAGTTCCAGACCCCGCCGGCCGCGTGGCACGACGACTCGCTGGCCGCGAAGTGGGAGACGATCCGAACGATCCGTCGCCGCATCACGGTGCCGATCGAAGAGGCGCGCAAGGCCAACATCATCGGATCCTCCTTGCAAGCCGCTGTCGAACTGCCGTTGAACGCGGACCACCAACCATTACTGGATGAAGCTGCATGGTCCGAGATCGCGATCGTCTCCTCCGTACGGATCGTGCCGGGCACGGACGAACCCCTGTCGAGGGTCACGCCCGCCTTAGGCGACAAATGCGTCCGCTGCTGGAGAGTGCTGACGGAAGTGGGGTCCGTGCCAGCCCACCCCGGCCTGTGCCTGCGGTGCCAGGACGCGGTGGAGTCGGGCCTGGTGTGCAAGCCGGCGGCATGAGCCGGTCCCGCTTCATGCCGCTGGGTATCCTGGCGGCGTTGGTGGTGCTGATCGCCGATCAGGCCAGCAAATGGTGGGTGCTGAACGTGCTGCACCTGCCGGATGTGCGCCAGATTGTGCTGCTGCCGGTGCTGAACCTGACCATGGTGTGGAATCGCGGCGTGACGTTTGGGCTGCTGAACGGGCTTGGGTCCTGGGGGCATGTGGTGCTGGCGGCGATTGCGCTGGCGGTGGTCGTGGCGCTGGGCTTCTGGCTGCGGCGGGCGGAGAGCCGGCTGATGGCGGTGGCGATCGGGTCGATCGCCGGCGGGGCGGTTGGCAATGTGATCGACCGGGTGCGGTTTGGCGGTGTGGTGGATTTTATTCACGCGCATGTGGCGACCGCTTGGGGCGATTACTCCTGGTATGTGTTCAACGTGGGTGATGCGGCGATTGTGTGCGGGGTGGCGGCGTTGATTTTGGAGTCGATGTTTTCGAAGCGGGGGCGGGCTGGGGAGGGGGTTTCTACCGGGGGGTGAGCGTAATTCGCGCTTGAACCCCCGTTAGCCTGGCGCATATTTTGCCAATGGGCCAAATCGCGAGGCTTATTGAAAGTCTGGAAAATACCTTTGGTACGTGGCAGATCATCTTAAGAGCTTCACGAGGCCATTCGTGATAAAGGATACAGCCTTGGCAATTTCGCCGACGACTCTGACAAATCCACCGCGCCACCCAAGGCCGCCCCGTTGGCCCCATCGTGCAGATCCCCCAGGCCGTTATTGGGGAAATTACGAATTGTATCAGCAGCGCGGCGGGTTGGTGCGACTAGAGGATGATATCAAGGGCCTGTTGGGTGATAAGGAGGCCTACGGCGACATCTCCCGCTTCTATTTTTTTTGTCTCGCCTTCGATCAGATGATGAAGGAAGGAATATCGGGTGATGTTGCAGAGTTGGGGACCTACAAGGGCGAAACAGCGACGGTGCTCGCGACTATGGCGCGCCGCCTGAATACCACGGCGTGGATTTTGGACACGTTCGAAGGCTTCAATCCGGCAGATTTGACGGGTGTTGACGCGTCCCACAGGATGGAGTTTGACGACACCTCACTCGAGGCCGTCCGTGCCTTGGTGGGCGAAGAAAATGTGCGTTACGTCAAAGGTTACTTTCCGGAATCCGCCGCCCAGATGCCGGAGGATCTTTCCTTCTGCATTGTCCATATCGACTGCGATTTGTATGTGCCGATTGCCCATGCATTGAACTATTTCTATCCGCGGCTCGTGCCGGGCGGATACCTGATCGTGCATGACTATGCCAGTTTGGCGTGGGACGGCGCCGAGCGCGCTGTCGACGAGTTTTTTGCCGATAAACCTGAAGCGGTAATTCCGCTAACCGACGGGTGTGGCAGCGCGGTTATTCGCAAGGCAAGGCCGAAGGAATTGAGCAGTAACTGGATGATGCGCAAGCGCTGCGCATTGTTCAGAAATGAGTGGACCTCCGCGGGCAGGGGCGCCCTGAAGGAACTTCTCGTATCGGGCTGGAGTGGCGCGGAAGACTGGGGTGTCTGGGGCGTAGGTCCGTCCCATATTCTAAACCTGACGATGGCTCAGCGGCCGACCGCTGACTTGGTTGTCCAGGTGGACGGCGCTGCAGCGTTGGTGCCAAGAAGGCTGGAACAAGAGGTCGACGTTTTCGTGGACGGAGAGCAATTGGAACGTTGGCATTTTTCAAAAGAGGAAAATCGAGCCAAGCGCGGGGTGCGCATTCCTGCCAAGTTGGTTACGGTGGGCGAGTTCGGATTTCCACGAGTGCGGTTAGAATTCAGGCCCCGTTCTTGGGAGCCGATAAGCAGCCTGTCCCCCGAATCAAATGACGGGCGGCAACTCGGTTTAGCATTGTTCGGATTGCGTCGGGTGGAATGATACGTGAGTGGTCAATTCGGCTGACCGCTTCTATCCTAATTTGGATAGCCGGTTGCCTGCCGACCCTTGGCCAAGCTATTTGGTTCGGGCCCCCATCTCCCAACCCGCACAGCCATGGTGCCGCCGATTGGCGAGATTTGCTTCACCAATCCGCGGCATGGTCTGAGCTCGCAGATCATATTCAGGTCTTTGAAGTTACTGCCGGTTATGTAATGTCGGCATCGGACAACGAGCTCCGTTCGATGGGCGCAGACCTCACGAGAAATCATATCGGACTGACAATAGGCCTTCAATCGATAGCGCAAATTAACGGAGAGGTCTGCGGACACCAAGAGGGCTACGGATCGCCGATGGATAGTATACGCACGGCGTCCCGACTAGCTCAGCTTGGCATTCCCCTAAATTCAGTTGGTTTGGATGAGCCTCTCTGGTTCGGCCATTATGATCCAGACCCACAGGCGTGCCAGTTGCCAGTTACCGAAATTGCACGACGGGTCGCACTGAACGTGAGAGAGTACCAAAAGTATTTTCCGAAACTCGATGTCTACACCATCGAACCGTCTCCAGGCCCGAGTAGCCGACCCGACTGGTCACAGAATTTCCGGCTTCTTATGGGCTCTTTGGCAGCCCAGATCGGAAAGTCCGTGAGTTCCCTTCTTGTCGATGTGAATTGGCGGCTTCCTCAATACGCAGAATCTGTGCACTCCTTGGCGGCATTCGCTCGTGGTGAGGGCCTGAAATTTGGCGTCATTTACAATGGCGACGGCCTTGACACCACTGACGCCGCTTGGACCGCCGATGCTCGGCTTCACATCGATGAACTCGAGAGCGGACATGGCGTCAGCCCGGATATCGCGTCAATTCAAACCTGGGATGCCCATCCGATCCGCGCGCTGCCGGTGGACTCTGACGTAACCTTGGGAAGCCTGGTACAATATTATATTCGGCCCCAAACTCGATTCGTCGAAATACGTTCCTCCTCTGGAATTCAAGGGCGGCTAGTAAACAGTTCTAACGAACCCATAGAGGGCGCCCGGATTAATTTGCAAGTTCTGGGGGTTGGCCCGTCCCAGAAGCCGACAGTTCAAATCGTCGAGGGGCTTGTCCCCGCTAACGCGCGTTTCGCGATCATCGGCCTGCGGGTGAATAGCGAATGCAACTGCGCGGGTTCGAATGATTTGTTCATCGGACCGATCTCCTATCGCGAGAATAATGCTAGTGTAGGTCAGATCGTTACCGTACCTCGTTCACCGCCGAACAGCCCCGGTCAACCGACCGTGAACAGGGTTATCGCTGAAGATTCGGCGATAACCCATCTAGTGGTGCCTCCGGATCGCCAGTTCGGTTTTAATTCCTCGATTTTCAATGTCGATCCAGGAGCGCGATTCTCATTTAGCGTGCCGCTGGGTGCAGCCGGGTCGGGTGGGCTATTCGGCACCGTGACTCTAATCTGGCTTGATGCCGAACGGCATGGTCTCTTCCGGACGGATCTGGTGATGCGGCAGGACATAGGAAAAGCACAGATAGTGGTCACCGACGTTAATGGCAGGTTTCAATTCCCGCATGAATCCACAACCAGCGCAGGCCACCGGGTCGAGCGCTTGGAGTTCAACGGCGATGTCCGTTACCGGGGAGCGATATCCTACATTGGTCCGCTGGTTAAATAGCGGAATATAGGTAAAGTCTGATGGTAGGGTCTGCGTGGTCTTTTTTTGGCGCTCTGCGACAATTTGCGAATCGTCGCAAGGCATTGCACGAGTTTCGAATGAGCGACAAGGAAGATCTACTTTATCTACTTTCCGACGACAGCAGTTACCTCAATCGCACCGTGCAAGCCCTTCATGCCGACGACCATTCGGAGGCACTGCGCTGCTGGCGAGTGGCCTGTGAACGTCATTCTGCACTCGTTATGACGTGGGATAGATCCGTCTGGATCATGTCAACGCTAAGGCTGTATGATGAAGCGGAAGCTATGATGCGCGATGGCCGGGCTCGATTCCCGCATGACCCACGCTATGCTGAATGGCTTGCCCAAATCGCACAAAATCGTGGCGACCTAGAGCTTGCCACAGTACGATGGAGCGAATTGCGCAAGAAGCATCCCGGCCGCCCACTTGCGTTTCATGAAGGCGCCTCGGTTTATCGAGAAGCTGGACGATTGGAGGAGGCTGAGAAATTGATTGTACGGGCCAGTAGGGCTTTCCCTGAGCATTTTGTATGTCGAATGGAATCCGCCCGCATCGCTGAAGCCCGCAACGATTGGGAAGAAGCTCTAATACGATGGGAGTCAGTTATCGAGAAATTCGGACACATCGTTGGTATTTTGGGTACCGCGCGATCGCTAGAACGTCTGGGCAGGATCGCCGAGGCCAAAGGGCGGCTAGATATGGCAAAGCATTCATATCCCGCAGATAAAGATCTTAGCGGTGCAATCGCGCACATGTCGGCGGCTTATCCAGCAGATTGACTACGTGAAGCAAACTTCGTTTCACACTTGGAGCATTGCCCGACAGGCAGCTTCCCACCCGGAATAATTCATTTCGCCTTTTTGGGGGGCAAACCAATCAATTCGCCCGACGATAAGGCTCTCGTGCCGCCTCTCGGCCGTGAATGCGGGATGGTCCGTATCGGCGGGCTGGACATAGCAAAGAGTACCCGTACCGCGCCTTTTCAGGACGCCGCTAAGCGCTTCTAGGGCTGCCTCGGGAAGTGTGTGGTCATAAGTCCGGTACACAAACAACTTCTCCCCGACAGCTAGGTCTTCTATAAACCGCTCGCGAAGCCTCCCCAAACTTCTGGCGATCCGCCTCGCCGCCTCGTCGCGTGAAACCTCAGTTCGCCGCATCCCGGAATGGTCGAGATACATGCGGTATGTTTTTTGGGTTACCCCCCAGTCCCAGTCGGTGTGTTCTCGCATCTCGATAGCGGCTTCGTCCTCGACGCCCTTGAACTGGCACAGCAGGCCCCGCAGGAGATCAACGGGCGCGATACTGGCCCAGCGTAGCAAGCCTAGGGGGTCGACTCCGTGGTGGCGTTGGAAAAATCCGAATTCGCACCCAAATGCCCATCCATTGGCATTCAGGCCACCGCCCCCAAGGCTTTCGAAACGGGCGGCTACTTCGGCGGGACTTAAAATCATATCCAGTATTTCTTAACTGGTCGCTACGTAACTTGTTGGCAGGTCGCCGACCTCGAACTGCCAACAAGTCGACGCGACCCACGATCCCGGCGGGCCAACAACGTGAATCTCAGCCCAGCAGCGATCCTTGAGTGGGGCGAGAGCGGTGTACCAAACTCGCTGCCACTGATCGCGCTGGTCTAGATCGGCGGCTTGCCTCGCCTCAACCGGCCATTCTCCAATCTGGATCGACACGTCAACTCCTGTGAATTCGTGCGGAATCCAAATCCAACAGGAAAGAGTATAAGTCCGTTTCGCGGAAATGAGCATATGCGGCCACCGGCCCACTTCAGTCGCGTCGTCGCGAATTCGATGGAGGCGGGCCTCCTGGCCCCATATCATTGGGTGATGGAATGCTTCTAACCGGGATGCGCCAACTGGAACAAAGCCATGGAATGTCCGTGACGCCGGTATTAAGTTCGCGGCCTTGTCCCACATCGGCTGGCGCATGGCGCCACCCTCCGGTCCCAATAAATCCAAAACCCGCTGTACATCGATGGCAAAATCATGGGGCGTTCCAGGCACGTCCGTTCCGATGACAAAGTCATATTCGGCATCGGCCGCTCGGGCGACCAAGGCATACGCATCCGTACCGGCATTAGGATGAAAGAGTTCGATGACTTTGCCTACATTCTTAGCTGCGATGATGTGCGTCAAGCCCATTCCGTGCGGGCCGACCACGATGTCCGCCTCCCGGAACAAGCCGATCTGTTCCATCGCCGAATGTCGTCCGAGCTGAACCGAAACGAAGCCTCGTTCCTCCAGGCGTTCAACCAATTCGTCCTCATTGGCTACGCGCCGGCGGCTCGCGTCTCCGCGGGAAATGTAGATCCGTCGTGCGTCGCTTCGTGTTGCGGGTATCTTTGCGCACAAAGCTGCGAGCGCACTGACGGATTTGGGGTGCGCCATCTGTGCCGGATGAGAATGACCTTCCACCTGGTCCGAAAACCAAAAGCATCTGCGAGAGGTAGTGAGTAGATATGCGCCGTCCGGAAAAAACAGGCTCTCCCTGGATATTCCGGCATGCTCCGCCAGAGCTGCGCAGACCAAAGCTTGGTAGTCTCCAGGAATGGAGCCCAATACAAACAGGTCATCTTTAGATGTGCCAAATTGTTCGACGTAATGCAATATGCGGGTTACGCCGTCGAACATAAAATGACAGAGATTCGAAAATACAAAACGATCCTGTATTATAATTATATTTTTGTCGATGTGCCGCAAGGGCACGTCCGGTATCGAGCACCGTGACAGAGAGCGCGGACTGCCGCTAATCCAGAACGCCGAACGATCCTTCGAGATTATTTGATACTGGAATGGATGAATGTAAGCGATCGCATCGGCGGTCGCATAAATCCGCAATGGTCCTCGCCACGCTCTCCGGATCATTCCGCCAATCGATGCCGGCAGCCGTAGGTCCACAATCTCGTTTGGACAAGGATCCAGCGCCTGAAAGGCATCAAGGCCTTCATTCGGCCGCGCAAGGAGCAACTGTGACGACAGATCGGGACAATATTGCTCGACGGCGCTTGGTTTGACGGACCATGTATGCTCGAACAAACTCGCAGAAGCGGCCAAAGATCCGTTCTTCTGTGCGACCTCATCCGTCACCTGACGCAGACGATACCGGGTAGAGTCGTCCCAGGAACCGACCCCGTCAATGTAAGCTTGCAACAGCACCCCAATATGAACGGGCGCTGTTCCGTCAACCATCGCGTAGGCAAGCCGCACAACATCTGTCGCGGCATCAACGGTTCTGCGATGGAAAGCCTTTAGCCTATAACGCAGAGCATCGTCCCATGGGGAAGCATCGGGAAAGGGTGCGTAGAACATATCTATTTTGAACGTTGAAGCAACAACTGGCCGCGACAATCGATTTGCTGTATTTCGTCACCGAAGACCGAAACAAAAAAATCGATCGCCCGTCCAGTGTTTTGCTCTGGATGATCGGCGAATTTGAACCCGACGTCGTCAAACAGCATGAATCCTCCGGGCTTTAGTAGACCCCAACTGAACACGGCGTCCTGGATGACAAACTTCGCCTCGTGCGCACCGTCTATGTAAATAAAATCGAAGTTCTCGCCCCACAATGTAGGTAAGATAACTTGAGAGCGCCCCACCAATTTGCGCAACTTGTCCCCATGGCCGGTGCGTTCGATATTGTCGTCGAATATATCCTCGAGCCGAGTCCCCAAGGTTTCCATCAACCCGACGTGTTCTGAACTGCCCTCAAATCCGTCGATACAGGTCAAACGACCGCCGCGGGGCGAAATTACCTTATCGAGCAGCCAAGTCGCTGACCCACCTTGCCAACTGCCTATCTCCAACGCTTCGATGGGCTTCGCGGTGATGTGGACTCGGAACCAATTTTCCCAAATTAGTATGTTGGGTGAAAAGTAATCATGCGTAAAGCTATAACCATGGGCGAGACTTTCTGGCCAACCAAATTGCGCATGGGCTAAGCGATGGTTAATCAGTGTGTTTTTGATTTGCCCCAGCCGCCGATGGTATTCCGCCAGACGGAAGTATGTGTGGAAGTTTGCGGTGCCGCTTTCGATAGCCGCGTTTAACGGGGCGAGAGCGCCGACAAGGTCACCCGTGCCCGCGATTGCCGCGGCCGTCGCATCTGCGGATTCAGGATTCGGTGTGACGGAGGCATCCCAATTTGCGGCGATTCGGGCGAGCGCTTCGTCTGGCTCCCCGTTAGCTATCAGTATGCGCACTGTGTCCCAGAAATCAGGTTTCATGCCACCCCCAACACATCCCGACAGGCTGAAACAAATCTATCAGCGCGCTATCCAATGCCCTGAGGGAGAACGATGCGTCAAGCGATATGGCCACCGCCGTTTCAGCTGGCCGGCACTGTAGGAAGCTGGTAGTGGATTTGGCGAAGGTGCAAGCAGTGTTTCAGGGGCTCTCTATCGTGAATCGTCGGACGATCGTGTTCGTAGGCAACTGCCAGCTCGGAGCTTTAGCGGCTCTCTACCGAGCCGTCGTGCCTCCCGAACTCGGGAACGAGGTCATCTACCTGCCATCTTACGAAGCCGCCTCGGCTGACCAGCTTCGCCAGATTGCTGAAGCGGACATTCTCCTTAAGCAGGTGCTAGATTTTGCCCCCCGGATAGGCGATCTCGCTACGAATGCTGCCGTTCATCTTGTACCGCATGTGACGGCGGCATTCTTGTGGCCTTGTTCTGGCCAACCTCATCCAAAAAACGCTCCCCACCGTTACTCTGATGGCAGTGGACCGTATAATGGGGAACTTGGAGATTCCTTCCTCAACCGTATGATACTAGACCAGGTCGATCCGACCGAAGCTGTCCGACGTTATATGGCGACAGATTTTGCTGCGACACGCAGAGTCGATCGAATGCAAGAAATTCTTATGGAGAAGCAGCGGTCGCGGGATCGAGCGTGCGGTTATGGTTTCGCAGACTATATCGATGCGAACTTCCGCTCAATGAATCTATTTAGAAGTCCGAATCACCCGGAAATGCCATTGTCGCTGCTTCTTGCCAGTGAAGTGTTTGGTCGCCTCGGGGTCGATGCCGGTGTTATCGAAAGCCTTCTTGCGAAGCCTCCGATTGCGCTGTTTCCGCCCACAGAAACACCGATACACCCGAGCATAATCAGCCATTATGGTCTAAAATACTGTCACGCTGAGACGAGATATAGATATTTCGACGAGGGACGTTACACGTGCGAGGAATTCGCCGCCCGCTATATGATTTACGAGTGGAATCCGCTTCTCGGTGAGGGATACGAGTTGATGCGAGCCGGAAATCGTGAGGCGGCGATCGACACTTTGGGACAAGCGGTAGAAAGGTCACCGAGATCTCCCGTCGCCTGCTCTGTGCTGAGCGATCTGCTTGCTGTATCCGGGCGTCTGACCGATGCTGTCGAGATCGCGCTTCGCGCTCACGAGTTGGAACCGGACAATAATCACTACCTCGCGCGATACCGCCACCTCGCATCGCAACTCTCCGCGCCCAAATATGATCATGCAGAAGCCAGATGAGCCCCACTAGGTGAAAACGGCGCTTGGCTCGGTCTGTCCGTCGCTGCGTTAACGTCATTGACATTATTCCTATTTATATCTAAAATTTGCGATATGTCTGGTGCTGTTAGCCCCTCCCGCTCGAGTCCGCTGACACGCGTCTGTCGCCGCCTCAATCGGATCACCACCAAATGCCGCTCTCGAGGGGTGCGGGGCGCGGCAATTGCTACTGCTAACGACTTCTGGTCCTTTTTCAGGAATTATCCCAAAAACATTCTAAAATCCCACCGTGTTGCTTTTGGGACGACTGTTAGACAGAGATGCCGGAACAGGTTAGTGTGAGCCAGTCCGTAATCGGGGCGGAATACCTCATCAAGGACTCCAAAACTCCGCTGCCTCCCAATCACCCCCCAGCATCCCCCAAAACCATATCCGCCGCCTTCTCCCCAATCATAATACAAGGCGCATTCGTATTCCCCGACGTCAGAGTCGGCATGATAGACGCGTCCGCAACCCGCAACCCCTGTATCCCCCGCACCCGCAACCCGGCATCCACCACCGCCATCGGATCGGACCCCATCTTGCACGTCCCAACCGGGTGATACGTCGTCTCCGCGGAGCGCCGGACCCAGTCCAGGATTTCATCATCGGTGGTCAGCGCCGCGCCCGGCGCCGTCTCGGTCAGCCCGAACGGCCCCATCGCCGGCGCAGTCATCACCCGCCTCGCAATCCGGATCGCCGCCACCGTCAGTTCGCCATCGAACGGCGACGACAGGAAGTTGAAATGGATCGCCGGCGCTCGGGACGGGTCCGACGACACAACATGGATGTGGCCCTTGCTCTCCGGCCGCATCGGATGCGCATAGCAGGTCATGCCGGACTCGCGCGACAGTTTCGGCCCCTTCGCCCCGGGTTCGGTCAGCATCGGCACCCAGCCCAGCAGCAGATCCGGTGCCTCCAGCCCATCCCGCGACCGCACGAACGCCCGCAGCGGCGCGGCCACCATCCCCAGCATGCCCTTGCCGGTCAGCCCATACCGCAGCGCCTGCCCAACCAGCCCCAGCCCACGCGCCTTGTCGTTGTAAGTCAGCCCCTTCGCGCCCACCAGCCAACGGGTGCGCGGCGCATAGTGATCGCGCAAATTCTCCCCCACCCCCGGCAGAGCGTGCCGCACCGGTATCCCCAAGCCCGCCAGCCGGTCGGGCTGCCCAATGCCCGACAACTCCAGCAACTGGGGGGAGTTGACGGCCCCCGCGCTGATCACCATCTCTCGCCCCGCACGGGCTTCGTAATCCGAACCGCCGACGCGATACCGAACGCCGGTGCAGCGCGTGCCGTCCAGCGTCACGCCCAAGGTCAAGGCGTTGGATTGAATATGCAGGTTGGGGCGCTTGCGGATCGGGGTCAGATAGCAGGCGGCGGTGCTCATGCGCCGGCCGTTGGCGATGGTGGCCTGACTCATGGCGATGCCGTCCTGCCGGGCGCCGTTGTAATCGGGGTTATGGCGGATGCCGACCTGCTCCGCCGCCGCGATCAGCGCGGCGCACAGTTCGGTGGGTTCCGGGTTGGTGACGCGCAACGGGCCTTCGCGGCCGCGGAAGGTGTCGTCGCCGCCGCCCTCGTACCGCTCCATGCGTTTGAAGAAGGGCAGGACGTCTTCGTAGCTCCATCCCTGGTTGCCCATTTGTGCCCAGGTGTCGAAATCCCGTGCCTGCCCCCGCACGAACGCCAACCCGTTGATAGAGCTTGACCCGCCCAGCATCTTGCCACGGGGCACGGGGATCGCGCGGCCGGCGGTGGCCGGTTCGGGTTCGGCGCTGTACAGCCAGTTTGCGGCCGGGTTGTTGATCAGCTTGGCAAATCCGATGGGGACTCGCGACCACGGATGGCTGGCGGGGCCGGCTTCCAGCAGCAGCACGGTGTTGTTCGGGTTGGCCGACAGCCGGTTGGCCACGACCGCGCCAGCCGATCCGGCGCCGACAACGATATAGTCATAGGTCTGCATGCTGGTGACGGTTCCCGGCGTGGCTTGTTGGGGCCAACCGAAACACATTCCGCGCCAGAGCGAAAGGGACGCGGCCAGCGATCGCGATTGACTTTCCGTATGCCGCCCGACTAGGTGCGCGCGATTGCAGCAATAACGTATCCCCCGTTTCGCCGGATTTATGCGGGCGGGCGGGGCCAGCCTGAACGGATGCCGTAGATGACCACTGTACTGGACCAGAGCGCCGGCAAAGCCCGGGCGAGCGATCTGACCGTCGCTCGGCGGAAGCTGGCCGCGTGGCTGCGGGACCGAAGCCAGTTCTCCGCCGGGCGTCTGCCGCGGGTGTGCCCGATCTGCGGCTATCGCGGCGTGTTCCTCGACGTCGGCCATCCACCGCGCTGGGACGCCAGATGCCCATCCTGCGGCAGCCGGGAGAGGCACCGCCTGCTGTGGCTGTGGGCGACGCAAGACGGCGGCAACCGGCTGGACGGTAAGCGGATCCTGCACTTCGCCCCGGAAAAGGCGCTGCGGCGGGTGCTGTCGCGCAACCCGAAGTATGAAACCGCGGATTTGCTGCAAACCGGGGTGACTCATCAGGTCGATATCACCAAACTGCCGATGGCGGACGGCACGTACGACCTGGTGATGGCGAATCATGTGCTGGAACACATCCCCGACGATCGGCAGGCGATGCGGGAGCTGTTCCGCGTGCTGGCGCCCGGCGGAATCGCGGTCCTGACCGTGCCGGTCAATCCAACGCGGGAAGCGACGTATGAGAACCCGGAGGTTACCAGCCCCGTCGCCCGGAATGCCCACTTCAACGCCCCGGATCACAAGCGCTTTTACGGGCTGGACTTCGCCGATCGGCTGACCGGGGTCGGATTCCAGGTGGAAACCTTCCGTATGACGCAACCGAAAGAGGTCGAATACGGGCTGTTGCCGATGGAGTGGCTGTATATCGCCACGCGCCCTTAACCCACCCGTTTCGGCTGCCAGCCCTCAGCTTCGGTCGTTGCGGATCCGCCAGTCCTCGATCGCGGCGATGGCATCGGCGCCGTCGATGACATCGGCATAGCGGCGTTCGACATCCTTCAGGTTCTGGTCGTGCGCCGCCTGGTCGTGATCGCCAACGCAATCGCGCGCCACCATCACCCGAAACCCCAGCGAAAACGCATCGATCACGCTGGCGCGCACGCAGCCCGAGGTAATGCATCCCGTCACGATGACGGTATCCACACGCTCCCGCGTCAGAATCGCGGCGGCGGAGGTGCCGAAGAACAACGACGGCGCCGATTTCATCAGCACCACGTCGGGCGATGCGGCGGCGATACGCGGGTCAAGCTCGACCTGCTCTGTCCCGGCCAGCAGGTCCAATACCGGCGGCACTTTCCAGAGCGGTGCGGCGCGCGGGCTGTCGTAGCCGTTGACGCAGGCGATCACCGGCAATCCGGCGCGTTTGGCTGCCTGGATCAGCGGCACGGTACGGTTCACCGCCGCATCGACCATCGGCCCGCCCCCCATCGGGAAGCCGGGCTCCGTGAAGCCGCGCTGGAAATCCACCACGATCACCGCGGGCTTGGCGCCGAACCCCAGCGCCCCGGCGCCATAACCGCGCTTTTCGTAGATATCGGACATCGCCTAAGCCTCGGCCATCGCATGCTGGCGGCACTTCATCAGCGGTTGAATCCGGGTGCCATAAGCGTCCATTCCCACCAGGAAATCGTCGAAAGTCAACATGATCCCCTTGACGCCCGGCATCGTCGCCGCCTCATCCAGCATCGCGGCCACCTTGGCATAGGATCCGACCAGCGTGCCCATGCTGAAATTGATCGGCGAGGGCGATCGCAGGAACGCCGCGGCCATGGATGTCTCGGACGGTGCGGTGTCCTCCGCCGCCTTCCCGAGCATATGGGCCAGGGCGTCCTGGTCGGCGCCTGCGTTATAGGCATCCCATTTCGCCATCGCCGCGTCGTCGGTTTCGTCGGCGATGATCATGTACAGCATATAGCTGCCGACATCGCGCCCGGCCTTGGCGGCGTGGGCCAGCATGCGGGCAGGCACGCCCGCCGCCTTGGTGGGTTCGTTCACGCCTTCGCCCAATGCGAAGTTGAAGTCGCAATACCGCGCCGCGAATTCCATGCCCCGGTCGCTCTGACCGGCGGCGACCAGCTTCACCGGGCTGACGGGCGGCGGACTAAGCCGGCAGTCGTCCATCTGGAAGAATTCGCCCTTGAAGTCGGAATGGCCGGTTTCCCAAAGGTCCTTCATCACCGTGACGTATTCCGTGCTGTAATCGTAGCGCTTGGCGAAATAGTCGTCGCCGGGCCAGAGCCCCATCTGGCTGTATTCGACCTTATGCCAGCCGGAGACGATGTTAACGCCGAACCGGCCACCGGAAATGTCGGAAATTGTCGAGGCCATGCGGGCGACGATCGCCGGCGGGATTGTCAGTACCGCCGTGGATGCATACAGCTTGATCCGCGTCGTGACAGCGGCGAGGCCGGCCATCAGGGTAAAGCTTTCCAGCCCGTGATCCCAGAACTCGGTCTTCCCGCCGAACCCGTGCAGTTTGATCATGGAAAGGGCGAATTCCATGCCATATGCCTCGGCTTTCAGCACGACCTGCCGGTTCATCTCGAAACTCGGCATATATTGCGGCGACGCCGCCGAGATAATCCAGCCATTGTTGTTAATGGGGATGAAAACGCCGATATCCATGGGCTGCACCTCGTTCGGGAAGATGCAATCCACCCAGCAAACCGCGTGCCAGGATCGTCGATGCCGCCCATACGTTTGTGGTGCGACACGACCGCGCTCGGGACGCCGCGCTTGCGTCGATTTCACACCTGCGGCGAAGATCGGCTAAACGCCGCCAAGGCGGACGATCAGGAGGGCCGGAATGAGCGATGCGACCACGTTGAACCCTCATAAAGAGGAGGATGAGGGCTACCTGGCCGCCGACGCGGGCAAAGCCATATCCGCCAACCCCTATCCGTCGGGCACCCTGCGCTACGACGACTGGCGGCGCGGCTGGCGCATCCGCACCGAGGAAAGCCGCCGTCCGGTCAAACTGGGCGAGGGCCACGGCCAGGACGACGAAGGATATCTGGCGGCGGCGGAGGGCAAGGCCCTGGCGGATAACCCGCATCCGTCGGGCACCATGCGCTATGACGACTGGCGGCGCGGCTGGTGTACCCGCACCGCCTCGGTCCAACGCAATCTGCGGCTGCACAAAGATTGATGCCGGTTCGGTGACCTGGCCCCCGGCCATCGGCGCGATCCTGGCGGGCGGCCTCGCCCGCCGCATGGCCGGCGCGAACAAAGCCATGCTGGATATCGGGGGCAGCACTGTGCTGGCGCGGCTTATCGCCCGCCTGTCGCCCGGGGTCGGCCGCATGGTTTTGAACACCAACGGCGATCCCGGCCTGTTTGCCGGATTGGGATTGACCGTGATCGCCGACAGCCTGCCAGACCATCCCGGGCCGCTCGCCGGGATACTGGCCGCACTGGAATGGGCAGCGGCACAGGGCAGCGGCACCGAATGGGTCGTCACGGTGCCCTGCGACACCCCGTTTCTGCCGACCGACCTGGCCGAACGCCTGCACGCCGCGCGCATCCGCGACGGTGCGGTTCTGGCCTGTGCGGCCTCGGCGGGCCGGACCCACCCGGTCGCCGCCCTATGGCCGGTGATCCTGGCACCCGCGCTGCGTCAGGCGATCGTGGAACAGGGCGTCAGAAAGGTCAGCCGCTTCACCGACCGGTATTCCCGCGCCATCGCGAACTGGGGAACCGATCCGGTGGACCCGTTCTTCAACGTCAATACGTCCGAGGACCTGGCAGAAGCACAGCGGCTGGCCAATGCCTACCCCGGTCTGTGACCGGCCGCCGCTGCCCGAAGCTCCACCATATCCGCGAGGGCGCTGAAATCGTCCAGCGCCAGAACCGGGATGGCCGCGCCCGGTATGGCTGTATCGGACGCAACGGCCACGATCGACCCGTCCCCTGGATGCAGCAACGCCTTGCCGTTCGCCGCCCGATAGACCTCGATCTTCGGGTGCATCGTGCGTTTGAACCCCTCGATCAACACGAAATCGACCGGACTCAGGCGATCCAGCAGCGCCGGCAATTCCGGTTCCGCGTCCCCTCGCAGCTCGTGCATCAGTGCCCACCGAACGCCGGAGGCAACCAGCACCTCGGCGGCACCGGCCTCGCGATGGTGCCAGGAATCCTTGCCGGGTTGATCGATATCGAATGCGTGGTGTGCGTGTTTGATCGTCGAAACGCGAAAGCCGCGTGCGACGAGTTCCGGAATCAGCCCCTTCAGCAGGGTCGTCTTTCCCGCCCCGCTCCACCCCGCCAGTCCTATGATCCGCACGGGCCGGCCGTGCGCGTATCGTTGCCGTTGAACATCCAGGCTCATACCTTCC
>JAJZEV010000052.1:25612-35766 GCA_021805665.1 Pseudomonadota bacterium
GTGGACCCGGTATCAGTGGACCCGGTATCATCGGCGTCCAGCCGGAAAGCCGCGGCCATCAGCGCCCGCGTGTAGTCCTGCCGCGGGCGGGCGAACATCGCTTCGGCCGGCCCTTCCTCCACCACCCGGCCCTGGCGCATCACCACGATCCGGTGGGCCAGCGCCCGCACCACCCGCAGATCGTGGCTGATGAACAGATACCCCAGCTTGTGATCGGCTTGCAGCTTTTGCAGCAGATCCACGATTTGCGCCTGCACCGACATGTCCAGCGCGCTGGTCGGCTCATCCAGCACCACGAAGCGCGGTTTCAGCACGATGGCCCGGGCGATGGCGATGCGCTGGCGCTGGCCGCCGCTGAATTCGTGCGGATAGCGGCCGCCGATATCGCCCGCCAGACCGACCTCCTCCAACGCCGCCGCCGCCCGCAGGCCACGCTGCGCGCGTGACATGGACGGTTCATGCACCGTCAGGCCCTCGGCGACGATCTCGGCGATCGTCAGGCGGGGCGACAGGCTGCCGAACGGGTCCTGGAAGACGATCTGCATGTCGGAGCGCAACCGGCGCAAATCCAGGTTGTCCAGTTCCGACAGGTCCTGGCCGCCGAACCGGATGCGGCCTTGCGCCTGCACCAGCCGCAGTAGCGCGTAGCCCATCGTGGACTTGCCGGACCCGCTCTCGCCCACCAGCCCGACGGTTTCGCCCGCGCGAACCGTCACATCCACGCCATCCACCGCTTTGACATGGCCCACCGTCCGGCGCAGCACGCCCCGGCGGATCGGGAAATGCACCCGCACGTCCGTCGCCTGCATCAGGGTCGGCGCGTCTGCCGGCAGCGGCAACGGCCGCCCGCGCGGTTCGGCCGCCAGTAGCATCCGGGTATAGGGATGGGCCGGGGCATCGAACACCTCCGCCACGGGCCCGGCCTCGACGATTTCCGAGTCCTTCATCACGCACACCCGGTCGGCGTAGCGCCGCACGATCGCCAGGTCGTGGCTGATCAGCAGCAACGCCAAACCCCTGGCGGACTTTTCGGCGGCAAGCAGCTTCAGAATCTGCGCCTGGATGGTCACGTCCAGCGCCGTCGTCGGTTCGTCCGCGATCAACAGCGCCGGATCGTTGGCCAGCGCCATCGCGATCATCACCCGCTGCCGCTGCCCGCCGGAAAGCTGATGCGGCAACGCATCCAGCCGTTGCGCCGCATCCGGAAACCCCACCTCGTTCAGCAATCCGACCACACGGTCCCGCACCGCATCCGGCCGCATCGGCCGGTGCAACTCGATTGCCTCGGCGATCTGTTTGCCGATCCGGGTCAGCGGGTTCAGGCTGGTCATCGGTTCCTGGAACACCATGCCGGCGGTCCCGCCGCGCAGCTGCCGCAGCATCCGGTCCGGCGCGCCGATCGCGCTCTGTCCGTCGATCGTAACCCGCCCGCTGCATGCCGCACCGGGCGGCAGCAGTTGCAGCAGCGACAGCGCGGTCATCGACTTGCCAGAGCCGCTTTCGCCCACCAGCGCCAGCGTCTCACCCCGGTCCAGCGTGAAGCTCGCCCGGTTGACCACGACGCGATCCCCGAAGCGGACCGTCAGATCCTCGACCGATACCAGACTCATGGACGGGGCGTCTTGTTCGGATCGAACGCGTCGCGCACCGCCTCGCCCACGAACACCAGCAGCGTCAGCAGGCCGCCCAGGACGACGAATGCAGTGATCCCCAGCCAGGGCGCCTGCAGGTTGTTCTTGCCCTGCGACACAAGCTCCCCCAGCGATGGGGAGCCGGGCGGCAGGCCGAACCCCAGAAAATCCAGGCTGGCGAGGATGGTGACGGAGCCGGACAGAGTGAACGGCAGGAACGTCAGCGTGGCCACCATGGCGTTCGGCAGGATATGCCGCCACATCACCGCCGTGTCGGACACGCCCAGGGCGGTCGCCGCGCGCACATAATCCAGGTTGCGGCCGCGCAGAAACTCCGCCCGCACCACCCCGGTCAGGTTCATCCAACTGAACAGCAGCAGAAAGACCAGCAGAATCCAGAAAGACGGGGTGATCATGCTGCCCAGGATAATCAGCAGATACAGTTGCGGCATCCCCGACCAGATTTCGATGAACCGCTGAAACAGCAAATCCACCAGACCGCCGCGAAACCCCTGGATGGCGCCGGCCGCGATGCCGATGACGGACGATATCGCCGTCAGGGTAAATCCGAACAGCACCGACAGGCGGAATCCGTAGATCGTCCGGGCCAGGACGTCGCGCGCCTGATCGTCGGTTCCCAGCAGGTTGCGTCGGTTCGGCGGCGATGGCGCGGGTGTCGGCAGCCGTTTGACCAGCGAGTCGTAGCGGTACCGAATGGGTGGCCAGATCATCCAGCCCCGGGCTTCGATCGCGGCCTGCACGTCGGGTTCGGTATAGTCCGCGTCGGTGGGCAGGAAATCGGCGCCGAACGTGTCCTCGCTGTAGTCGTGCAGCACCGGGACATACCAGCCGCCGTCGAACCGGATCAGTAACGGGCGGTCGTTCGCCAGGAACTCCGCGAACAAGGTCACGGCGAACAGCGTCAGGAAAATCCAAAGCGACCAGTAGCCGCGCCGATGCGCGCGAAAAATCGCCCAGCGCCGACGGTTCAGCGGCGAGACATACATTACCGCCGCGCCTCGAAATCGATGCGGGGATCGACCACGGTGTACAACAGGTCACCCACGATCTGCATCAGCAGGCCCAGCAAGGTGAACATGTACAACGTGCCGAACATCACCGGGTAGTCACGTCTGATCGCCGATTCGAAACCCAGCAGGCCCAAACCGTCCAGCGAGAAAATGATTTCCACCAGCAACGCCGAGGAGAACAGGATACCGATGAACGCCGAGGGGAACCCGGCGACGATCAGCAGCATCGCGTTGCGGAACACATGCCGGTACAGAATCCGCTGCTCGCTGGCGCCCTTGGCCCTGGCTGTCACCACGTACTGCTTGCGGATTTCCTCCAGGAAGCAGTTTTTGGTCAAAACGGTCAGGCCGGCGAAACCGCCGACGACAAGGGCTATGGTCGGCAGCACGATATGCCACAGATAGTCCCCGACGCGGGCCGGAAAGCTCCAGGTTTCGATGCCGGAGCTGTGCAGTCCGCGCAGCGGGAACCACTGCACGAAGCTGCCGCCGGCAAACAACACCACCAACAGGATCGCGAACAGGAATCCCGGCACCGCATACCCGATCAGCACCGCGGCACTGCTGACGACATCGAACCGGCTGCCGTCGCGCACCGCCTTGGCGATGCCCAGCGGAATCGAAACGAAATACACCAGCAGCGTTGACCACAGACCCAATGAGATGGAGACCGGCATCTTCTCCTCGATCAGTTGAACCACCGACTCGTCGCGAAAGAAGCTGCGCCCCAGGTCGAAGCGCATATAGTCGCGCAGCATCAGCCCGAACCGTTCCAGCGGCGGCTTGTCGAAGCCGAACATCCGCTTGATGTCGGCGACGACGTGCGGGTCCAGGCCGCGCGCGCCGCGATAGGTGCCATTGCCGCCCGCCATCGCCTCGGTCGCCCCGGCCCCGGTGATGCGCCCGGTCACGCCGCCGCCGCCCTTCAGTTCGGCGATCATCTGTTCCACCGGCCCGCCCGGCGCCATTTGCACCACGGCGAAATTGATGGCGATAATCCCGAACAGCGTCGGGATAATCAGCAGCAGGCGGCGGAGGAGATACGCCGCCATCAGGCCGGCCTGCCGGGGGGCGTCATTGTCCGTTCCGGCGGGCGGCGTCGTTGGCGGCGGCCTTGACCGGGTCCAGCCACCAACTGTCGAACGCAAGGCCGGTGCGCACCGGCTTGTCCGGGCGGCCGAAGCGGTCCCAATAGGCGACGCGGACGGATTGCAGATACCATTGCGGCACCACATACCACCCTGCCAGCAGCACCCGGTCCAGCGCCCGCGTCGCGGTCACCAGATGCGCCCGATCCGGCGCGGACAGGATGCGGTGGACAAGGTCGTCGATGACCGGGCTGCAAACCCCCATCATATTGTAACCGCCCTCCGGCTTCACACTGCCGCAGGTCCAGTAGCCGGTTTGTTCGTTACCCGGACTATCGCTTTCATCGATCGAATCGACGATCATGTCGTAGTCGTACGTGTCGGTCAGCCGCTGGAACTGCGCCGAATCGACCGTTCGGACCTTGGCCTCGATCCCCAGTCGCGACAGCCATTGCACATAGGGCAGCGACACACGCTCGAACGCCGGCTGGTCCAGCAGAATCTCGAAGCTGAACGGCTGGCCGTTCGCATCGACCAGCTTATGGTCATGCACGGTCCATCCCGCCTGTTCCAGCAGGGTCAGCGCCGTGCGCAGCCCCTGGCGGTTATTGCCGGACCCATCCGTGACCGGCAGTTGGAACGGCGTGGTGAACAACTCGGGCGGGAGTTGGTCGCGATAGGTGTTCAGCAGCGCCAGTTCGTCGCCCTGCGGGATGCCGCTGGAGGCAAGGTCGCTGTTGCTGAAATAGCTGTTGGTGCGGGTATAGGCGCCGTAAAACAGGTTGGCGTTCGCCCACTCGAAATCGAACGCCAGCGCCAGCGCGTGCCGTACCCGCACATCCTTGAACAGCGCCCGGCGGGTGTTCATCGCATAACCCTGCATACCGGTCGGCATGCGATGCGGCAGCAGTTCCTTCTTCACCAGCCCTTTCTCGACTGCTGGAAAATTGTAGGCGGTGGCCCATTCCTTGGCGATATTCTCCTCCCGGAAGTCGATCTGCCCGGCCTTGAACGCTTCCAGCGCCACCGTTCCGTCGCGGAAATATTCGGTGCGCAGCTTATCGAAATTGTTCAGCCCGCGCATCGCCGGCAGGTCTTTCGACCAGACACCCGGCACGCGTTCCATCGTAAGCGTCCGGCCGAATTCGAATTTGCCGACGCGATAAGGGCCGGAACCCAGCGGAGGATCGGTCAGCGGCTTGTCGAAGTCCCGCCCCGCCCACCAATGTTTCGGCAGGACCGGCATCTGGCCGAGGATCAGCGGCAATTCCCGGTTCGTATCTGTTTTGAAATGGAAAACCACGCGGCGAGGCCCTTCCACCGTCACCGACGCCACGTCGGCGTAGTATTGCCGGTAGAACGGGCGGCCCTTGTCTCGCAGCGTCTCGAACGTCCAGGCGACATCCTCGGCGGTGACCGGTGTGCCGTCGTTGAACCGCGCCTCGGGCCGCAGTTCGAATGCCACGCCCATGCGGTCGGCCGGCAGTTCGACCGTCTGTGCCAGCAGACCGTATTCGGTGTCGGCCTCGTCGGCATTGACCTTCATCAGCGTGTCCCAGACCCGCGGGACGTCCGGCGCGGGGGAACCCCGGACAATGAACGGGTTGAAACTGTCGAACGTGCCGATGCCGGCCATGACAGCCTCGCCGCCCTTGGGGGCGTCGGGATCGACGAACGGGAAGAACTTGAAATCGGGCGGCAGCGAAGGCGTGCCCAGCATGGAAATGGCATGAGTCCGCACCGCCGCGGCGGACCCGGCCGGTTCGGCTTGCTGGGCCAGACCCGTGGCGACGCCGGCCAGCAGCCAGGCCGCGGCTCCGAATGTCCGGCTCATACGCATCCCGCACCTCCTGCGTTGTCGAAGACCGCCCTTGTAATCAGCGGCACCGCCTGCCGCCAGGGTCCCGGACGAAGCTCTTTCACTGCAGCAGCGAGTCGACCGGCTCCAGCAGCGGCGGCAGCGAGGTTTCGCCCAGGCTTTCGCGCAGTTCGACCTCGACGATACGCACCAGGGCGTTCAGCGGCAGCGTGTTCGGCAACAGTGCGAACGGTTCCTCCAGCTCGTCGCCCAAGGCATCCAGGCCGAAGAACGCATAGGCCAGGATGGCGGCGGCCAACGGGGCGGCGGCACCGGCCGACCCGACCAGGGCGAACGGAACCAGCAGGCAGAACAGCCACGCGGTGCGATGCAGCAGCAGGCTGTAGGCAAACGGCGTCGGCGTTGTCTTGATGCGCTCGCAAGCGGCCTGAACCGCGCTCAGGCCGGCGACCCGGGCCTCCAGCATGGCGAAGCCGACCTCGCCGATGTCCCCGCGCCGCAGGCAGTTTCCCAGATCGGCCGTAATCCCGCGCAGAATCGCATCCGGCGGATCGATCCGGCTGCCCGGCGGCATGGCTTCGTCCGCCGGCAGCCAGGGCACGGCCGCGGCGGCGGCGTCCAGCCCGCGCAGTCGCGCCGCCAGGGCATGGGCAAAACCGATGATTCGGCGGGTGATACGCGCGCGGGCTGGTTCTTCCGGCGGCAGCAGCGCCGAAATCTCCCGGGAGAGACACCGAGCCTCGGTGACGAGCTGGCCCCATTGCTTTCGGGCTTCCCACCAGCGGTCGTAACAGGCGCTGTTGCGGAACCCGAGGAAGATCGACAGACCCAGGCCCAGCAGCGTGAACGGGGTCGCCGGCAGTTCGGGCACCAGGCCGGGACGAACATAATGGGCGGCCCCGATCGCCGCCGACACCGCGGCGATGACCAGGACGCGCAGCGCGATGCGCGGAACAATGGACCCGCGCATGGCGAACAGCAGGCCAAACGTGTTGGGGCGAGGACGGACGATCATGCGGCCAGCGATAGCACCGGCATACGCCGGGCGCGAATAGTCCTATTCGATCGGCGTGACTGCCTCCGCCGCCAGAGCCAGCCGCGCCAAAGCCGGCAGCGACCGCGTACCGGTCTTTTGCATGATCGCCGCCCGATGATTCTCGACGGTCCGCTGGCTGATGCCAAGGGCGGAGGCGATCTTCTTACTGGCATGCCCCGCCAGAACCATGTCCAGCACCTGTCGCTGGCGATTCGTCAGGCCGGCCAGGTGATTCGCCGCGTCCTGCCGCCAGGACGCCAATTTGCCGGAATCGCGCGCCTGACCCAATGCCCGGTCCACGCCGGTCAGCAGTTCCGCACGGCCGATCGGCTTTTCGATGAAGTCCACGGCGCCGGCCTTCATCGCCTGGACGGCGATCTGCACATCGCCGTTGCCGGTGATCATGATCGCGGGCAGCGGATGTCCATCCTGCTTCAGGTGCTTCAGCAATGCCAGCCCGTCCATACCCGGCAGATACGCATCCAGGATCAAACAGGCCTCCCGCCCCGGCCGGTAGGCGACCAGAAAACTCTCGCATGTCGCGAAGTCGGCGACCGTCCTCCGGTCGTCTTCCAGCACGTCGCGGATCGCCTGTCGAACCGCCTGGTCGTCATCGACAACGAAAATGACAGGCGACCGATCCCCGGCGGCAGGCCGCATCCGAACCGGCGCGGGCAAAAGCCGCTGCACTGCCGCATCCAAATCCGGCAGCTTCACCGGCTTGGCCAGATAAACGCAGTCGCCCAGCGCGATGGCGCTGAGGGCCTTGGTCGAGATATCGCCGGTCAGGACGATAGCCGGTACCGTCCAATGCAAAGTCTCGCGCACCAGCGCGGCGGCTCGGATGCCGTCCACATCCCGCGGCAAATTGTAATCCGTCAGAATAAGGTCGGGTCGCATCGCCCCGCGCCTTACCAGATCGAGGGCCGCGATCCCATCTTCTGCCACGGTGACATCGTGCCCGTCACCGGCCAGGAACGTGTTCAGCAGCTCGCGAATGTCCGGATCGTCCTCGATCAGCAGGATCGCTCCGGTACGCCGGGGCAGTGCCGCTGGCCCCCCCGCACTGACGGACATCTGACGCCGGTCTGTCGCGGCCAACCCGCCGGGCGAGCGGGGCACCTCGACGGAAAACACCGATCCCTTCCCCGGCCTGGAGCGGACCTTGACCGCATGGCCCAGCAACACCCCAAGACGATGCACGATCGACAGGCCAAGCCCAAGACCGCGGGCGCGCTCCCGTGCCGGATTGTCGATCTGATGATATTCCTCGAAGATCGCCGACAGCTCGTTCTCGGCGATCCCGATGCCGGTATCCCAGATTTCGATCGTCAGCCGCCCGCCATGCCGCCGGCATCCCAGCAGGACCTTACCGCGCATCGTGTATTTCAGCGCGTTGGCAATCAGGTTGCGGGCCATCTGTTCCAGCAGGCGCGGATCGCTGCGGATCGACAGCCGGCATGGCATGACCGTGAGCGTCAGGCCTTTCGCCAGGGCATGATAAGAAAACTCGTCGCGCAACTGGTTCAACAAGCCGGCGACCGGAAAATCGGCGATTTCGGGATCGACGATGCCGGTTTCGATCTGATTGATGTCCAGCAGGGCATTCAGCATACTGGTCATGGCACTCAGGGTCTGATCCAGCCGGCTGACCAGCGCGCGTGCCTTTTTGGTCTCCACCGTCCTCGCCAGCAAACCCTGAACCAGTGCCAGCGTCTGCAGCGGTTGGCGCAGGTCGTGGCTGGCCGCGGCCAGAAAGCGGGATTTCGCCGCATTCGCCTGTTCCGCGTTGCGCTTGGCGAGCCCCAGCTCGTCGGCCGACCGGCGCCGGTCGGTAATGTCGCCGAAGGTGATCACGACGCCTTCCACGCCGTCGTCCCGGGTGCGATAGGGCAGCACGCGGCGCTGATAGGTTGCGCCGTTCCGGGCCTCGATCTCGCGCGCTATGGGTTCCATGGTAGGTAGTACGGTACGGGCGTCGATCAGCAGGTCGGCATCGGCCGCCCCACGTCGGTCGGCAGTATGGCGAACAACGCCTTGGTCGCCGGGGTGAAGAAGCGGATCTTCAGGTCCATGTCCAGGAACAGCGTCGCCACATCGGTGCTGTACAGCACGTTCTGTAAGTCGTTCGACATGGTTCTTTGCCGTTCCAGTGTTTCCTGCAACTGGCTGTTCAGCGCGGTCAGTTCCTCGTTCAACGATTGCAGCTCTTCCTTCGAGGTCAGCAATTCCTCGTTGGTGGACTGATACTCCTCCTGCACCGACAGGGCTTCTTCATTGATCGCTTTTTGTTCTTCGTTGGAAATCTCCAGATTGTGGATCGCGCCTTGCAGCTCGATCCGGGTTTCCTCCAGTTCGGTCTGCAACTCGACGACCCGCGGGCCGTCCTGACCCGCCTTCGCGCCCGGGGCGGGTTTAGTGGATAGCGGGTCTTCGACAAAGCAGATGAGAAACAGGTTTTCGCCATCGCTGTTGACCGGCAGTACGGCGATACTGAAGGTGATCGTTTGGCCGTCTTTCTTGACGCGGCCGCCGGGCACCACGACGCGCGCGCCTTCCCGCGCCGCGTGTTGAATGGCAGAGCGCAGCTTGGTGCGCATGCCCTGACGAACCATCGCCAGCAGATCGTGCGATGGATGTCCGCCGACCACCCGCAGATACCGGTCGGTCGGACCCAGCGTGTACAGACATTCATGCTTGCGGTCGATCAGCACCGCGGCAGGAGCATAGGTTTCTATCACCAACCGCTGGCACAAATCCGCCAGCACGGCCTGGCGGGAGAGTCCGGGCAGTTGCCCCAGCCTGTGGGCGAACCGGGAAACGTCGCCGATCATGCCGCTGAAACCAAGCTCCGCTGGCCTGACCCGCCCGGCATGCCGGAAAATCCGATCTGTCTTCGATATGGCTTCGAACCGGGAATCCAGGGCGCCGACGGTTTCCGCTGTGCCCAGCAGCAAAACTCCACCCGGGTCCAGCGCGAAGTGGAACAATGAAAGCACCTTGGTCTGGGCTTCCGGACGAAGGTAGATCAGCAGGTTGCGGCACGATACGAAATCGAGCCGGGAAAATGGCGGATCGGTCAGCACATCCTGCACGGTGAACACCACCGTGCTTCTCAGCTCTGGCGACACCCGATAGCCGTGATCCTCCTTGGAGAAAAACCTGGCGAGCCGGTCAGCCGAGACTTCGGCCGCGATCGCTTCGGGATACATGCCTTCCCGAGCGATGGCGATCGCGTCGGAATCGACGTCGGAGGCAAAAATCTGGAGTTTGATGCCTAGTTTCGCGGCAATGATTTGCTCGCGGAACACCATCGCCAGCGAATAGGTTTCTTCCCCGGTGCTGCATCCGGCGACCCACACGCGGATCGGCCGGTCGGGGGCATGATCGCGTACGATATCGGGAACGATTTTCTCGGCCAGCCGGTCGAACACCCGGGCATCGCGGAAGAAACTCGTGACGTTGATCAGCAGGTCCTTGGCCAGCAGATCGAGTTCAGCGGGATCGCCGCGCAGCCTCTCCAGATACTGCCGCATGTCGGCGCCCCCC
>JAJZEV010000238.1 GCA_021805665.1 Pseudomonadota bacterium
GAGACATTGACCGTCTCGCCTTCCTTGATGCTGCCATCCAGGATCAGCCCAGCCAACGTGTTCTGCAGAGACCTTTGGATGACCCGCTTCAGCGGCCGGGCGCCATAGGTGCTGTCGTAGCCTTCCGCCGCCAGCCAATCCAACGCGCTGCGATCCAGTTCCAGGCCGATCTTGCGATCGGCCAGCAACTTGCGGAGACCGGCCAACTGAATTTCGACGATCGAGGCCATGTCGCTGCGCTGCAAGCGGCGGAACAGCACGATCTCATCCAGCCGGTTCAGGAATTCCGGGCGGAAATGCTGGCGGACGACCTTCATAACCTCGCCTTGAACCATCGCTGTCGGTTCGCCCTCCTTCTGGTGGGACAGAACCTCGCTGCCGAGGTTGGAGGTCAGCACGATGATCGTGTTCTTGAAATCGACCGTGCGCCCTTGCCCGTCCGTCAGCCGGCCGTCGTCGAGGACTTGCAGCAGGACGTTGAAGACATCCTCGTGCGCCTTCTCGACCTCATCGAACAGGATCACCTGATAGGGCCGGCGGCGAACCGCCTCGGTCAGCACACCGCCCTCATCGTAGCCGATGTACCCGGGGGGGGCGCCGATCAGACGGGAGACGGCGTGCTTTTCCATGAACTCGCTCATGTCGATGCGCACCATCGCCCTGTCGTCGTCGAACAGGAACGCCGCCAGCGCCTTGGTCAGTTCGGTCTTGCCGACGCCGGTCGGGCCGAGAAACAGGAAGCTGCCGATAGGGCGGTTCGGATCCTGCAAGCCGGCGCGTGCCCGGCGAACCGCGTTGGCGACGGCTTTCAGGGCTTCTTCCTGCCCGACGACACGGCCGCGCAACTTGTCTTCCATCTGCAGCAGCTTGGAGCGTTCGCCCTCCAGCATCTTTTCCATCGGCACGCCGGTCCAGCGGGACACGACAGCGGCGATGCTTTCCTCGGTGACGGCTTCGTTCACCAGCTTGCCGTCGGACTCCTTGGCCAGTTGGCGTTCGATGTCGGGGATAATGCTGTAGGTCAACTCACCGGCCCGGGTGTAATCGCCGCGGCGCTGGGCGACCTCCACCTCCGACCGTGCCTGATCCAGACGCTCTTTCAGCTTCTGGGTTTCATGCACCTGGTCCTTCTCGTTCTTCCATGCGGCGGTCATCAGGTTCGACCGGTCTTCCAGGTCGGCCAGTTCCTTTTCCAGCTTGGCCAGCCGGTCCTTCGACGCCGGGTCGGTTTCCTTCTTCAGCGCCTCCCGCTCGATCTTGAGTTGGATAACGCGGCGGTCGAGCTCGTCCAACGCCTCCGGCTTGCTGTCCACCTGCATGCGCAGCCGGCTGGATGCTTCGTCGATCAGGTCGATCGCCTTGTCGGGCAGGAACCGGTCGGTGATATAGCGCTTCGACAGCGTGGCGGCGGCGACCAGGGCTGCATCGGCGATTCGCACGCCATGATGCAGTTCGTATTTCTCTTTAATGCCGCGCAGTATGCTGATGGTGTCCTCGACCGACGGTTCGCCGACGAAAACCGGCTGGAAGCGGCGGGCGAGCGCGGCGTCTTTCTCCACATGCTTGCGGTATTCGTTCAGCGTGGTCGCGCCTACGCAGTGCAGGGTGCCGCGCGCCAGTTCCGGCTTGATCAGGTTGGACGCATCCATCGCGCCATCCGCCTTTCCGGCGCCGATCAGCGTGTGCATTTCGTCGATGAACAGGATGACCTGTCCCTGGGCGTCTTCGATTTCCTTCAGCACGGCCTTCAGCCGTTCCTCGAACTCGCCGCGGTATTTCGATCCGGCGACCATGGCGCCGAGGTCGAGCGACAGAAGCTGCTTGCCTTTCAACGCCTCCGGCACGTCGCCGTTGACGATGCGCAGGGCCAGCCCCTCGACGATCGCGGTCTTGCCGACACCGGGTTCGCCGATCAGCACCGGGTTGTTTTTGGTACGGCGCGCGAGAACCTGGATGGTGCGGCGGATTTCCTCGTCGCGGCCGATGACCGGGTCCAGCTTGCCTTCGCGGGCGATGGCGGTGACATCGCGGGCATATTTCTTCAGGGCGTCGAAATTGGATTCGGCATTCGGGCTGGTGACCTTGCGGCCCTTGCGCACGTCGTTGACCGCCTTTTCCAGCGCCTGCGGGGTGACGCCGCCGGTTTTCAGCGCCTTGCCGGCCGGTGTGTTGGAATCGGCCAGCGCGACCAGCAGGCGGTCTTGCGCGACGTATTCGTCGCCCGCCCGGGTGGAGGCTTGCTGTGCGGCGTCCAGCACCCGCACCAGTTCCGGCGTCAGTTGCGGCTGGCCCGCGCCGCCGCCGCTGACTTTCGGGTTGCGGGCGACTTCGGCGTCGTTCGCGGCGGCGGCTGCCTTGGGGTCGCCCCCGGCGGCACGGATCAGGCCGGCGGCGGCACCTTCCTCATCGTCCAGCAGCGCCTTGAGCAGATGCTCCGGCGTAATACGTTGGTGGAATTCGCGGATCGCGATTGTACTGGCGGCCTGGAGAAAACCCTGGCAGCGTTCGGTGAATTTTTGGATGTCCATCTTATGTCCCTCTCAGCAGGCGACAGCCTTTCGATGCCCCGGAATTTGGCGGCATGAACTGGCTTTCACCCGGAAGTGGGGCGGGGCACACTACCGCTCAAGGGGGTTCGAACCATGCGAATCGAATATCTGTACCGCTATCCGGTCAAGGGTTTGACGGCGGAAGCGCTTGACCAGGCAGAGGTTCAAGAGGGCGGTGCGATTCCCTGGGACCGCGCGTTCGCGCTGGCGCAGGGGGATTCCGGGTTCGATCCGGCCAACCCGGCGTGGCTGCCGAAGTGGAATTTCCTGTGCCAGATGAAGCACGCGAAGGTGGCGTTGCTGTTCAGCGTGTTCGACCCCGGATCGAAGATGCTGCGTATCCGCGCTCCGGACGGCAGCGGGATCGAGGCAAACCCGCTGACCGGAGACGGACAACAACGCCTCGCCTCGTTTCTGACTGACTACCTGGGGGATGAGGCCCGCGGGCAACCCAGCTTCCACCATATTCCGGGGCATGTTTTCGGCGATCAGAAGAGGCCGGTGGTCAGCCTGAACAACCTGGCCAGCCTGCGGGATTTCGAGGCCAAGGTCGGGGCGAGGCGGCATCGGCGGCGGTTTCGCGCGAATGTCTGGTTCAGCGGCGCGCCTGCCTGGGCGGAGCGGGACTGGATCGGGCGGGAGATCCAGGTGGGCGGTGCGGTGCTGCGGGTGGTAAAGGGCACCACGCGCTGTCCGGCGACCGAGGTCAATCCCGAAACCGGGGAGCGGGACGCGGACCCGATCGGCGAACTTCGTTCCTTATATGGTCATGTCGAACTGGGCGTTCACGCGGAAGTCGTCGCTGCCGGGCGGTTTTCGATCGGGGATGCAATGGAATTGATCGATATATAATCAGTATATTTTGAATACGTTCCGATATGAAATCATAAAATGAACGGGATTTTTTCGGAAGTTTCGTTGCCGTCCGACGGAAACGGGAGTTAGACAATTTGCGTTTCCTCCATTGAACTTCGCTGCGGGGGTTTGCCTCCGCGGCACTTCTTTCTGCAATGGGGATTTTCCTTCTTCGGATATTCGATGCGCCGAATGTCGATTAACGGTCGCGAAAAGCGGTCCCTGTTGCGACAACTCAGCGGTATGTCCGGCGGTTCGCACCCCAATATCGCGGCGCATTTTATCATGGCCGCGCTCCCGTCGCTTTGGGCGGGACTTTGCGCGGCGTGAATTTTCCGGTGACTGCGGGAGCCGGCCCCGTCGAGGGGGATAAAGACGAAGCCGGCCACCGAAAGTTCAGGGCGTGGGGATCACCCTGTGTGTGGTTGGTTTAATGACCGTCTTGGGAATAGGCAAGAATAATAAATTGGGATTCAAACCATAAAAGGTACGAATCGTCCATTCGAACAAATATTGGGATTATCAGAATATTTTCGCCCCTGCATCTCCAATGTCTTAGCGATCGATGGCAGCAACCCGCCCGACCGTTACCCAGTGGCCATCGCTGCTGGGTAACGGTCGGGCGGTCGCGTCAGACCTTGCGCTTGATGTGCAGAACGCCGGCTTCGCGCAGCGCCCCGATTTCAGCCTCGGTGTAGCCGTACTGGGCCAGCACTTCGGTTCCGTGCTGATTGAACGCCGGGGGCGGCCGGCGGGTGCCACCCTTGGTGCGGCTGAATTTGATCGGCGTGCCCAGGCCTTTGTACCAATCGAGTTCGGTCACCATCTCCCGGTGCGCCGTGTGGGGGGCGGCGGTTGCTTCGTCCACCGCCAGCACCGGGCCGGCGGGCACCCCTGCCCGGATCAGCCGCATCGATAGTTCCTTGCCATCCTGTTCGGCAAAGGCCGCGGCCAACGCCAGAGTAAGCGCAACGCGGTTGACGTTACGGTCCCCATTACTGGCGAAACGCGGGTCATCGGCCAGCTCGGGGCGCCCCACCAGGTCGCACAGCTTGCGAAACTGGCCGTTGTTGCCGCTGGCGATGAAGATTTCACAGGTCTTGGTGGGGTATTTGTCGTACGGGACCAGGTTCGGATGCGGATTGCCGGTTCCGGACGGGCGCTTGCCGTTCAGGAAGTAGTTCGGCGCCTGCGGGTGCAGCAACGCCATGCCGCAATCGTACAGTGTCATGTCCAGATACTGGCCGAGGCCGGAGGTCTTCCGCTCGTGCAGCGCCATCAGGATGCCGACGGCGGAATACAGGCCGGTGCCCATATCCACGATTGCCGTGCCCATCCGCATCGGGCCGGTGCTTGCGTCGCCATTGATGCTCATCAGGCCGGTCATGGCTTGAAGGATGGCGTCGTACCCCGGCAGCCCGCCCAGCGGCCCGTCGCCACCGAACCCGGAGACGCGGCAGTGGATCAGGCCGGGGAAGCGTTTGGACAGGATGTCCTCGTACCCGAGGCCCCATTTTTCCATGGAGCCGGGCTTGAAGTTTTCGATCAGGATGTCGGCGCCTTCCAGCAGGCGCAGCAGGACGGCCTTGCCCTCGGGCTTGCCAAGGTCCAGCGCGATGGAGCGCTTGTTGCGGTTGACACCGATGAAATAGCTGGCGTCGCCCTCGTGGAACGGCGGGCCCCAGTCGCGGACTTCGTCGCCCTGCGGCGGTTCGATCTTGATGACGTCGGCCCCGTGATCGGACAGGATCATTGTGCAGTAGGGTCCGCCCAGCACGCGGGTCAGGTCGATGACCTTGATGCCCGCCAGGGCGCCGGCCGTTTTGGCGAGGCCCTTACCGAGCGGAAGTGGGGTTTGCGCGCCGTCCATCCATGTGTCCCTTTAGTGGCCGTTTGTCCGTTCCTGGCCGAGCGCGCGAACCATTTTCATCGCCCCCGGACAGACGAGGCATATAATACGGGGATGTCGATCCAGGCCAGTGCGTCAAGCCAAGAGAGGGGCCAAGCCAGAGTGGCGGATTTGGCGGCCAGCGGCACAGCGCAGGGGCAGACGATCGCAAACACATCACGATAGCGGCTCTATCTTCAGGGCCGCCGCCTGTTATCGTCCGTGACCGCCGCCGCCATGTCCTCCGCCGCCGCCATGGCCGCCGAAACCATGCCCGCCGAAGCCGCGACCGCCGCCCATGCCGCCCCGACCCGCAAATCCGTGACCGGCGAAGCCATGGCCAAACCCGCCGCGCCGCCAATCGCCATAGCGACCGCCCCAGCCGTCATGCCGAAAGCCGCGATCCCCTTCGCCCCAGCCGCCGATGCCATAGCCGCCCCAGCCACCGACCAAGCCATCGTTCCAACCAGCATCGCCGAAGCCGTAGCCACCGCCATAGGCTGGGCCGTACCCCGGGCCCACGGCACAGGCAGAGGTACCCAGAATGGCCAGCAACAGAAGGACCGACGGCTTCACCAGCATGAACCGCCCGGGGCGATCACGCCACGGACCTTCGAGAAATATCCGATCCGCCCCGGCGTCATGGGTCACATCCGATCATAAACATCCAGATACGACTGCGGGGGGACATTCGGACGGGTAAGCTTGCCGCTGCATGACATGGTTCGCTTTCCGGCCAACAAAGTGCATGTCAGCGAGTCCACCTCCCCGACCGGGCCCTTGAATGTTCCCTGCAGCGTATCGCCCTCGATGGTAAATGCCGCGGTCGTATCGCTGCTGATCGGGTAGAATTCGCCATTTGCGGGGCTGTCGAAGGACTCCACCGTCGGACGGCCCTGGGCGTCGGTCACGGTAATGGACCATTTGACGTGCTTCGCATCGACGCGGGAAAACTCCGCCATCATGTCGGGCGGAAGAGTCTCGCCAGGAGGCGCCTTCGATTGCGCGCGATTGAGGTGCCACCGGCCGACGAACGCGTTACCATCCGCCAGGGCCGAGCTGGCAGTCAGCAACAAACACATTGCACCGAACCTGAGAGTGGCGCCGATCCCGTAAGACTGTTTCATCTTTCGTCCTGTCTCCACCGCTGACCGAGTTCGAACAGTGATTTATCACGATGTGGTGCGTCGCATACCGATTGGTAGAGGTGCCGCGGATTTTGCTGTGTCCGGCCAGTCAGCCCAAAGCGGCCACAAGCGCTTCGGCGCTGCGTCCGTTGGCGATGGTGGCCGAACGCCCGTCCCAATGAACGCCGTTCACCCGGGCGAACGCATGATCGGCGTTGGGATAGACGTAGCTGGTCGCATATGTGTGGCCCTTGGTTGCCGCAGCGACCGCCGCCCGGCCTTCCGGCGGGAAGAACGCGTCCTTGTCGGCGATGTGGATGACAAGCGGCCTGGTGACCTTGTTCAGGTCGCTCAACAGCCCGTCCAAACCGACACCGTAATAGGAAATGTTGGCATCGGCGTCGGATTGCTGCGCCATCATGAACGCCAGCCGCCCGCCCAGGCAGTAGCCCATAGTGGCCACCTTGCCGTTGGACCCTTCCATCGTGCGGCAAACAGCGACGGTGGCTTTCAGGTCCTCGATACCCTTGGGCTGGTCGAAGGTCTGGAACAGTTCGAACGCCCGCTTCCATTCGGCGTCGGTCTTGTCGGTGATGTCGATGCCGGGTTCGATGCGCCAGAACAGATCGGGGGCGACAGCGATGAACCCCAGGTCGGCGACCCAGGCGGCGATGTCGCGCATCGCCTGATTCACGCCGAAGATTTCCTGGATCAACACGACGACGCCGGCCGGCCTGGTCTTGGGTTGCACGACATAGGCCGCGAACGCCCCGCTGCCGTCGGTGGCCTTGACGGTGATACTGGTCATGGGTGAACACTCCCTGATTGATTGCGCGATAGAATACCCGAACGGCGGATGATGGCTAGAAGCTCTCTGTATCCACCACGCTGAACCGGGCGGATCGAGGACGCCGGGTTGCCTTCGCAGCGGATTTCCGCAGCACCAGTGTGGTCCAGGCGCCCTGCGGCAGCATCCGCTCCAGCTTCAGCCCCTGCGCGCGGTGGGCGGCCAGGACCCAGCGCGCCTGATTCCGCAGCAATCCGGCCAGGATCGCGGTGCCGCCGGGCGCGAGGTTCAGCGCCATGTCGCGCGCCATCATGCACAGCGGGCGGGCCAGGATGTTGGCGAACACCAGATCGTACGGACCGTGCGCGCGCACATACGGATCGGTCCACCCGTCCGCCAAGTGGGCCTGCACCAAATGCGCGACGCCGTTCAACTCGGCGTTCTCCGCGGTCACGCGCACCGACCACGGATCGATGTCGCTGGCCAGCACCTTGCGGTTCAGCAGCTTCGCCGCGCCCATCGCCAGGATGCCGGACCCGGTGCCCATATCCAGAATGCGGCGCGGCCGGCGCCGGGCGACGGTTTCCAGCGCGACCAGACAACCGCGGGTGGAGCCATGCTCGCCGCTGCCGAACGCCAAACCGGCATCCAGGGTCAGGGTTATCCGGTTCGGTGTTTTCGGCCCCTTCAGGTGGGTGCCCCGCACCGCGAACCGTTGCCCGATCAGTTGTTCGGGAAACGACGCATAGGTCTTGGCCAGCCAGCCATCGGCTTGCGTCGCCGATCGTTCCAGCACCGGGGACTCCCCGGTCAGCATGGCGGCCACGGCTAGCGAGGAGGCCAGTTCGGCCTCACCGATGCCAACCTGCTTCACGCCTTCCACGCGCCAGATGCCGGTGGCTTCGTCCTTGAAGAAGCCGACTGTATCGCAGGCGTTGGCCAGGGCGGCCTCGAACGCCTCCAACGCGTCTTCGGACACGGCTACGGCGACGGTTTCCAGGGGGATCGGGTGATTGGCCATCAAAGCAGTTCCATCAGGCACGCTCCACGAAGCGATCAAGCACGCGCTTGTCGCCGGATGTTTCGAAATGCACGTCCAGCTTGTCGTCATCGACAGACCGGACGGTGCCGTAGCCGAATTTCTGGTGGAAGACGCGGGCGCCGACGGGAATTTTGTCCGGCCTGGCGGGCCGGGCCGGCTGTTCCCACACATCGATCGTCCGCGGGGCCCGGGCCACGACCGGGAACTGACCGGAGAATGCGGTGGACGCCGCGACCCGGGACCGGCTGGTGCCGCCGCTGGTTTCCACATGCTGGGCGGGGATTTCCTCCAGGAAGCGGCTGGGGATGCTGACCTGCCAGTTGGCGTAGATCCGCCGGTTGGCGGCATGGCTGACGATGGCGCGCTTGCGGGCGCGGGTCAGGCCGACATAAGCGAGGCGGCGCTCTTCCTCCAGCCCCTTGTTGCCGCTTTCGTCCATCGACCGCTGGTTGGGGAAAACCCCTTCCTCCCAACCCGGCAGAAAGACGGTGTCGAATTCCAGGCCCTTGGCGCCGTGCAGGGTCATCAGGCTGACCTTGTCGGTGTCGCTGCGTTCCTCGTTTTCCATCACCAGGGCGACGTGTTCCAGGAAGCCGCCGAGGGTTTCGAAATCGGCCAGCGCGCGGACCAGTTCCTTCAGATTCTCCAGCCGGCCGGGGGCTTCGGCGGATTTGTCCTGCTTCCACATCTCGGTGTAGCCGGATTCGTCCAGCATGGTGGCGACCGTGACGACGTGGCCGTCGATTTCCAGCATGTCGCGCCAGTGGCCCATGTTCCGCAGCAGGGTGCCGATGGCTTCCTTCACCTTGCCCTTCAGCCCGCCCTGTTCCACCAGCCGCGTGGCGGCGACCGAAAGCGGAATGTCCCATGCCCGGGAGGCTTCGTGCATGGTCCGCAGCGCGGATTCGCCGACGCCGCGACGGGGGACGTTGACGATCCGCTCGAACGCCAGATCGTCGGCGGGCTGCACGGTGGCGCGCATATAGGCGATGGCGTCGCGGATTTCGGCGCGTTCGTAGAAGCGCAGGCCGCCGACCACGCGATACGGGACGCCGACGGTGATCAGTCGTTCCTCGAACGCCCGGGTTTGGAAGCCGGCGCGGACCAGGACGGCTATTTCCGCCAGTTTGTGGCCGCCGCGGCGGAGGTCTTCGATCTTCCTGGCGACCATGCGGGCTTCCTCATCGGAGTCCCACAATTCGACGATGCTGACTTTTTCGCCGCCTTGGGCATCTGCCCTTCCCGGCCGCAGCGTCTTGCCCAGCCGGCCCTCGTTATGGGCGATCAGGCCGGACGCGGCGGCGAGGATGGAGGCGGTGGAGCGGTAATTCGATTCCAGCCGGACGATGTGCGCGCCCTCGAAGTCCTTTTCGAAGCGGAGGATGTTTTCCACTTCCGCACCGCGCCAGGAGTAGATCG
>JAJZEV010000280.1 GCA_021805665.1 Pseudomonadota bacterium
ACGATCCGCCGCAAGGCGATGTCCAAGCGCGTGCCGGTCGAGGAGATGGCACTGGCCATTATCAACGCAAATGACCTCTTGAACTCGACCACGAAACTCCCGTAACATTGCGGTATGGATGTGCGCAGATGCACATTCCCAAAAAAGGGGCACCAAAGCTGCTGCCCCGCACGGCACCGAAGCCAAGTCACCCGTCGCGGGTGTGCTTGGCTTTTTTTTTGGCCTATGGGAAGGAAACACAAAATGCGAACCGACCGACGGAGTTTGTTAAAGGTGGCGTTGGCCGCAGGCGCGGCCGGCGGTACTAGCTTTCCGCATATTTGGAACCGCAACGCCGACCTGGCATACGCCGCAAAAGGTGAGCTCAAAGTCGGCGTCCTGTACTCATTGACCGGCACTACGGCAATTATCGAAAGCTCACTGAACCACGCCACGCTCCTGGCGATTGAAGAAATCAATGCGGCCGGCGGTGTTAACGGGATGAAATTGGTCCCTGTGGTCGAGGATCCGGAGTCGGATCCGGCGACTTTTGCCCAGAAGGCTCGCAAACTCGTACTCAGCGACAAGTGCGTAAGCGTATTCGGCTCCTACACATCCGCCAGTCGCAAGGCCGTTCTGCCTGTATTTGAAAAATATAAAGGCCTTTACTGGTACCCCACTCTCTATGAAGGCCGTGAATGCTCGCAGAACGTCATTTACACGGGTGCGGTGCCAAACCAGCAGCAAAAGGATTTCATCCCCTGGTTGGTGAGGAATTTTGGCAAAAAATTCTACCTGATCGGATCGAACTATATTTATCCGAAAGAAGAAAATAACGTCTGCAAAATTCTCCTAAACCAGCTCGGCGGCGAAGTGGTTGGTGAGGAATATGTCCCGCTCGGGCACAGCGAATTCGGGTCGGTCATCCAGAAATTCAAGGATACGCAGCCGAATGTGATCTTCTCCACAGTGGTCGGGGATTCGGTCGTTGCTCTCCATCGGCAGTACAAGGCTGCGGGCCTCGACCCCGCCAAGATGCCGATGGCCAGCCTAACGACGTCAGAAGAAGAAATTGCCGCGATGGGCGGTGACTTTGCCGCGGGTCACTTTACTTCGGCTCCGTATTTCATGTCCACAGATACGCCTGAAAACCACAAATTTGTCGAAGCGTTCCAAAAGCGTTGGGGCAAAGACAAGGTCACGCATTTCGTCTCCGAACCGGCTTACTTTCAGGTGTACCTCTTCAAGCAGGCTGTGGAGAAGCTCTCCGCCGACAATATCGCTCCTGAGACGATCCGCAAAGCGGCGTGGGGACAAGAGTTCCGGGCACCCGAGGGCTTGGTCAAGATCGACCCGGAGAACGCTCATACCTATTTGTGGCCCAAGATCGGTCAGGCGCAAGCCAATGGACAATTCAAGATTATTGAACAGGTAAAGGAGTGGGTGCAGCCCTCCCCTTACTGGGCTTATCCCGGGGAAGTGTGCACACCGTCGGGCCTCGTCGAGAAAAAGGTCTAACGCTGGACGCATAATTCTAATCGGAGCGAACCGCGGCATGGTCGAGGCTTTCAATCAAATTCTTAACGGGCTGAGCATCGCCTCGATCCTGTTGCTCGTATCGCTTGGGTTGGCAATTATTTATGGCTCCATGGGCGTGATCAATCTCGCCCATGGCGACTTCTTGATGCTGGGCGCCTACGCGGTTTGGTTTCTGCAAAGTACGTTTGGAATCGGATTGCTACCCTGCCTGGGATTGGTGTTCGTTATCGTTGGTCTCGTCGGCTGGGCGATCGAGCGAACACTGATCCGGCATCTCTACGGACGTCCTTTGGATACGCTGCTGGCAACCTGGGGAATCGGGATCATCCTGCAGCAGGCGATCCGCTTGAGTGCGGGCGCGGAGCTGCGCTACGTGAAAATGCCGGATTATCTGATCAACCCGATCAACCTTTTCGGCACTGACATTTCCGCCTACAGGCTGATGATCTTCGGCGTTACCCTCGCGCTGTTGGTGGCGACCTACCTGCTAATCTTCCGCAGCAATTTCGGAATGCGCCTGAGGGCGGTTACCCAGAACGCGGAAATCTCCCGTTGCTTCGGCATAAACGTATCTCAGGTCTATGCTCTTACCTTTGCCTATGGCGCAGGCTTGGCGGGCCTCGCCGGCGCCCTGGTGTCGCCGTTGAAAAGTGTGTCACCGGATATGGGTACGGGCTATGTCGTCGATGCGTTCCTGGTGGTCGTCATGGGCGGTGTCCAGAGCCTGTTCGGAACGGTCGCCAGCGCCGGCATGCTCGGACAGTTGTCCACATGGTTCGCGTTCGTCAGCAACGACACGCTGGCGCGCGCATTGGTCTTTAGCTTGGTGCTCGTGATGATCAGATTTCGGCCGCAAGGGCTTTTCGTTACGCAAGTGCGGCGGGGTTAGGCATGCGACAGCTCCTTCTTTCGCGCGCCTGGATTGCCGGTTACGCCCTGCTCGCGATTGCAATTCTCGCCGTGCCGGTAGCGATAGACGACCCCTACTTGTTAAACAAGTTCGCGCGTTATCTGATCTTCGCAACGCTTGCAGTCGCACTTTCACTGTCCTGGGGGTACACGGGCATTCTAAACCTGGGCCAAGCCGTTAGCTTCGGTCTAGGTTCATACTGCATGGCCATGGCCCTCAAACTCAAGACCATGCCTATACAGACGGGGACCGGCGGACTGCCAGATTTCATGGTTTGGAATAACGTCCCCTCGCTGCCGTGGTTCTGGCAACCGTTTCACTCGATCGGCGTTGCGATTGCCGCCGGAATTGCCGTACCGGTCGGGCTTGCACTGATACTCGGCTGGTTCATATTCAGGGCGCGTGTGGCGGGGGTCTATGTCTCGATCATCACCCTGGCCTTGCTGGTTATCATCAACCTGCTGATTATCGATCAGCAGCGATTCACCGGCGGATTCAACGGTCTCACCGACCTGTCCGATCTTCAGGTGATGGGCATAGACTTCGATCCCTATAGCGCGGCTACCTACTACTTAGCGGCGGGGGCTCTTATTCTGTCGCTCATCGTTGGTCTTGCCATCATCAATAGTAAGACCGGGCTGATCATGCAGGCGATCCGGGACGATGAAACCCGGGTCCGTTATTTCGGCTATGACGTCGCTGCGTATCAGATATTTGCACTCTCTGTGTCCGCCGGCATCTCCGGGGTGGCGGGCATGCTCTATGCCGTTGTAATGGCCTTCGCCTCTCCAACTTTTCTGAGTGTGCAACTTTCGCTTTCCATCGTTATCTGGTGTGCTGTTGGCGGGCGCGCTTCGCTGATTGGTGCCGCAATCGGCGCGCTCCTCGTCACGGGCATCCAGGGCAGCCTGTCCGAAACACCCATTTTTCTCAATACATGGCTGTTGATCATGGGGGCCTTGTTCGTTGCGGTGGTTCTCTTGCTGCCAAAGGGTCTCATCAGCTTGGTTCAGAGCGCGATAACCCTGTTCAGCCGCCCGGTGGCCGATCGCACGGCCACGCCCGTCAACAAGACAATGGTGGGCTAAAGCTATGGCACTGCTTGAAGTCAAAGGCGTCCAAGTCAAATTCAACGGGTTCCTGGCACTGCGCGGGCTAGACCTCAAGATAGAAGCTGGAGAGTTGCGCTGCCTGATTGGCCCGAATGGCGCCGGCAAGACGACTGCTCTTGACGTGATCTGCGGCAAGGCAAGACCGAGCGTCGGCGAAATCGTCTTCGATGGTCACAAGACCAGCCGGCTGGATGAACACCGCATCGCGCGTCTAGGTGTCGGACGGAAATTCCAGGTACCGAGCGTCTTTCGGGAATTGACGGTGCGTGAAAACCTTGACGTCGCTCAATCAAAGACGGCCGGCGTATTCAGAAACCTTGGCCCGCGCAAACGACACGATCCGGCGCTGCAGCGTCTCGCCGAATTTGTCGGACTTGCCGACGAAAGAGATGAACCCGCTGGCAACCTATCCCACGGTCAGACGCAATGGCTGGAAATCGCAATGCTCATGGCACAGGATTCTCGCCTGATTTTGCTGGATGAACCAACTGCCGGCATGACCGCGGCCGAAACGCGCAAAACCGCCGAACTATGCCGACGGCTTAAGGGACAACACTCCTTAATCGTCGTTGAACACGACATGGGTTTCATTAGGGAAATTGGCGACGTGATTTCCGTCATGCACCAAGGAAGGCTGCTCGCGCAGGGTACGGTGGCAGAAATCGAGGTCGATCCGCTGGTAAAAGAGGCCTATTTGGGATCAGGGGGCATAAGCCATGCTTGAGCTGGCTCATGTAAACGCCTTCTACGGCAACAGTAGAGCCGTACGAGACCTCAGCCTTTCAGTATCCGGCGGTGAACTGCTCGCCGTGCTTGGCCGCAACGGCACCGGCAAAACGACACTGCTGCGCGCCATGCTCGGGCTAATCCGCCAGACGGGCACTATCTCGCTGGACGGAGAAGACATTTCACCTCGCCGTACCGATGAGCGTGCCCGACTGGGAATTGGCTATGTTCCGCAAGGACGCGGAATTATCCCCGGCCTCACCGTCATGGAAAACCTCAGGCTGGGTCTGTTTGCCAATCCCGCCGCCAAGGGGCGCCTGGATGACAGCGTCTTCGAATTGTTCCCGATGCTGAAGGAACATCTCGGTCGGCGCGGCGGCAACCTGTCGGGCGGACAACAGCAGCAATTAGCCATTGCACGCGCGCTGCAAACGGGCCCTAAAGTTATTTTATTCGATGAGCCAACAGAAGGCATCCAGCCGAACATTGTTGAACAAATCGAGGATATTATCATTCAACTTAATCGCGGGCGTGGTCTTACCATTGTGCTCGTAGAACAAAGCATATCGTTCACGCGGCGTGCCGCCCAGCGTTTCATCATCATGGAAAAGGGCACCATCGCCGCAGAGGGCCAGGCGGCCGACCTGACTGAACAGATCGTGCATCGCTACATGGCCGTGTAGCCGTGCCAAACCAGCAACAACCCGGAGTATAAATCGTGATTCATGGCGATATCAGCAGCAGTAACGACACGGTCGGCGTTGCCGTGGTCAACTATAAAATGCCGCGCTTACACACGCATGAGGAAGTGCTGGCAAACGCCCGCAAAATCGCCGACATGCTCGTTGGCATGAAGTCCGGCCTGCCCGGCATGGACCTCGTTATCTTCCCGGAATACTCGACGCACGGGATCATGTATGACAGCGCCGAGATGTACGCGACCGCGGCCAGCGTGCCCGGCGACGAAACCGAAATCTTCGCCGAAGCCTGCCGCAAGGCCAAAGTATGGGGCGTGTTTTCGCTGACCGGGGAGCGGCATGAGGAACATCCCAACAAAGCGCCGTACAACACGCTGATCCTGATGAACGACAAGGGCGAGATCGTTCAAAAATACCGCAAGATCATGCCGTGGGTCCCGATCGAGGGCTGGTATCCCGGCAATTGCACATACGTGTCCGAAGGCCCCAAGGGACTGAAGATCAGCCTGATCATCTGCGACGACGGCAATTACCCTGAAATCTGGCGCGACTGCGCCATGCGCGGGGCCGAACTGATCGTGCGCTGCCAGGGCTATATGTATCCGGCCAAGGAACAACAGATCCTGATTTCCAAGGCGATGGCCTTCGCCAACAACACCTATGTCGCCGTCGCCAACGCCGCCGGCTTCGACGGCGTCTATTCGTATTTCGGCCATTCCGCGATCATCGGCTTCGATGGCCGTACATTGGGCGAATGCGGCGAGGAAGAATACGGCGTGCAATACGCCGCCCTGTCCACGTCGCTGATCCGCGACTTCCGCCGCAACGGCCAGTCGGAGAACCATTTGTTCAAGCTGCTGCATCGCGGCTACACCGGGAAGATCAACTCCGGCGAGGGGGACAAGGGCGTCGCGGCCTGCCCGTACGACTTCTATTCCAAGTGGATCTCCGACCCCGAGGCAACGCGGGAAATGGTGGAATCCTTCACCCGCCCGACCGTGGGGACCGACGAATGCCCGATCGACGGCATTCCGAACCAGTCAACCACCCACCGCTGACGATTCCGCACCGGGTCGCCATCGCGCGGCCCGGTGTGTCAGCGCCGCGAAAGCCGGAAATACAAATCCGACAGACGAGCCGGCAAATCCTCCAGCCGCCGCAACACCACATGACCGGATCGGCCGAACATCCGCGCCGCTGTCTCGGCCCCATGGGTGCCCAGAACCACCGCGAACGAGTCAACCCCTCGCGACCGCAAGCCCAGCACCGCTCGGCGTCCATCCTCCACCAGATCCAGCGGATTGGCCACGTCGATATCCGACGGCTCGCCATCGGTCAGCACCAGCACCAGCCGGCGAAACGCCCGCACCCCAGCCAATTCCGAACCGGCGTGACGCAGCGCCGCACCCAGCCGGGTGGACAGGCCCGGCCGCAATCCGGCCAGCCTTGCGCGTGCCGGCGTCGCGAACGGCTCCTCGAACGCCTTGATCCGGGTCAGCCGCACCCGTTCCCGCCCGTCCGAGGCGAAGGCCAGCAGCGCGAACGGATCGCCCAGCCCCGACATCGCTTCCGCCAGCAGCGCCACCGCGTGGCGTTCAATGTCCAGTATGCCGCCGGCGCGGGTCGATTCCGAGACATCCACCAGCACCAGCGTCGCCAGGTCGCGCGTGCGCAAGCTCGTCGCGCGATACAGCCGGTCGCCGGGCATCACGCCAAGATTGCGCATCGCCTCGGCATCCACCACCGCGTCCATATCCAGGTCCATGCCGTCGGGCTGGCCCTTCAATCGCTGCGGCCGCCCGGGCCGGGCGGCGCGAACCAGGCGGGCAACCCGGTGGCGGAGGTCCGCCGAAGCATCCAGCATCGCCTCCAGTTGCCGTGGATCGCCGGCCAGGGCGGGAACCTCCAACACGGCCGTCCAGTCCGGCCGGTCAACGCCGGACACCGGGTCCCACTCAGGGTAACGCCCCAGCAGCACCCCGCCGGACGCGGCGGCAACCGGACGTGCCCGCGCCGCCCCCGGGGCAGAATCGGGCGGCCCCTCGATCCGGCCGTTGCCAGCCTCCTGCCGCACGCGCGCCGCTTCCACCTTCATCTCCAGCAGGTCGGGCGGAGTTTCTGACTGCGTGCCGAAATCCCACAGTCCCAACCCATCGTCGCGATAGGCGGGCTCGACGACATAGGTGCGGGCGTTGAACTGAATCCGCATCTGGCCGAGGTCATTCCCCAACAGACCGCCGATGCGGCGGGGCGCGGCGGTGTCGTGAGGATCGGCCTCCCCAAACAGCCGAACCCCCTTTGTCACGAAACCATGTGAGTCCGTGTAATCCGGGTCGAACAACGCCCTGGCCAGACGCGCCAGCAAGCTCGGGGCGGTCACGCCCTCCGCCTGCGCCACATGATAGGGTGACCATAACCGCCGCAGGCCGGGGAAGCGGCGCAGCGCCAGTGCCTCCACGCGGGCGTCCTCGATCAGCGCAATGATCGCCAGTTGCAGCGGCTTCAACGTGCCCACCGGCTGGCGCTGCGTGCCCGCCATCAAATGGGAAACGGCATGCGCCACGGCGGCACGATACAACCGGGGCTGCGCCGCGGGCGGAAGGCCGGGGAAGCTCTCCGGCAGCAGAATCACGCCATCCGACAGGCTGGCGCGTCGGGCCGGCGGGCGGTTCGGCGCCGCCGGCAACGGCCGCATCGCCGGCGGCCGCCCCCAAAGCGCAGTGGCGAACAGCTTCAACCGACGTTCAAGGTCGGCCAGACCGCCGCCCGCGCCCTGCGCCAATGCACGCCGGGCTAACGGATCCGTCAGCGCGAAAAACGCCGTTCGGCGAACCTTATCCCGGCCGGCGGCGCGCAGACCCAGCGCCACGAAACCAGAAAATCCATCCGAACCGACCGCTTGCAGAACCGCCCCGGCATGGCCGGCAGCCGAGGCAATACAATCGGGCGCGTCGTGGGCCAGACGGATCATCCCGGGCCACAGACCCGGCGCGCGCAGCCGGTCCCAGGCGTCGATGCAGGCAACCGCCTGCGCTGCCCCGGCGTGCCGGCAGATCGTCGTGACGGCCTGCGCCGTGTCCGCCAGCTCGGCCGGTGTACCGTGCAGGCGCAGCACCGCGGCGAGGCAGGCAGCGCCTGCATTGGCATGCAGCAGCGCCTGAATACACGCCGCCCAGCGCCGCGCGTTGCCGGGATCGCCTTGGGCCGCTATCGCCGCCCAGGCTTGGCGCGACAACACGTCAAGCGGCGGCCGCCCCGCCAGTTCAGCCAGAACCGGCGGGGATGGATCGGCCGGCGCCAGCATCGTCACAGGCAGGCGGCGATCGCCGCGCCCAGCGCCTCACGCAGCTCAAGGTCGTCGGTCAGGGGCAGCACCATCGCGGCTTGTGCCGCTGCCGCCACGTCCAACCCGGCCAGCGCCAACCGCCCGGCATGGATCAGCATGCGGGTGGAAGCGCCTTCCTCCAGCCCCTGACCGCGCAGGTTGCGCGACCGCTGCCCGATTTCGACCAGTCTCGCCGCCAGCGCCGCCCCCACGCCGCTTTCCCGAACCACGATTTCGGCCTCCACGGCCGCGGCGGGATAACCGAAATCGATGCCGACGAAACGCTGCTTGGTCGACTCCTTCAGATCCTTCACCGCGCTCTGGTAGCCAGGGTTATAGGAAATCACGAGTTGGAAGTCCGGATGCGCCGCGACCAGTTCGTTCTTCTTCTCCAACGGCAGTATCCGCCTTGCGTCCGTCAGCGGATGGATCACCACCGTGCTGTCCTGCCGAGCCTCGACGATTTCGTCGATGTAACAGATACCGCCTTCGCGAACGGCGAGCGTCAGCGGCCCATCGTGCCAGACGGTTTCCCCGGCCAACAGCAGGAAGCGCCCGACCAGATCGGCCGCCGTCATGTCCTCGTGCGCCGCGACGGTGACCAGCGGCCGGCTCAGCCGCCATGCCATGTATTCCAGGAACCGGGTCTTGCCGCAGCCGGTTGGCCCTTTCAACATCACCGGCAGGCGGTAGCGATAGGCTGCCTCGAACACCGCGACTTCGTCGCCGACGGGGCGGTAATACGGTTCGGCCGGGATAAGGAAAGTATTCAGCCCTGTCATTGGGCGATCGCCGGCCAGGCGTTGGCCCAAGGCTTCGTCGCCTCGAACGCGGCAGCCGCCACCCGCTCGGGTCCGTGTTGGTATTCGCTGCCAGGCAGGCGATCGACCCGGGTCCAGACACACGCCCGCTTGGCATGGTGTTGCACTGATCCAGCCACTTCGATTGGTCCCCCTGACTTCTAACGCAAGCGATGATCGGTGCAGCAACAAAAAAAGCCCCCGAATTCGTTTCCCCGTGGGCGGGAAACGAATTCGGGGGCTGCACTGCCCATGACCAGAAGCGGCGTTGCTTCCGATATAGACTGAAAGCGTAGCCGGACTTCGATACCCAAACAAGGCCCCGGAAGACTTAGATATCCCCCGCGACGACGACCACAGCGGCGATTACCAAATAGACTCCCTGGATGCCTCCGAAGCCATCGGCGTGGAGCGCACGACGCCACCAAGCCGGAAAACCGGCATCCCCATTACTCGACCGGGACGTTTCGTTCCAATTCCGCCAGCCAGACGGCGGCATTGCCGTCAGATGGCGCACGCCAGTCGCCGCGCGGCGACAGCGACCCGCCAGCCGAGACCTTGGGGCCATTC
>JAJZEV010000109.1:0-14453 GCA_021805665.1 Pseudomonadota bacterium
GGCTATCAGGGCGCGAAGTTCCGCAAGGCGCTAAAAAAGGTGCTACCTGACCTGAGTATCGAGATCGTCAAGCGGTCCGATACCGCCAAGGGCTTCGTGGTTCTGCCGCGGCGATGGGTGGTGGAGCGAACCTTCGCCTGGCTGAATCGCTGTCGCCGTCTGACCAAGGATTTCGAGAATCTACATCGTTCCGCGTTAGCATATATTAGGCTGGCTTCGATCCGGTTGATGGTACGGAAGCTATGTAATTCCAATGGTTAGATTTCGGACGGACTCTTACCGGCCATGGTGTCCTTGAGGACTTTGTTGATGTCGGCTTTGGTGAGATCTCGGACCCTCCGTGTGCCGAGCAGCGGGATGATGTGCCGCTCGATACGGCCGGTGTCGCTGATGATGGTCGTAGGCTTCTTGGGGCGACCGCCTTTCCCCGGGATCAATCCGGCGTTCAGGTCATTGAGATAGAGGTTGCACAACTCCTTGACGGTGATCGCCTTATGATCGATCCGGTGTTTCTCGGCTGGGTTGTCTCCCCGCGCGACCCGGCCCAGTTGGACCGTTTCCTCCTGTCGCGCGCTCTCTGCGGTCCAGACGCCGTGCAGGCCGATTGTGTAGCGGCGGGAGCGGCCGGCAGCCCGGTACTGAATGACATAGCTGCGCTTGCCCGAGGTAAAGACACGAAGACCAAAGCCGGGTAGTTCATCATCCGAGATGACGTAATCTTTGGCCTGGGATTCGGCGGCGTCCGCGACCCTTTTTGTGAACTTTATCATGAGGTTTCTCCCCCTTCACCCCACGTTTTCGCGTAAGCACCACGTAAGCAGCTGGACGAAAATTGGAGCGTGTCCCAGGATACGCCGGGAAAGCCTGAAAACGCAAATTGTTTAGTGAAATCAGATGGTTGTTGAAACACAGCGCGCTCCATCGAAAGCCATAGAAAACCGTCGAAGGACAGGTCAAATAGCTCCGAAGGCGAAGGTCGCACGTTCGAATCGTGTCGGGTCCGCCGAATCTCTCAATACGTTAACCGCGAGGGCCCAGATTGCGCCGATGAGTGCCGTGTTCATCGCGTTCGCCAGGGCGCTCTGTCGATGATCGGCGCGGCGGTGAAGGCAGCGCTGCGTTCGTCCTGAGACGCACGGGATTGGCGCCTGCATACTTCCTGTTCCCGCGCCACCGCTTTCGGGCAGCGCCGGGCATGCAAGACCCGTTCGGGGGCCGGCCTTGAGGCCGGGTTTCGCCAGCCTGCTGAGACCGCAAGAGGCCCCGTGAGCAATGGCGGGGTTGCCATAGCCGGCGGACGGATCCCGGTCCCGGCCGTGCGGTTTCACCAGGCCGCACCCTTCGGTTCAGCCGCCAACTCTTGCCCTTTCACCACGCCAATGGGATCAAATCAGCACAAGAAAAACCGAGGACCGTCATGCCCCTCTCCAGTTACCGCATCCTGCAACGCGGCTCCGGCATCGCACTGGACTATTGCGGCAAGCTGTTCGCCGATTTTGGCGCCGATGTGATCAAGCTCGAACCTCAAGGCGGCGACAAGCTGCGCGCCATGCCGCCGATCGTCGCGGAACATGAGAGCGGCCTCTTCGCATGGCTCAACACCAACAAAAAAAGTGTCACTGAAACGCCGGACAGCCTCGCCGCACTGCTCGCGGGCGCCGACGTGCTGCTCGATGGCCGGCCCGCCGCCGCGATCGGCAACTCGCATGACGCATTGTTGGCCGAACACCCCGGCATCGCCATCACCGCCATCGATTGGTTCGGCCATCGCGGCCCCTATCGCGATTTCGCGGGGTCGGAGGCGATTTGCCGTGCTTTGGCGGGTCTGGTGGCCCTGACCGGTTCGGCGGAGGGGCCACCGATCCTCGCCACGGAGTGTCAGCAAGGGCCGATCGCCGGGCTGGCGGCCTTTATCGCCACCGCCGCCGGTCTGTATGGGCGTGCGAACGGCGCCCGGCGATTTTCCCTCAGCATCCATGAAACCGCCGTGAACGTCGCGGAGTACGAAGCGGCGGTCGCCTGGGACGGAAGCGAAACGCGCCGGCGGACCGGAATAAACCGTTTCGGACGAAACTACCCCGTCGGCATCTACCCGACAAAACAGGGGATGATCGGCGTCACCATCGTCACCCCCGGCCAGTGGCGATCCATTTGCGCGATGTTGGGAATGCCCGATCTGGCGAAGGACCCGCGGTTCTCGCTGAACACCGACCGTCTCGCGCGATCCGCCGAGATCGACGCGTTGTTCCAGCCGGTGTGGGAAACCCGTACCGCGGAAGCCTGGTTCGCGATGGCGCTTGAATACCGCCTGCCGCTGGCTGTCGTTCCAACCATGGAGGAACTTCTGCGCCAGCCGGTCCATCGCGAACGCGGCGCCTTCGTCCCGGTGCGCATCGGCGGCGCCGTGTTCGAAGCACCGCGCCTGCCGCAATATCTGACGGCCACCCCGCCCTTGGCCGGCGGCACCGCGCCGCTGGCCGGCGGACACCCGCCGGTCTGGTCGGTGCCCGGGCAGGGCAAACCCGCAGGCCCGGCGCCGGCCGGCAGCGGCGCGTTGCAGGGGCTGCGAATCATCGACCTGACGATGGGCTGGGCCGGCCCGACCGCGGCCCGCCATCTGGGCGACCTGGGGGCAGAGATCATCAAGGTCGAAGCCTGCCAGTATCCCGACTGGTGGCGCGGCACCGACCTGCGCGCCGCTTTCATCGCCGAACAGCGTTACGAGAAAATCCCCTGGTTCCAGTTGATGAACCGAAACAAGCTGGACGTCACCCTGGACCTCGCACATCCCCGGGGTGTGGCGCTGCTCAAACGCCTGGTCGCGACGGCGGACGCGGTCATTGAAAACTACTCGTCGGAGGTGCTGCGCAAACTCGGTCTGGACTACAGCGTCCTGAAGGACGTGCGCCCCGGTCTGGTGATGCTCTCGATGCCGGCGTTCGGCTCCGGTAACGCCTGGAGCGATTGCCGAGCCTATGGCTCGACGCTGGAGCAGGCGTCCGGGCTGCCGACCCTGACCGGGTCGCCGGAGCATCCGCCGGTGATGAACCAGACCGCCTATGGCGACCCGATCGGCGGTTTCAACGCCGCCGCCGCGTTGATGGTGGCACTTTTGCACCGCCAGCGAACCGGAGAAGGGCAAAATATCGATCTCTCCCAGGTCGAGTGCATGTTGCCGCTGGTGGCGCCGGGATTGATCGAGCAATCGGCGCTGGGCGCGGTTTCTCCCCGAATTGGTAACCGGCACCCCGTTTTCGTGCCGCACGGCTGCTTCCGCTGTACCGGCGACGACAACTGGATCGCGGTGGCGATTTGCGACGACCGCCAATGGCAGGCAACGTGCCACCTGCTGGGCCGCAAGGATCTGGCCGCCCTCACCGCGAATCAGCGGCGGGATCGGGAGGATGAACTGGAAGCGCTGATCGCGGATTGGACGGCCCAACGCTTGGCCGAGGACGCAATGAGCGTCCTTCAGGCGGCGGGCGTCGCCGCGGGCGTGGTGCGCCGGCCCGGCGACCTGCCGGACGATCCGCACCTGGCCGAACGCGGCTTCTGGCACCGGCTGGATCGGCCGTTTATCGGCATGCACTGGCAGTCTTCACCGGCATGGCGGGAGGGCCGGGACTCCTGCCCTGTGCGGCGGGTCGCCCCGACGTTGGGGCAGGACAACGAAGCCATTCTTGGCGGGATGCTGGAATTGGATGCCGCGACCCTGGAACGTCTGGCGGCCGAGGATATCATCGGAACGGTGCCGAAGCCGCGGCGTCCCCAGGGGGACGCATAAATACAGGACTATCCGGACCAATCTAAACGGAGGAAACGACAATGACCCGCCTGACAGGACGCAGAATCATCATCACGGGCGGCGCATCGGGGATCGGTCGCGCGACAGCTCGTCTGTTCAGACAAGAGGGCGCGGCGGTCGCGATCCTCGATCGCTCCGACAACGCCGCCAAGGCTGTCGCCGAAGAGATCGGCTCGGTCGCCTTCGGCTGCGACGTGGCCGATCCGGCCTCCGTCGCAGCCGCGGTCAATCAGGCGGCCAAGGCCATGGGTGGCCTGGACGGCGTGGTCAATGCCGCCGGTATTCTGTCAGAAACCGGGATCGCCGACACGACGGCCGAGGCTTTCTCCCGCACCGTCGCGGTGAACCTGACGGGCACCTTCCTGGTTATCCAGGCCGCCGCACCGTTGATGCAGGCGGCAGGCGGCGGGACGATCGTCAACATCGCGTCCGGCGTCGGATTGATGCCGACCGGGCCGGGCAGCATCGCCTATGTCGCCTCCAAGGGCGGCGTCATCGCGATGACGAAGGCGGCGGCGATGGAGCTGGCGCCCGCCATCCGGGTAAACTCGGTGTGCCCGGGAGCGGTGGAAACGGCGATGACGGCCGGCCAGATCCGCACCGCGGCCGGCGATCCAAACCCGGCGATCGCCAGCCGCTACGCCCTGAAACGGCATGCTCAGCCCGAAGAACTGGCAGCGGCGATCCTGTTCCTGACGTCGAGTGAATCGTCGTTCATGACCGGAATCGCCTTACCGGTCGATGGCGGACGCACCTTCCATTGAGGTGCCGGGGCACCGTTTCCTATGGCCCTACGAACGCGCCGCCGTTCACGTCCAGGATCGCCCCCGACAGATAACTCGCAGCCGCGGTGCATAGAAACGCGATCGGCCAGGCCAGTTCCTCGGCCCGGCCGATCCGCCCCATCGGCAAGGTCGGTCCAAGGTTGAAGCCGCGGGTCATCGCCGTCTCCACCGGGCCGGGCGCGACCGCATTGACCAGCACACCCCGCCCCACGGCGTTGCGCGACAACCATTTTACCAGCGCATGCACCGCGCCCTTCGACGCCGAATAGTCGGGCGGCGTGCCGATGGATGTCCCGCCCGTCTTGCCGGCCACCGACCCGACCAGCGCGATATTACCGCCGCCGAACCCGGCCATGTGGTCGATCGCCGCCGCCGCGAGTTGCAGCGGCACCCGCACATTCACATCCATCACCCGATGAAACCGCTCATGCCACGCGGTGTCCTCCCGCCACGGCCGCCCTTCCAGAATCCCCGCGCAGTGGGCCACGGCATGCACGCGCCCGCCCGCGAACAGCGCCGCGGTAAACGCATCGTCAGTCAGATCGCCCCGCACCAGGGAACACACCCCGCCAGCGGCCCGCACGTCGTCGCCGGTTTCGTCCATCGCCGCGCGATCGCACAACACCAGATCCGCGCCCAGTTGCGCCAGCACCAGCGCGGTTGCCTTGCCAATGCCGTTCGCCGCGCCGGTAACCAGGGCCCGCTTGCCCTGCATCGACAGTGCGGCCGGCAGTTCGATCTGCTTCATGGCGGTTTCCTCCGTTGCGGTTGACCGAAATCATCCCCCGGGCGTGAAAATCTGTCCATCATAGCTGCGAACAATGGTTCCGATTGACCTAATGCAGCCCGGTCCATAGCTTCCGCACCATGTCCGATACCGTCCGTAACACAATGACCGAAATCCCGAAGGCCTGGCCGTTCGAGGAAGCCAAAAAAGTCGCCACCCGCCTGGCCGCGTCCGGAAAAACGCACGCGCTGTTCGAAACCGGCTACGGCCCGTCCGGCCTGCCCCATATCGGCACGTTCGGCGAAGTCGCGCGCACCACCTGGGTCCGTAATGCGTTCACCCGGATCACCGGCCTGCCGTCGAAGCTGCTGGCGTTCAGCGACGACATGGACGGGTTGCGCAAAGTTCCCGACAACATCCCGAACAAGGACATGCTGGCCCCGTTCCTGGGCAAGCCGCTGACCCAAATTCCCGACCCGTTCGGCACCCATGACAGCTTCGGCGCGCACAACAACGCCCGCCTCCGCACATTCCTGGATTCCTTCGGCTTCGAGTATGAGTTCGCCTCCTCCACCGAATACTATAAGGCCGGCCGCTTCGATGCCGCGCTGGTCCGCATCCTTGAATGTTATGAACCGGTAATGGCCGTTATCCTGCCGACCCTGGGACCGGACCGCCGGACGACCTATTCGCCGATCCTGCCAATCCATCCACATACCGGGATCGTGATGCAGGTGCCGATGGACCATATCGATCCGGTCGCCGGCACCGTCACCTGGACCGACCCCGCGACGGCCGAATCGTTTACCACCTCGGTCAAGGGGGGCGCCTGCAAGCTGCAATGGAAGGCCGACTGGGCGATGCGCTGGTACGCGCTTCAGGTCGATTACGAAATGTCGGGCAAAGACCTGATCGATTCGGTCAAACTGTCCACCCGCATCTGCAAAGTCCTCGGCGGCCAGCCGCCGGAGACGATGACCTATGAACTGTTCCTGGATCAGGACGGCCAGAAAATCAGCAAGTCCAAGGGCAACGGATTGTCGGTCGAGGAATGGCTGACCTACGCCCCCAACGAATCGCTGGCCCAGTTCATGTACAATCAGCCGCAACGCGCCAAGCGGCTGTTTTTCGATGTGATCCCGCGCGCGGTCGATGAGTATGTCGCCAACCTGGATAAGCTGCGGATCCAGCCCGATCCGGCCAATCCGGCCTGGCACATTCACGCGGGCCAGTTGCCTGAACACGCCGGCAGCCCAATATCGTTTGCTATGCTGCTGAACCTGGCCAGCGTCGTGAACGCCGACACGCCCGACATACTATGGGGCTTCATCCGCCGGTATGTGCCGGGCGCCAGCCCGGAAACCCAGCCGCTGCTCGCCCGCCTCGCCGACCACGCCGTATCGTATTACCGGGACTTCGTGATGCCCGAAAAGCACTACCGCCAACCCACCGCGATGGAACGCGCCGCCCTGCAAGACCTCGCCAGCACATTGGGCGCCCTGACCGATTCCACTGCCGAAGGCATCCAGAACGCGGTCTTCGATGTCGGTAAGCGCCACCCCTTCCCCGATCTGCGATCCTGGTTCGCCTCTCTGTATCAAATTCTGCTCGGTCAGCAGGAAGGCCCCCGCTTCGGCGGCTTCGTTGCTCTCTACGGCCTGCCGGAAACCATCGGCCTTATTCAGTCCACGCTCGCCCGCCAAGCCGAGCCAGCCTGAAGCATGACCATGGCAGCGCGGAGTGCCTGGAAAGCCCGGAGCCGTCATTTGCCGGCGGTGCTGGGCGTCGCCCTGCTGTTCGGCGCCATCTTCGTGGTACAGCGCGAATTCCGCCATCTGAAGCTTCACGACATCGGCGTGGCGCTATCCGCCATACCGCTGCATTCGCTGGTGTTCTCGTTCGTCTGGACCATGATCTCGTACTTTATCCTGACGTTCTACGATCGCCTGGGCACGATCTATGCCGGCCACAAGGTGTCCTACGGCAAGGTGGCATTCGCGTCGTTCTGCGCGTACTCGCTGTCGCATAATCTTGGGTTCGCCGCGGTATCGGGCGCTGCCGTCCGCTACCGGCTGTATGCCCACTGGGGCCTGACCCCACTGCAAATCGGCAAGACCGTCGCCTTCTGCAGCCTGACCTTCGGTCTGGGCGGCATGGTCCTGGGCGGCGCCATCCTGTTCGTGGAGCCGCGATCGATCCCGTTCTTCGGCCAGCACCTGCCGGCAATCGCGATGTACGGTGTCGGCGCCGCCCTTTGGGCGGTGGTGCTGGGCTATGTGACCCTGTCGAAAGTCTTCGGCCGGATGAAGGTCATGGGCCACGATATCGAACTGCCGGGCTGGCGGATGGCGATCGTCCAGGTGATTCTGGCGACCATCGATGTCGCCACCACCGCGACGATTTTCTTCGCCCTGGTGCCGCACGCCCCCGGCCTGACGTGGCTGATCTTTCTGGGCGTCTATGTCGCATCCTATACCGCCGGGCTGGCCGCCAACCTGCCCGGTGGTATCGGCGTGTTCGATACCGCCATGCTGTTCGGACTGGCCCCTTACCTCAGCCCGCCACAGATCGTCGGCGCCATCTTCGTCTTCCGGCTGTATTATTATATCATTCCGCTGTTCCTCGCCGGATCGCTGTTCGCCGGCAACGAAATCCTGCTGCGCGGCGGCGGAATCCTGCGGCATTTCGGCAAACTGGCCCCCGTTCAGGCAATCGGCCGCTGGAGCGAGCCGGATTTCGCCGTCACCGCCGCCACCGGCGCGGTCAGCCTCAGCGGCGTGCTGATGCTGCTGCTGGGCGTTCTGGCCCCCCAAACCGATTTTTCCTGGATCAATCAGGATTATGGTGCCCTTGCGCAGCAGGCCGGGCAGTTCGTCCCGTCGCTGATTGGCGCTGGTCTGGTGATCATGGCGATCGGCCTGTCGCTCCGCGTCAATCTGGCCTGGAGTCTGACGATCCTGCTGCTGGTCCTTGGCGCCGCCTTCGCCGCGACCCAGGACAACCGCCTTTGGGTGTCGGGCGTGCTGATCCTGACAACGCTGCTGCTGGCGCCCTTCAGGGCCTGCTTCTACCGCCACGCCCAGATACTCAGCGGACCGCTGCGCCCCGCAACCGCCGCATCACTGGTCGTATTGGGCCTTTGCCTGTTTGCCCTGGCTACCAACCGCCCCCAGACCCTGGCCATGTCGAACAACGCATTCTGGGCCGTGATCATGTCCACGGAAATGTCCAGCACCGTGCGGCTGACCGTCGCGATCTCCATGCTGCTGGGATTAAGCGCGATCTGGCTTTTGATCCGCCCCGGCCGGGTGCGCTATATGCCCTGGGATCTGAACGCACGCCGCCTGCTGCGGGAATGGGGCGCCGGACTGGACCAGAGCGCCGACGGGATCGTATTGGGGGAAGCCGCCAAGGCCGCTATCCCGTTCCGCCGCTGTGGCCGCGTCCTGCTGGGCCTCGGCGACCCGGTCGGGGAGGCAAGCGACCAGGTGTCCGCGATCTGGCGCCTGCGCGATCTCGCCGAACAGGAAGGGCTGGATGCGGCCGTGTGGCACGCCGGCCCCGGCTTGCTGAAGATTTACGGCGACCTGGGACTGACCGCGCTGCCGCTGGGGCCGGACGGGCTGCCGCTGCCGGAATCCGAAGGCGATACGCCGGCCTCCGACCAATATCTGGTGTGCGTGGCGGAGCGAGATCTTAACCTGCTGCTGCCCGTACTGCCTGTGCTGGCCAAGGGGCGGCGCATTGCCGAACACGCCGCGGCCTGAGCCATGCAATACCTGATCCTCGCCGCTGCCGTCGCCGCGCTGATCGCCGGTATCGCCGCCTGCGCGATCGCCTTGCGGCAGGCGCGGGGTTGGCAGACGCTGCGGCTGCTGGCCGAACAGACGCAAAGCGGGCTGCGCGGGGAACACGAAACCACCCGGATCGCGATCCGCGCCGCCGAAACAGGGTCGGCCGAACGCCTGGCCGTCTTGCGCGGCGCGCTGGACGTGGGCACCGAACAAATCCGCACTGCTCTTTCGCGCGATCAGGGGGAACTGCGCCTGGCCCTGGCCGACGGACAGGCCAAGGCAACCGCCCAAACCGCCGTCCAGTTCGAATCGGTCCGCCAGTTACTGGATGCGAAGTTGCGCGAACTGCGGGAAGGCAATGAGGCCAAGCTCGCCGAAATCCATAAAACCGTGAACGAACAGCTTCACGCCGCGGTCGAGAAGCAGATGGGCGAAAGCTTCAACCGCGTCATCGACCAGTTCACCGCCGTACAGAAAGCCATGAGCGACGTTCAGGCCGTTACCGCGCAGATCGGCGACATCAAGCGGCTGTTCAGCAACGTCAAAACACGCGGCGGCTGGGGCGAATCCCAGGTCAGGGCGATGCTGGACGATATCCTGCCGCCCGGTGCTTATGAAACCAACAAGAAGGTCCGCCCCGACAGCGACGACGTCGTGGAATTCGCCGTTATCATGCCGATGCGCGGCGAAAACCGGCCGGTATTGCCGATCGACGCCAAATTCCCGGTCGAGGATTACGAACGCCTGCTGGCTGCCTCCGAAGCCGGCGATGCGGACGCCGAACGCACCGCCACGCGGGCGCTGGAGCGGCGGGTGCGCGACGAAGCCAGGAAGATCGCCGGCAAATACATCGCCCCTCCGGTCACGGTGGAGTTCGCGATCCTGTATCTGCCCACCGACGCGCTGTATGCGGAGGTCGCCCGCATCCCCGGACTGGTGGACGATATCGGCCGCGAATGCCGCGTTCTGGTGATGGGTCCGACACTGTTCCCCGCCCTGCTGCGGACTATTCATCTGGGTTTCGTCACCCTGGCGCTGGAGCATAAAGCCGATCAGATCCGCGACCTGCTGGGCGCCACGAAGACCGAGATGCTGAGAATGGACGACGTGCTGGGCCGACTCGCCAAACAGGCCGGCACCTTCGCCAACACCATCGAACAGGCCCGGGTCCGCACCCGGGCAGTTGGGCGGAAACTGCGCGGGGTAGAGCAGATCGATGCGGTCCACGCAGAGGATCTGCTGGAACTGGCGGGCGTGCAGACAACGGGCGATCTGGACGAAATTGAAGCGGAATCAAATACCTAGCCAGCTCTGTTTACCCTTGCACGCAGCCCGGCTTGACAAAAACAAAAAGAACTTGACCAAAATCCGGCGTTTGCCTTGATTCTCACTGGCGCCTGTCCGTCTAAACGGTATAGTGCGTTGCCTGTCTTGAAAATCGAGTACGGTATGCAACGCTTGGGAAGGTTGCTATGCTATCCCAGGTTAGCCGATCCGGACGGGGAGCAACCGGCGGTTCTGCCTTAGCGGGCCAGGGTCGCTATGAACAACGCGTATGATAATAGGGACGATTTTCTCTTGAACATGACCAACCGCGGCCGCGGACGCCCAAGCCGGCGGCGCGGCTTCGATGATGACTTTAGCTTCGATCGTGCCCCCCCCGGCGACATGCCGCGGCCGACTGCACCGTCGTGGCCCTCCTCAGCGGGTTTCGGCCCGGAGCATGACGCTAGCGTCAAGTGGTTCAACCCCGAGAAGGGGTTTGGCTTCGTGGCCCTGTCCGACGGTTCGGGCGACGCGTTCCTGCACGCCAACACGCTGAACCAATCCGGTCACAATGCCGTCAGCCCCGGCGCGACCCTGCGGGTCCGCATCGGCCAAGGCCAGAAAGGCCGTCAGGTGTCGGAGGTTCTTTCGGTTGACGAAAGCACCGCCACCCCCAGCGCCGGACGCGGCGCGGGTGCCGGCGGCGCACCGCGCAGCCCCGGCGGTTTCGCCGACCGCGCGCCAAGCGGCTTCGGCGGCGGCGATCGGGGCGCGGCTCCGCGCCGCGGTGCACCAACCGGCCCGTCCGTGGAAATGCAGGGTACCGTGAAGTGGTACAATGCAACCAAGGGCTTCGGGTTCGTTGCCCCGGCCGAAGGCGGCAAGGACGTGTTCGTTCACGCCTCTGCCTTGCAGCGCGCCGGTGTGATGCAGCTCGCCGAAGGCCAGACCATTTGGATGGACGTCGTTCAAGGTGCCAAGGGGCCGGAAGCGTCCTCTATCCGCATCAGCTAACACGGCCGTTCGACGCCTAAGCAAAAAGACCCGGCACGAACCATTCGTGCCGGGTCTTTGCGCTAGGGGCCCCCGGGCCAAATAAGCCAATCCCTTGACCGCGGACGCCACTAAGGTCGTGGCAGCCGGGAACTCCTGCGTCGGGGACAGGACTACGCCGCTATCGGCCGCAGGTTGCCCCGACGCCGCCAAACCGCCATAAATCCCGTCCCGCCCAACGTCCCGGGAGAACAGCCGCCATGACCCTGATCGCTTCGACAGAAACAGCCAAGGCCAACCGCCGCCGCGGCTCGGCTGCCGATGGTGTCAGCTTCTGGCACACCCTGTATCTCGGCACGACGCGCTACAACATGGCGCCCGGCACACCCGACCCAGATGCCGAAGCGCTGTTCCCGATGGCCTTCCTGGTCGAACAAGACCCCGGCACCACCGCCAATGCCCATTATCACCAGCAGGACCAATTCCAGCTTGTCGTCGGCGGCTACGGCACGCTCGGACTGCACGATATTCGCCCGCTTACGGTCCATTTTACCGGCGCGCACACCGCCTATGGCCCGATCAAGGCCAGTGCCGACGAAGGTGTCTGGTATTTTACGCTGCGCAACGGCTTCGACCCGGGCGCACGCTTCATGACCATGCCGGAAAACCGCGTCGCCTTGCGCACCGTCCCGAACCGCAGACATCGCGAGTCCGTCGCCGGCCCCCTGGGACAGCCCACCGCCCCGACCGAGACCCTGCTGGGTCCAGACACCGACGGCATGACGGCCTGGCGCTACACCGTCGGGCCGAACCAACCCGTGACAGGCCCTGATCCCGCCAAGGGCCGGGGCCAGTACTGGGTCGTCACCGCCGGCAGCCTGATCCATGCGGGCGAAACCCTGCCGAAACTGTCCTGCGCCTTCGTCTATCCCGACGACCCGGCTTTCCAGGCCAAGGCCGGGCCCGGCGGCGCCGAGATCGCCGCCATGCAATTCCCACTGCATAAGACCCACTGATGACCAAGCAACTCCGCCTCAACGCATTCGACATGAGCTGCATCGGGCATCAGTCGCCCGGCCTGTGGACCCATCCAGACGATCGCGCCGATACCTATAACACGCTGGAATACTGGACCGATCTGGCGAAGACGCTGGAACGCGGCAAGTTCGACGCGCTGTTCCTGGCCGACGTGCTGGGCATCTACGACGTGTACAAGGGCGGCCCGGACACCGCGCTGGAACAGGCCGTGCAGGTCCCGGTCAACGACCCGCTGATGCCGATCAGCGCCATGGCCTCGGTGACCGAACATCTGGGCTTCGGCGTCACCTGCGCGCTGTCCTACGAACTGCCCTATCCGTTTGCCCGCCGCATGAGCACGCTCGATCACCTGACCAAAGGCCGGATCGGCTGGAACATCGTCACCGGCTACCTGGACAGCGCCGCCCGCGGCATGGGTATGGCAAAGCAGGTGGATCATGACGACCGCTACGACGTGGCGGAGGACTACGTCCAGGCCACCTACAAATTGTGGGAGGCTAGCTGGGAAGACGGTGCGGTGCTGCGCGATCGCCAAGGGCGCCGCTTCGCCGACGCAAGCAAGATCCACCGAATCGTGCATGAAGGACCGCATTTCCGGTTCGACGCGATCCATCTGTGCGAGCCGTCGCCGCAACGCACCCCGGTACTGTTTCAGGCCGGGGCGTCCAAGCGCGGCCGCGACTTCGCCGCCCGGCATGCCGAATGCGTCTTCATCAACGGACCGTCGAAGAAGGTCATCGGCAACATCGTCAAGGATCTGCGGGCCAGGGCCGCCGCCGCCGGGCGCGATCCGAAAGACCTGGTGATCTTCACCATGATGACGGTGATTACCGACACCACGCCCAAGGCAGCGCGTGACAAATACCAGGATTATCTGGGCTACGTGTCGGAAGAAGGCGCCCTGGCCCTGATGTCCGGCTGGACCGGGGTCGATTTCGGCGCGATGAAGTCCGGCGACGTGCTGCGTTTCAACGACAAGGCGAACGCCCAGACCTCGGCGCTGGAAGCCTTCACCATCGCCGACCCGAACCGCGAGTGGACGGTGGGGGAAATCGCCCGCCATGCCGCCATCGGCGGACGCGGCCCGATGATCGTCGGTTCCGCCGCCGAAGTAGCCGAGGAAATGCGCGCCTGGATCGAGGAAACCGACATCGACGGCTTCAACCTCGCCTACGCGCTGACACCGGGGACATTCACGGACATCGCCGATCTGGTGGTGCCGGAATTGCAATCGCGGGGTATGTTCAAGCACGATTATGCCAAGGGGACCTTCCGCGAGAAGCTGTTCGGACGCGGTGCCCGCTTGCCGGCGAACCATCCAGCCGCGTCGGTTCGTGTCAGGATGTAACGGCGGCACGGGATGCTTGATCGGTGTTCGCGTTAGCGCCATAGACAGCACCCTTGGGGGGTGGGAGAGACTATGACACCGATACCGCGTTTCCTGACGATCGCTGCCTGTCTGGGGATTTTGGCCCTTGCCGTGCCAGCCGCCGCACAACCAAACCAAACCCCGCCGCAACCGTCCCCGGACGGCAATGGCGCCGCAGACCCAGCCCTATCGGCGAAGAAGAAAGCCAGCGAAGGATCGGCCCCGGTCAAGGCACAGCCGCTGGCGTGGCCGCGCCTGGATGCCGGTTCCGTGCTGTGTCGCACAGAAGACGATCTGGCCAGGCTGGCTGCCCGCCGCATGGGGCAGCCGGTGAGCGGAAGTCTCGATTGCAAGATCATCCGGCTGGCAACGCCGATTACCATCGTGCAGCGTAAAGGCCCCGGGCGCACAGAAATCACGACAACCGACCCGGCCGCCGGTGGCCCCGGCTGGACCGACGCCTGGCTACCGGCCAAGGCCCCGAACTTCGTTCCACCGCCTCCGCGGCAGTAGCGGCATCGGCGACGGCAAGGACGACTGTCGCAGCCGCCGAACCGGATTCAGTCCTGGTTCAGACCAACCGCCAGTTCCGCCGCGCCCGACGGATCTTCCAGCGCAGCCAGCCGTCCCGCCGCCAGCCATGCGAACCGCTCCATCAGGGCTTTGCGGCGCGGCG
>JAJZEV010000109.1:15167-23682 GCA_021805665.1 Pseudomonadota bacterium
ACGACCTGCCGGCAACTTGGGATATCCTCGACCAATCCGACACCCTGGCCGACGAAATAACTCACCAGTTCGCGGGCTTTCGCGTTGCCGCCCTCCGCCGCCTTATTGATCCGGGCCATGGCGGGTTCGCTGATCAGACCTTGCAGCGGCATCGCCAGGGTGCCGGGGTTGCCCGGCGCCTCCCACGCATCGGTCCAGGCGGATCGCAACTGACGGGCGGGCTTGCCAGTGCGGCCCCTGGACCGCACGGTGTCGCGCGATCGCGCGGCCACCATCTTTTCGCGGAACACCGGGGAGGTTTCGGCCTCGGCGGTTGCCAGCCACACCGATCCGGTCCAGGCGCCGGCCGCGCCCATGGCCATACAGGCGGCCATCTGCCGGCCGGTCATGATGCCGCCCGCCGCGAGGACCGGAACCTTGCCCTGCACCGCGCGCAGGACTTCGGGCACCAGAACCATGGTGGAAACCTCCCCGCAATGGCCGCCGGCTTCGCCGCCCTGGGCGATAATGATATCCACCCCGGCGGCGACCTGCCGCACGGCATGCTCGCGCGCACCCACCAGTGCGGCGCATGGAATACCGTGGCGGCGGGCGCGTTCCAACATGGAGGATGGGGGAACGCCGAGTGCATTGGCGATCAGGCGGATGGGATGACGGAAGGCGACATCCATCATGTGTTCGCCGGTGTCGAGTTGGTATGAAACCGGGCGATCCGGATCCTCTCGCTGGTAATGCCCGCTGATGGGATCGACATCGTGAAGGCGCAGCAGATCGTGCACAAAACCGCGATGGGCGGGGGATACCCGGGCGGCAAGGTCTGCCTGGGTAGCGCCCGCTTCGGTGCGCACGGACAGGTTTTCCGGAATCAGAAGATCGACACCATAGGGTTTGCCGTCGACATGGGCGTCGATCCAGGCCAGTTCGGTTTCCAGTTGATCCGGCGTGTAGCCGGCGGCGCCAAAGACTCCGAAGCCGCCGGATTTGCTGACCGCGGCCACCACGTCTCGGCAATGGCTGAACGCCAGAAGCGGGAACTCGATCCCGAGCATGCGGCAGAGTGCTGTGTTCATCGTTTGGCGGTTCCGTTATCCGGGCATGCGCGGCGCTTGGCGCATGGGTTGTTTGTTAGCGGCAGCTTGCCGCGTCGTGGCGCGCGGAGCAATCGGGACGGGCGACATGGCGGGCCTGCGCGGCGACTTGCCTTGCCGGTCCATCTTTCACCTTCTGCCCGTCAAAGCGGCAAAATATGAAAGGATTCACACTCGAAAAATTTGCGAACCAATCCTTTTCGCATCGTGTTACCTTGCTTTCATGAGCCTGCGGCTTCGAATAATCCTGCTTGCCGGATGTTGCATTCTGCCCGCTGCCCTCTTACTCGCGGGCAGCCAGTGGCAACTGCGGCAGGCACGCGAGTCAGAGGTGCGGCAGGCGCTGTTCGAACTGGCGGCGTCCGAGGCGAGCGGGATTGAAACCACCATCGCCGGCGCTCGGCAATTCCTCACCGCATTGCAGCGCACGCCGGCGATCATGGATCGCAACGCGCCGCTGTGTTCCGCCTGGCTGTCCCGGCTGCGCCGGGATTACCCGGGTTATGCCAGCATCCGCGCCGATTCCGTCAGTGGCCGTGTGTTCTGTTCCAGCGATCCCGGACAGGCTGGTTTCGACGGGAATACGCCGTATTTCCAGGCCGCGCTCGAACACGGTTTCGCTGTCGGGACCTATTCCTTATCCCGCTCGGGACGCCCGGAACTCCCTTTAGGACTTAGAATAACCGATTATGACGGCGAGGCGCTGGGTGTCCTGACGATCGGGCTGGATCTGGATTGGCTCGCTCAGAACCTGCCAGGTCAATTGCCCGACGATGCCACGGTAACCGTGCTGGACGGGAACGGTTCAACGCTGGTGAGCCTCCCGCGCCCGGCGCAAGAGCCTGGCGCCGCCGATCGGCGGCCGATGCTGCAATCTTCGGTTAAGCTGGACAACGGGCTGAAGGTGATCGCCGAACGCCCCGAACGGTCGGCTTACGCTGTCCTGGACCGAACAACGCGCGACGGTGCGTTGCTGATCGCCGCGGCCTTGCTGCTGGTTTGCGTCTTTGCCGACTGGTTCGGCCGACGCTTCATACGCGCCCCCGTCAACCGGATGCTGGCGACCACCGACAAGCTGCATCGCGGCGACTTCTCCGCCAGGACCGGCTTTTCCACGGACCGCTCCGAGCTGGCCAAACTTGGCGCCGGTCTGGATGCGCTGGCCGCGGAACTGGAGAACCGGCAAACCGCGCAATACGACACCGAGCGGCAATTGCGCGAACTTGCCACGACACTGGAATTGCGTGTTGCCGAGCGCACCCGGGCTTTGGTGGATGCAAACCAACGCCTGTTGCAGGAGACGGAGCAGCGCCAGCAGATCCAGACCGAGCTGTCGCAGGCGCAGAAACTCGACGCACTCGGCAGACTGACCGGCGGCGTCGCGCATGACTTCAACAACCTGCTTACGGCGGTGCTTGGCTCCCTGGAAATCGTATCGCGACGGGTGCAGGATCCGAAACTGACGCGGCTGCTGGATATAGCAATACAAGCAGCCCGGCGGGGCGCCGAACTAACCGCGCACATGCTGGCATTCTCCCGGAAGCAGGAACTCGTGCTGCGCCCGGTTGACATCAACGCCACCGTATCCGGCATGCGGGATTTGCTGACGCGCACGCTGGGGAAGATGGTCCGCCTCGATTACGATCTGTCGGAGGATTTGTGGCACGCAACCGCGGATGCCGTTCAGCTGGAGGTTGCGCTGCTCAATCTTGCCATCAACGCGCGCGACGCCATGCCGGGCGGCGGTTCGCTTTTATTCCGAACACGCAATATACGCGCGCTGGAAGGGCCGCATTCCGTCGCGGCTTTGGCCCCCGGCGAATATGCGATGGTCGCTGTCATCGATACCGGCGAAGGCATGCCGCCAGAGGTGCAATCCAAGGTTTTCGACCCATTTTTCACGACCAAGGGCGTGGGAAAGGGCACGGGTCTTGGCCTGTCGATGGTCTATGGTTTCACCCGTCAGGTCGGCGGAACGGTGACGATCGACAGTTCCCCCGGCAAGGGGACGGCGATCGGTCTTTACCTGCCGCGGGCACCGAAGGATGCCGAAACCGCGGCAAGCGAGCCTGTCGAAGCCGGAGCGATGGAGCCCCTGTCCCTGCTGCTGGTAGATGACGACGATATGGCGCGCGAGGCCATAGCGGCGATGCTTCGCGAACTTGGGCACCGGGTGACGGAAGCCGGCGACGGCGCCTCTGCGCTGGATTTGGCAATGGTGTCCGATACGTTCGATATTGTCTTGGCCGATTTCGCCATGCCTGAAATGAATGGCGTGCGGTTTGCCGCGGAACTAAGGACGTTCCGGCCCAAACTGCCGGTGCTGTTGGTCACCGGGTACACGGATCGGGAGGCTTTGGACGGTTGGTTGCAACAGGGTGGCCGAACCCTGTCGAAGCCTTTCGGCCGGACGGAGCTGAGACGAGAACTGCGTCTGTGCCTTGGTATATCAGGCTTGGCATAGCCCGGCCGCGGAAGGCAGCCCGGCGCCCGCCATCGGGGCGGGGGCGCGATGGCGGCAGAGGAACGCGAATATCGCGTTACTCCGCGCCGTGCCGGAAACAATCCGCTAGATGGTCGTCCACCATGCCGGTCGCCTGCATGAACGCATAACATATCGTGGAGCCGACGAAGCGGAATCCGGCCTTCTTCAGTGCCCTGCTCATGGTGTCGGAAACCGGCGTCGTCGCCGGAACCAGCGAGCGGTCGGTCCACGGGTTGCGGGCGGGCGTGTTGTTGACGAACGACCACAAATAGCGATCCAGGCTGCCGTGTTCCGCGGCGACCCGCAACGCGGCTTCGGCGTTGCCGCGAACGGAGAATATCTTCAGCCGGTTGCGGATCAGGGGGGACTCCTTCAGCAGCCTCTCCAGTTCCGCGTCGGTCATCGCGGCGACACGCTGGATGTCGAAGTCGTGGTAGGCGGCGCGGTAGGCATCCCGGCGGATCAGGACAGTGCGCCAGGACAGGCCGGCCTGGGCGCCCTCCAGCGTCAGCAGTTCGAACAGCATGCGGTCGTCATGTTCGGGCACGCCCCATTCGGTGTCGTGGTAGGCCTGCATCCGCGCGTCGGCGGTAGCGGCCCAATGGCAACGAACGATGGTCATGACCGGCGCAGGGCCGCCACCCCCAAATGCGCCTGGCGGGCCAGACGCGGACCGCGGGCGATGTTCAGGGTGGCGTCCAGGTCGGACAGGATGGCCTGGAGGCGGCCGGTGGCGAGGGGCGGGATGGTGGCCGCGGTCGCCAGAGCCCGCAGCCGAACCACGATGTCGATTGCCAGTAGCCGCAGGCCGACCAGGGTAGCGTCGCCGGTGCGGAAGCGGCCGGCGTCCAGCGCGGTAACGACTGCCTCCGCCCCGGCCGCGAAGACGCTGGTCAGGGCAACGATCGCGCCGAGGTCTTCGGTCTGTTGCATGTCGGCCCCGGCGAACTGGGCAACCGCGTGGCGTAACGCCCCCAGTGTGCCGAAGGTGCCAACCGCGTCCTCGATATCGCGGAAGGGCAACGCCATGCGGTCGTAGGCGGAATCGGGCAAACCGAGCATGGCGTCGGCGGGGACCGGGCAGTTGTCGAGCGTTAGCAGGCAATGCTTGGAAGGGCGGAGCGCATGGAAGTCAGGCATGTCTGCCGTGCTCAGGCCGTGGGTGTCGCGGGGGACGATAAAGGCGCTGTAGCGTTTGCGGCCGGAGTCCTCCGAGGCGATGGCGAAGACAATGATCGCCTCCGCGGACGGCCCGTTGGTGACCCACGCTTTCTGGCCGGCGATGCGGTAGCCGCTTGGCGTTTGTTCGGCGCGGGTGGTCAGCAGTTTGGGGTGGGCGCCGACCCCGGGTTCGGAGATGGCGACGGCAAGCGCCCTGCCCCGCCACGCGGCGCGCTGGGCATCGGTGCCGAAGGACAGGAAATGGCGGGCGATCAGATGCCGGCCGCCCCATACGCTGGCAACTCCAAGCAGACCCGTGCGTTCCACGATGGCGGCTTTCGTGCGGGCGATGGAGGCGTAGTCAGGGATGGGTTCCAGCAGCCCGGCTTCCCGCATGCCTTGCAACGGGTCGGTCGCGGGGTCTGGGCAGCGGGAAAGCCAGAGGTCGATTTGGTCGGGCATACCTGCATTCATGCCACGTCCGGACTATCACCGTGAAGACGGCACTGGTTCCACTGCCCAGTGTTGGAAAACCCCGGACGCAGGCAGCGGACGAGGCATCCGGAAATGAGACGATGTGACGGCCTTCCCGCCATGCTGCCGCCGGGATCGATTATCCATCAAAATCCGGCCGTTCAGCCGTATCGCTCCTCAAGCCACGGGTCGGCATTGTTGTGGTAGCCGCGAACCTCCCAGAAGCCTGGATGGTCGCTGATGGTGAAGTGAATCCGGCGAATCCATTTCGCCGACTTCCACAAATACAGCTTCGGAACCAGCATCCGCACCGGCCCGCCGTGCTCCCGGCCGATCGGTTCGCCCTCCCACCGATGCACCAGAAACACGTCCGGCTGGTCGAACTGATCCAGGCGGATGTTGGTCGTATAGCCATCGAACGCGGTGAAGATGACATGCTTCACCTCCGGCCGCGGCTTGACGATCTCCAGCAATGTCCGCGCCGAGACCCCCGTCCAGCGGTTGTCGTAGCGCGACCACTGCGTCACGCAGTGCATGTCGGACACGCTTTCGGTTTGCGGCAGCGCCATGAACTCATCCAGGCGCAGGCTCAGGCGGGTTTCCACCGCGCCATCCACATCCAGCCGGAACTTCTGTTCGGTGACCAGCGGCTGCTGACCCAGGTCCAGCACCGGCCAGTCTTTCACCAGCCTCTGCCCCGGCGGCAGGCGGTCCTGTTCGGGATCGGCGGCGGTTCCGGTCAGCAGGCGGCCCTCGCGCGCCCAGTCCTGCTTGCGTTCGATCAGTTTGTCGCGGACCTTGCCGGTCATCTCGATCTCGTCTTCGGCCATGCGATCCTCTTCGTCCAATTCAGGACACAGTGGCCGCGATCCGCCCATTTGCAAGGCCCCCGCCTCGTTCGGCGATTGACCCGCGCGCGCCAGCGGACCAAACATATCCAGCGACCAAAGTCACAGGGCCATGATCCTTCTTATCGACAACTATGACAGCTTCACCTTCAACCTGTATCACTTCCTGGGCGACGTCGGCGCCCGGTGCCAGGTGTGGCGCAACGATAAGCTATCGGTTCAGGATGCCATGGCGATGCAGCCGGAGGCGATCGTGCTGTCGCCCGGCCCCTGCACACCGACCGAAGCCGGCATCTGCCTGGACCTGATCGCCGCTGCCGCCGGAAAAATCCCGCTGCTGGGCGTGTGCCTCGGCCATCAGGCTATCGGCCAGGCGTTCGGCGGCCAGGTGGTGCGCGCGCCGGAGCCGATGCACGGCAAGGTCGCCGAGATCACCCATGACGGCACGGATATCTTCGCCGGCATCCCCTCGCCGTTCAAGGCGACGCGCTACCACAGCCTGATCGTCGATCGGGAGACGCTGCCCGATACGCTGGTCCCCACCGCCTGGACGGCGGACGGGCTGGTCATGGCGATGCACCACCGGACCCTGCCGATCCACGGCGTGCAATTCCATCCCGAGAGTATCGCCAGCGAACATGGCCATACGATCCTGCGCAACTTCCTCGATCTGGCACGCGGCACCAACGCGTCCGCCCGCGCGGCCTGATCCATGTCCGCGAACCTGAAGCCCTTCATCGCCCGTCTGGCCGCCGGGGAAACACTGTCGGCCGACCAGGCGGAGGCCGCGTTCGACGTCATCATGTCCGGCGAGGCGACCCCCGCGCAAATCGGCGGCCTGCTGATGGCAATGCGGATCCGCGGCGAAACCGTGGCCGAAATCACCGGCGCCGTGCGCGCCATGCGCGCCCGCATGACCGCCATCGAAGCGCCGCCCGGCGCCATCGATGTCTGCGGCACCGGCGGCGACGGGGCCGGCACGCTGAACGTGTCCTCGGCCGTGACGTTCGTGGTGGCGGGCTGCGGCGTGCCGGTGGCCAAGCATGGCAACCGAGCGCTGTCGTCACGCACGGGGGGCGCCGACGTGTTGACGGCGATGGGCGTCAATGTCGATGCGCCGATAGACGCCCTGCCCGCGATTCTGGCCGAAGCGGGGTGCGTGTTTCTGTTCGCCCCGCGGCACCATCCGTCGATGCGCCACGCCGCCGGCCCGCGGGTGGAGCTTGGCACCCGCACGATTTTCAACCTGCTGGGTCCGCTGGCCAACCCGGCCAGGGTCAAGGCACAGTTGACCGGCGTGTTCGCCCCGGACTGGACCCGCCCGATGGCGGAGACGCTGGCCGCGCTGGGGCATGAATCCGCCTGGATCGTGCATGGCATGGGCCTGGACGAACTGACCACCGCAGGCCCGAATCACGTCACCGCCCTGCGTGCCGGTCAGATATCCAGCTTCGTCGTCGAACCCGAGGACGCCGGATTGCCGCGCGCGCCGGTATCGGCGATCCAGGGCGGCGATGCCGCATTCAACGCCGCCGCGCTGGAAGCGATGCTTCAGGGCGAACCCGGCGCCTATCGCGATACCGTGCTGCTGAATGCCGCCGCCGCGCTGATCGTTGCCGGACGGACTGACGATTTACGCGACGGTGTCTCCCTGGCCGGGGTGTCCATCGTATCCGGCGCAGCCTTCGCCGCATTGCAAACCTTGCGGCGAGTGAGCGCCGTAACTTAAGACCGGAATAGGTAATGTCAGACCAGAACAACGCGATTCCCGATGTCCTCGCTCGGATTAGCGCGGATGTCCTGCTGGATGTCGCGGCGAAAAAGACCGTGCGCGGCATCGACGCGCTGAAGTCAGAGATCGCGGCCCGGCACGATGCACCGCGCGGCTTCGGCTATGCGTTGAAGCAGGCCACCATCGCCGGACGGTATGGCTTGATCGCGGAAATCAAGAAGGCGTCCCCGTCCGGCGGCCTGATCCGGCCGGATTTCGACCCGGCGGCACTGGCCAAGGCCTATGAAGCCGGCGGCGCAACCTGTCTGTCCGTGTTGACCGAACCCAAACACTTCCAGGGCGATCCGGCAGATCTGAAAGCCGCGCGCGCGGCGGTGTCGCTGCCGGTGCTGCGGAAGGATTTCATGCTCGACCCCTGGCAGGTTTATGAAAGCCGCGCGATGGGGGCGGATTGCATCCTGCTGATCATGGCCGCCCTGACCGATGCCCGGGCGCGCGAACTGGAACAGGTGGCAATGAGCCTGGATCTGGACGTACTCGTCGAGGTCCACGATCGCGATGAACTGGATCGTGCGCTGCTGCTGGAAACGTCGCTGATCGGGATCAACAACCGGAACCTGAAAACCCTGATCACCGACCTGGCCACGACCGAGGAACTGGCACCGCTGGTACCGCCCGACCGCTTCCTGATCGCCGAAAGCGGCATTCGCAACACCACCGACCTGCG
>JAJZEV010000109.1:24330-35453 GCA_021805665.1 Pseudomonadota bacterium
GTCTGCTCGACCGGCTGTCCGGCGATCTGAATGGCCTGTCCGGCCACGGGCTTGCCGCCGAGGCGCTGGTAGAACCAGCGGCTTGGGTTATCGCGCAGCACCCATACGAAAGCGGACTTGCAGCCGATATCCACCAAATGGCTGCCAGCCGCCCGGATCAACCGCCGGCCGACGCCACGATCGCGCCAGTCGTCCAGGACATACAGCGTCTCCACCTCGCCCTCGGCCAGCCGCTTGCCGGCGACTTCGGCATTGCGCGCACGCCCGGCCGTGGTGAAACCGATGATGCGCGGGCCGCTGCCGGCCGGCACATCGGCGCCAGACGCCGTGGCCACCGTCACGCCAGTCCCGCCGCGGATCGCGGCGTCGTAATAAGCCGCCTGCCGGGAGACCGACATTTTCGCCAGATAGGTATCAGGCAAAATTCCCGGATAGGTGCTGCGCCAGGCCGCGACATGCACCGCGCCGATGGCAATGGCGTCGGCGACACGGGCTTTACGCAGCGTTATCAAGCCTTACGCTCCATCACCGCGGTAAAGAACCCATCCGTCCCATGCCGGGCTGGGGTCAGCGACAGAAATGGGCCGCTGTTCGGCGGCGGCTGATCCAGCGGCCAGGCATCGGCCAGGGGAATCACCGCGAAATCCGGATGGCGATCAAGGAAACCGGACACCTGAGCCTCATTCTCCTCCGCCAGAAGCGAGCAGGTAGCGTAAACCAAACGCCCGCCCTTGCGAACCAGGGTTTGTGCCGTGTCCAGAATGCTCGCTTGTTTGGGAAGCAATTCCGCCAGATCGATCTCCCTTAACCGCAGGCGCGCATCCGGGTTCCGCCGCCATGTCCCCGTGCCCGTACACGGTGCATCCACCAGCACCCGATCGAACGTCCCCGCTCGTCGTTTCAGCCATTTGTCGCCGGCTTCGACCAGATGCCGCTCCACATTATGCACCCCTGCCCGGCGCAGCCGGCGCACCGCCCCATCCAACCGCGGGGCGGACACGTCGCAGGCCACGATCTGGCCGCGGTTCTGCATCGCCCCGGCGAGTGCCAGGGTCTTCCCGCCCGCCCCGGCGCACCAATCCACCACCCGCATGCCCGGTTCGGCGGCCACCATCGCGGCGACCAACTGGCTACCCTCATCCTGGATTTCGATCAGTCCGGACTGAAAGGCGGGACCGCTGGTCACCGGCCGGCGGCCGTCGATACGCATGCCCCAGGGGGAGAATTTGGTCGGTTCGGCTTCCCACCCCTCGGCAGCCAATGCCGCCAGCGCCTGATCACGGTCGCCCTTCAGCAGGTTGACGCGCATATCCAGCGACGCCGGTTCCGACAACGCGGCCATCTCGGCCGGCAGGCTGGTGCCGAAATGCGCGGCCAGGCGCGGCAGCAGCCAATCGGGGATTTCCAGCCGCACGGCCTCGGGCATCGTCGGGTGGTTCAGCGTATGCCCGGCGATCTTGGACAATACGGCATTCTCCGCGCCGGACAGCGGCATCGGCGCGAACTGCCCGCCGGAAAACGCCTGCGCGACGCCAGACTTCGCCCAACCCTCCAGCAGCAAGGATGCGGCAACCAGCAAGCGCGGGCTTTGCTTGGTATCGCCCAGCCACCACGCCAGGCGGCGGCGCGCGCGCAGCACGATCCACACCCGATCCGACACCGCCCGGCGGTCGCCGGACCCGATGTAGCGGCGGGAGCGGAAGAAGTCGTTGGCAACAGCGTCCGCGGGGCGTTTCGTCGCGCCCTCGATCACCTCCAGCAGATCGATCGCGGCGGCGATTCTAGCGGAGGGGGTCAAATCGGCAGGTCGGGCGAAGCCGACGAATAAGGCACTTCAGTCACCATTGGCTGAGAACATGAACGGATCGGATACACCGGACGGGCTGGTTTGGCCATTTGAATCGTCCCCCGCCCGATCGCCGGGCTTCTACGCCGCCAGATGGCAGGCCACCCTATGGCCGGGCCGAACCTCGCGCAGCAGCGGCTCCTCTATCCGGCAACGTGGTTCGGCCAGCGGACAGCGGGGATGGAAATGGCACCCCTTGGGGCGGTCGATCGGGCTGGGGACATCGCCCATGACATGCGCCTTGTCGCGGCGGACCGACGGATCGGCTACCGGCACCGCTGCCATCAGCGCCTTGGTATAGGGATGCAGCGGCCGAGCAAAAATGGTCGATTTGTCGGTGTGTTCGACGATACGGCCCAGATACATCACGGCCACGTCGTGGCTGACATGTTCCACGACGGCCAGATTGTGGGAGATGAACAGATAGGACAGCCCATCGCGGGCCTGAAGGTCCATCAGCAGGTTGATGACCTGCGCCTGCACCGACACATCCAGCGCCGAAACCGGCTCGTCGGCCACGATGAAGCGCGGCCCAAGTGCCAAAGCGCGGGCGATGGAAATGCGCTGGCGCTGGCCACCGGAGAACTGGTGCGGGAACAGGCCCATCTGCCTTGGTTGCAGGCCGACCTTGGCGAAGATCGCCAGGGTCATGTCCCGCCGTTCGGCTGCGTTGGCGATGCCATGCACCAGCAGCGGTTCGGCGACGATGTCGCCCGCGCGCTTGCGTGGGTTCAGCGATGAGTACGGGTCCTGGAACACGATCTGCATCCGCCGGCGCAGTTCGCGCATCCGATCCGCCGGCAGGCCGACGATGTCGTTTCCCTCGAAACGAATCGCGCCGCTGGAGGGTTCGATCAGGCGCAGGATCGCGCGACCGACAGTGGATTTGCCGCAGCCGCTTTCGCCCACCAGACCCAGGGTGCGGCCCTCGGCAATGCTGAAGCTGACTCCATCCACGGCATGCACATGGTCGATGACATTGCCGAACAGGCCGGTGCGCGCGGGAAATGTCTTGCGCAGGTCTGTAACGTCCAGCAGCATCGTCAGCTCACCCAACAGGCGGCCATATGGCCGGGTCGTTTCGTTTCCAACGGCGGGATCGCCTGCTGGCATTTGGCGACCGCCGCCGAACATCTTGGCGCGAACGCACACCCTTGCGGCAGGTTGTTCAGCGCCGGCACGATACCGGGGATTTCCCGCAGCCGCGTCCCCTCCCCGGCCCCGAACTTCGGCACCGAGGCGAGCAGCCCTTGCAGATACGGGTGGTTCGGATGGGCGAACAGCTCTTGCGTCGTGCCCTCCTCCACTTTCCGGCCGGCATACATCACGATCATCCGGTCGGCGGTCTCCGCGACCACGCCCAGATCGTGCGTGATCAGCACAACCGCGGTGCCGAGTTCCCGGCGCAGGTCGCCGATCAGCTCCAACACCTGCGCCTGGATCGTCACATCCAGCGCGGTGGTCGGCTCATCGGCGATCAGCACTTTCGGCCGGCACACCAGCGCCATCGCGATCATCGCCCGCTGCCGCATGCCGCCGGACATTTGATGCGGATACTCCTTCGCGCGCCGTTCCGGTGCCGGAATACGGACATGCCGCAGCATCTCCACCGCCCGGGCGTCGGCCGCTCGGCGGGACACATTCTCATGCAATGAAACCATCTCGGCGATCTGCCGGCCCACCGTCAGCAGCGGGTTCAGCGCCGTCATCGGCTCCTGAAAAATCATCGCGATCTGGCTGCCGCGCATCTTCCGCATCGCCGGTTCGTCGAGTTGCAGAAGATCGGTGCCGGCGACTTTCACCGATCCCGCCACGATTTCCCCGGGCGGGCTGGGGATCAGCCGCATCAGCGACAACGCGGTCATCGTCTTGCCGCAGCCGGATTCCCCGACAATGGCCAGCGTTTCCCCAGCCTCCACGCTGAACGACACATCCTGCACCGCCCGCACCAGCCCGGCGCGCGTATGAAACACGGTGCTAAGCCCGGAGACTTCCAGAACCGGTGCCATCAGTCGCCCTGCCGCGGATCGAGAATATCGCGCAGCGCATCGCCGAACAGGTTGGCGCCGAACACCACCATGCTGATCGCCAACCCGGGGAAAATCACCAGCCACGGGGCGGAATGGATATATTCCGCCGCCGATTCCGACAGCATGCGGCCCCACGATGGATACGGTTCTGGAACACCAAGGCCAAGGAACGACAGCGAAGCCTCCGTCAGGATCGTGGACCCAAGCTGCGCCGTCGCCAGCACGATCAGCGGGGCCAGCGTGTTGGGGAAAATATGCACCAGGGCAATGCGCGCCCGCCCCATGCCGATCGCCCGCGCCGCCTCCACATAGTTCAGCTCCCTCAGCGACAGCACATTTGCCCGGATCACCCGCGCAACATTCGGAATCAGCGGTATGGCGATTGCGATGATCGTATTGGTCAGCGACGGCCCCAGCGACGCGGTAATGACAAGTGCCATGACAAGCAGCGGCAGCGACTGCATGATCTCGGCTATGCGTTGCACAATCAGATCGAACCAGCCGCCAAGATAACCGGACGCCAAACCCAGCATCGCGCCCAGCCCGCTGCCGATGCAGGTCGCCCCCAGGGCCACCGCCAGCGAAATCCTGGCGCCATGGATCATGCGGCTGAGCATGTCGCGGCCCATCATATCGGCGCCGATCCAATAGATGTGGCTGGGCGGGGCCAGCGAGGCACGGGCGTTGGTCGTCAACGGGTCCATCGGTGCCACGACCCCGGCGAAAATCGCCGTCAGCACGAACACGATCAGGATCAGCGCACCGATCACCCCCAGCGGGTAGCGGCGCGCGTAATACAGCGCGTCGGTCATGTCCGCAGCCTGATGCGGGGATCGACGAGCATATAGGCCAGATCGACGATCAGGTTCACCGACACGACAACGATCGCGATGAACATCACCAGGTTCTGCACCATCGGATAGTCACGCCAGCGGATCGCTTCCACCAGGAAGCGGGCGACACCGGGAATATTGAAAACCGTTTCAGTGACGATCAGGCCGCCGAACAGAAACGCCGTTTCGATGCCGATCACCGTGATCACCGGCAGCATGGCATTGCGCAGCGCGTGGGTGAAGGTGACGGCCGCCTCCGACAAACCCTTCGATCGCGCGGTGCGGACGTAATCCTGCCGCAGAACCTCCAGCATCGAAGATCGCGTCAGGCGCATGATCAGTGCGGAGCTGCGCAGCCCCACCGTCGCGGCCGGGACGCAATACATCAGGATCGCCGCGCCCGTGGTCGCGGGTGCCTTGTCGTAGATCGGCAGCAGGCCCAGCCAGTTCACGAACGCCATCAGCACCAGCAGGCCAAGCCAGAACGACGGCATCGACAGCGCCGCCAGGCTGACGACGCGCAGCAGGTAATCCAGCCAGGAATTCTGCCGCACCGCGCTGATCACCCCGAACGGCACCCCGGTGCAAATGGCGAACAGCAGCGCCAGACCGGCAAGCCGGGCGGTGATCGGGATACGCGGCAGGATTTCATCCAGCACCGGCTTTTCCGAGACATAGGAATAGCCCAGATCGCCGTGCAGCAGCCCCCCGATCCAATGCGCGTACTGTGTGACCAGCGGCAGATCCAGACCGAGATCCTTGACGATCTGTTGCTTCTCCGCCGGGTCTATCATCCCGGCGCTGTCGAACAGAATGTCGGCTATATTGCCCGGGACGATACGCAACAGCACGAAAATCGCCACCGACACCCCGAACAGGGTGACGGCCATCAGGCCCAATCGCCGGAGGGTGTACTGGATCATGGGCGATTACCGATCCAGCCAAACATCCTCGAAACGCCAATGATTATAGATCGAGTTCTTGGCGATATTGATGCCATGCACGCGCGGCCACCAGCAGGTGCCGGCCTCGGCATGGAACACAACCGGCCTCGCGCCGTCTTCCTGCAATTTCTTGTCGATATCCCAAACCAGCTTGCGCCGGGCATCGATATCCTTCATCTGCGACTGCTTGTGAAACAGCTTTTCCAAATCCGCATTACAATAAGACGTATAGTTGCGCTCGGAACCGCACAGGAAGTTCTCGAAAAACTGCACGTCCGGATCGTCGATCCCGGTGCCCTGTACGTTCATCGCAACGGAAAAATCCTTGCGGGCCAGACGGGCGTACCAAACGGATGAATCGAGCGGTTCCAGTTCAGCCTGGATATAGATCGATTTCAGATGGTCTATCAGGATCACCGCAGCGTCGCGGTAATCCGGAATGTTCCGGGTAGTAACTTTCAATTGTAACATGTTGTCAGGTCCGTAACCGAGCGCCTTCATGATCGCCCGGCCTTGTTCGCGGCTTTTTTCGACATCGGCCCCGTAGCCGGCGACTGTTTCCATGTATTCCTTCGACCAGCCCCAGAACCCCTCGGGCGGCGGCATGTTTGCCCCGCCGACCTGGAACACGCCTTGACTAAGGATATCGGAAAACGCCTTGCGGTCGATCGACAACACCATTGCCTTGCGAATTTGTTCGTTGTCGAACGGCGGACGTTCGCGATTGACCAGAAGGTTGCCCTGGGTGTTGGTCGGTTGCAGCACGCACTGCATCGTCGGCACCTGTTCCATCAGACTCTTTGTCAGTTCCGGCGTCAGGTCGGACGTGAACGACAGGTCGAATTTCCCGGCCGCCATCGCCAGCACCATCGTCGAACGGTTCGGGATGATGGTATATTCGATTGCGTCCAGATACGGCTTGCCGGGCTTCCAGTAGTCGGGGTTACGGACCAGTCGGATCGACTCGTTCTGCTTGAACGATTCGAACTTGAACGGTCCGGTGCCGATCGGATGGGTCCGCATTTCGTTGGCCGGCACATGGCACGGATAGACCGGGGAGAATCCGCCGGCGAACATCGCCATGATCGACGGCTGCGGATCGTACAGATGGAAAATCACCGTGTCGTCGCCGTCGGTGACCACGTCCTTGATGTTGAACCACCAGGTTTTACGCGGGTTTTTCCGCAGCTTGCCCTGCACCTTGCCGGTCAGCATGTCCCAGGTGCATTTGACGTCCGCACTGGTGAATGGCTGGCCGTCGTGCCACTTCACGCCATGGTGCAGCTTGAACGTCAGGGTGCGGTCATCGTCGGTCCAGGCCCACGAGGTCGCCAGATCCGGGACCACCTTGTCCAGCCGGTTCACCGGGCTGGCGGGGTCGAACACCACCAGATTATTGAACACCGCCATGAACGGCATGTCGGTGGAGATTGTCGCCTCCTCCAGTATCGACGCGCTCGGCGGGTTGTCACGATGGGTCACGCGCAACGTGCCGCCCTGCTTTTGCGCCAGCGCCGCATGGCTCAGCCCCAGAAGGCAGGCGACAGCCAGCAAAAAGCCAGACCGCTTCATTCGATGTTTCCTCTTCTCCGATCCCGCCGGATTGACCCGTACCGGTATCGCGGCAGTGTGTAACGGACTTCCCGCCATGGCAATGGACGGCCCGTCTAGTCAGATGTCATGACGATCCGGCGTATCGCCCGATCAATACGATCGCGGCATTCCCAGCACATGCTGCCCGACATACCCCAGGATCAGGTTCGTGGAGATCGGGGCGATCTGATACAGCCGCACCTCCCGCCATTTCCGCTCGATCTCATATTCCCGGGCATAGGCGAAGCCGCCAAACGTCTGCATAGCCGTATCGGCGGCTTTCCACGCGGACTCCGATGCCAGCAGCTTGGCGATGTTCGCATCCGCACCGCATTCCTTGCCGTTGTCGAATAGCGCGGCGGCCCTGCGGCACACCATGTCCGCCGCCTCCAACTCCGCCCAGGCGCGCGCGATCGGGAACTGGACGGCCTGATTTTTGCCGATCGGGGAACCGAACACGACCCGGTCCTTGGCATACTGCGTCGCTTTCTTCACGAACCACTTGCCATCGCCGACCGCCTCGCTGGCGACCAGGATGCGTTCGGCGTTCATCCCGTCCAGGATGTAACGGAACCCCTTGCCTTCCTCGCCGATCAGGCTGTCGGCGGGAATGCGGAAATTGTCGAAGAAGATTTCCGTCGTGTTGTGATTGATCATCGCCTTGATCGGGCGAATCTCCAGCCCATTACCCGTGTTCCGCCCGGTGATGTCGATCAGGAACACCGACAGCCCGTCGCTACGCTTCTTCACCTGATCGGCCGACGTCGTGCGCGCCAGCAGCAGCATCATGTCGGAGTGCATGGCCCGCGACGTCCACACTTTCTGGCCGGTGATCAGATACGAATCGCCATCCCGCACCGCGCGCGTCTTCAACTGCGTGGTGTCCGATCCGGTGGTCGGTTCCGTCACCCCGAACGCCTGCAAACGGAGCCGCCCGGCGGCGATCTCGGGCAGGTATTTGCGTTTCTGCGCCTCCGATCCATGTCGCAGCAGCGTGCCCATGATGTACATTTGCGCATGGCCCTGGCTGGCGACGCAGCCGGAGGCGTTGATTTCCTCCAGGATCACCGCCGCAGCGCGCAGCGGCAGCCCCGATCCGCCGTATTCCTCGGGGATCAGCGCGCCCAGGAACCCGGCTTTGGTCAGTTCATCGACAAACTCGGTCGGGTAGGCTTCCTTCTCCTCCAGACCGCTCCAATACGTGCCGGGATACCGGGCACAGATCCTGCGGACCGAGTCGCGCAGTTCCGGGTAGTCTTCGCCCAGGGCGACAAGGGTTTCCTCGGACATCGTCGGGCTCCATCGATTTGGTTGGCGCGCACGCTGCCCTCCGATGGTCGCCGGGTCAAACCCTTGCTAATGCATTCCCGAGATGAAAATTCTATTTGTCACATCCAACCGGCTGGGCGACGCGGTGCTGTCCACCGGGTTGCTGGACCACCTGATCCGCACCTGTCCCGCGGCCAGGATCACCGTCGTCTGCGGGCCGGTGGCCGAGGGCGTGTTCGCGCGCATGCCGAACCGGGACCGCACCATCGTGCTGAGCAAACTGCCGTATGGCCGGCACTGGCTGCCGCTGTGGGCAAAAACCGCCACGCATGTCTGGGACCTGGTGGTCGATATCCGCGGATCGGCGCTGTCCTGGCTGGTGCCGACGCGCCGCCGCGCGGTATTCCGCCGGATCGCCGGGCCGAAGGTGGCACAGTTGGCCGCGATCCTGGGCGTGTCGCCGCCGCCGCTGCCCGTCGCGTGGACGTCCCCGCCGGATCGGCAACGCGCGGCGGATCTATTGCCGGCGGACCAGCCGGCGATCGTGCTGGCACCAACCGCGAACTGGCTGCCGAAAGTCTGGCCGGCGGATCGATTCGCCGCTGTGTTTCACGAGATCGCCCGGTCGCTGCTGCCCGGCGCGACAGCGGTGGTGCTGGGCGGGCCGGGTGCGGCGGAGCGGGCGATGGCGGCACCGTTGCTGGCCGCACTGCCGCGGGCGATCGACCTTGTCGGCGTGCTGTCGCTGCCGGAAGTCGCCGCCGTATTGCAACGGGCTGCGTTATTCATCGGCAACGATTCCGGGCTGATGCACCTGTCGGCAGCCTCCGGCGCCTCAACCATCGGCCTGTTCGGCCCGACCGACGCCAGTGTCTATGGCCCGGCCGGACGGTGTTCGGTTGCGGTCGTCCAGCCCTCGATGGAGGCCATTACCGTCCAACAGGTGAGCGAGGCGGCCAGAAAGCTACTGCGGCATTAGCCGACCGCGGCCAGCAGTACACCCAGGGTTTCCGCGACAGTCCGCCCCGATGTCTCCAACTGAATGTCCGCCCGGGCATACAGTGCCTCGCGGCTGGCCAGGATGGCACGCAGATCGTCCATGGAGCGCCGGTTGTCGCGCATCGGCCGCAAATCGCCCTGATCGATGACACGTTGCATGTGCTCCTCCGGCCGGGCTTTCACCCAGACGGTCAGGCATGCGGCCAGCAGCCGGTCGAACGTGGCGGTTTCGGCGACGATACCGCCCCCGGCGGCAATGACGGCGCGCGGGCAGGCGGCGATCATCCGCTCCAGCACACTGCGCTCCAGCCGGCGGAACCCGGCCTGGCCATGGAGTTCCATGATCTCCCCCAGGCCCAGGCCGGCTTCCTTTTCCACCTCCCGATCCAGTTCCAGGAACGGGATGCCGAGACGATCCGCCAGCAGCGGCCCAAGTGTCGATTTGCCGGCACCGCGCAGGCCGATCAGCGCGATGCGATCGCGATGTTCCACCACCCGTCCGGCGGGCGCGGCGGGCGGAATGGATTCGTCTTCCAGCAGCGCGCGCAATTCGACGTGCAGCGCCTCCGCCAACGCCCGCAACAGCAGGATGGAACCATTGCCGGTGCCAGATTCCACCGCCGAAATATAGCGTTCTGACACGCCCGACTGTGCCGCCAGGATGCGGCGCGTCATCCCGCGCCGAGCGCGCAGCAGGCGCATACGCTGGCCCAGGGCATACAGGAAATCCACGTCGTCGTTGCCCGGCGTCATGTCCCCGCCCATACGATGCGCCGAGAGACCCGTACCGTCATGCTTTCTCCCCGGTTGCGGCAGCATGCAGCCGTCGATTGTCATGCAGTATATCGCATGTTACCCGGAACACCGGCAACAGAGCGATACAATCCATGATCGAGGTCTTTTCCACCCCGCCCACCGACCGGTACTTCGAGGACTACATACCTGGAGCGACGTACATCCCGGGAACGTTCACGGTAACGGAGGCGGACATCGTTGCCTTCGCCAGCGCCTACGATCCACAGGCGATGCACACCGACCGGCGGTTGGCCGCGCAAGGTCCGTTCGGTTCGGTGATCGCCAGCGGCTGGCACACCGTCGCGCTGACGATGCGCCTGCTGGCGGACAACTTCCTGCCGTTCGACGGCCTGGCCGCGCCGGGCGTCGATGAACTGCGCTGGTCAAGGCCGGTACGCCCCGGCGACACGCTAACGGTGCGGGCGACGGTCCAGGCGGCGCGGCGGTCACGATCGAAACCCGACCGGGGGCTGATCCATACGCTGGTGGAACTGATCGACCAGAACGGCGAGGTGGCGATGACGATGAAGCCGATGAACCTGATCCGGGTGCGGCACCCGGGGGTCTAAAGTCCGCCGGCGTCCCCGATCTACCATTTCTCGAAGTCGCAACCGCCCGCATCGATCGGCCGGAACGCCTGTGCCGCCGGCACGGTGCGGCGGAGGATGTAGTAATCCCAGGGCTCCTTCGACTGGGCCGGCGATTTGACCTCGAACAGGTGCATGTCGTGGATTACCCGTCCGTCCTTGCGCACCGCGCCTTTACCGAACAGCGGATCGTCGGTCGGGGTCGCTTTCATTTGGTCGATGACCGC
>JAJZEV010000088.1 GCA_021805665.1 Pseudomonadota bacterium
AAACCTAACGAATTTGCCTACGCCTGCGCCCGCCGCGTCGCCGAACGCCCATCCAGCCCCGGCTTCAATCCACTGTTCCTTTATGGCGGTGTCGGCCTCGGCAAGACCCATTTGATGCATGCCATCGCCTGGGAACTGACAGATCGCACCACCACCCCGGTATCGGTCGCCTATATGTCGGCCGAAAAGTTCATGTACCGCTTCATCGCCGCGATCCGCAGCCAATCGACGATGGAGTTCAAGGAAAACCTGCGCAGCGTCGATGTGCTGATGATCGACGATCTTCAGTTCCTGATCGGCAAGGACAATACTCAGGAAGAATTTTTCCATACGTTCAACTACTTAGTTGAACAAGGAAAGCAAATCGTCGTCTCGGCCGACAAATCCCCGTCCGATCTGAATGGGCTGGAGCATCGGCTGCGTACCCGCCTGGGGTGCGGGATGGTCGCCGACCTGCACTCCACGACCTATGAACTGCGCATCTCTATCCTGGAGGCCAAGGCAGCCCGGGCCGGTGTCGATGTTCCCGTGAAGGTGCTGGAATTCCTGGCGCACAAGATCACATCGAATGTGCGGGAGCTTGAAGGCGCATTGAACCGACTCGTTGCTCACGCCAACTTATTTGGACGGCCAGTTACTTTAGAGACTACTCACGAAGTTCTTCACGATATTTTGAAGGCACACGATCGCCGCGTCACGATCGAGGAAATCCAGAAAAAGGTGGCGGAACATTACAGCATCCGCCTGACCGACATGTCCTCCGCCCGCCGAGCGCGGGCGGTTGCCCGGCCGCGGCAGGTGGCGATGTATTTGGCGAAGCAGCTAACCAGCCGCAGCCTGCCGGAGATCGGCCGCAAGTTCGGCAACCGCGACCACACCACGGTGATGCACGCGGTATCCAGGGTGACCGAACTGATGGATCGCGACGGGACATTCGCCGAGGATGTGGAGTTGCTGCGGCGGCTGCTGGAGTCCTGACCGCAGCAATCCGCCGCGCAGCCATGCGCGGATGTTCAAGCGTAGTTGACGACGCACGCCACACCTATATTGCTGGGTGAAACAGCTTAGGAGCCAGCGATCATGGCCGATTTCGATACACAGGTACCGGTGACAGTGCTGACCGGTTATCTGGGGGCCGGCAAGACCACCCTGTTGAACCGTATCCTGACCGAAAACCACGGCCGCAAATATGCCGTGGTAATCAATGAGTTCGGGGAACTGGGGGTCGATAACGACCTTGTCGTGGACAGCGATGAGGAAGTGTTCGAAATGAACAACGGCTGCATCTGCTGCACCGTCCGCGGCGACCTGATCCGGATTGTCGGCGGGTTGATGAAGCGGCGCGACAAGTTCGACGGCATCATTATCGAGACCACCGGTTTGGCGAACCCCGCCCCGGTGGCGCAGACGTTTTTCGTGGACGACACGGTCAAGGCCAAGACCCGCCTGGATGCGATCGTGACCGTGGTCGATGCCAAGCACCTGCCCGCCCGTCTGGCCGACAGCCATGAAGCCGCCGACCAGATCGCCTTCGCCGACGTGATCGTGCTGAACAAGACCGATCTGGTGACTCCCGAGGAACTGAACGCGGTCGAGGCGACGATCCGCGGCATCAACCGGTTCGCGGTCATCCACCGCACCCAGCGTGCCAGCCTGCCGATCGAGCAGGTGTTGGATCGCGGTGCGTTCGACCTGTCGCGCATTTTGGCGATGCATCCCGATTTTCTGGACGGGGACGACGACCACGAACACAACGAGGACATCTCGTCCATGAGTTTCGAGGTCGAGAAGCCGATCGACCCCGAGAAGTTCAACGCCTGGATCGGCGTGCTGCTGCAGGACAAGGGCGCCGACCTGCTGCGGACCAAGGGCATCCTGTATTATGCGAACGAGGACCGCCGGTTCGCCTTCCAGGCGGTGCATATGATCGCCGACGGCGACTTCATCGGCCCCGCCAAGGACGGCGACCCGAGGACCAGCCGCCTTGTGTTCATCGGCCGTAATCTGAACCGCCCGCAACTGCGCCGCGGGTTCGAGGGTTGCGCGGCGGACTAGGCCGCGTTAGCGCGCCAGAGCCGGGCTCGGTCACCTGCTTCCGTCATGGCCGGGCATCGTCCCGGCCATCTTCGCACCAACCGGCGAAGCGCGGAGGGGAGGCCACTACGCCATGATGAATAGAAAGAACGACCGATCATGAGCCAGACGTCCCGATCAGAGTTTTTGGTAATGTCACGGGGAATGTCCCGCGAGTTGGATGCGTTTGTCGTCGCCGTGCGGTTTTCCCGCGACGGGCGGCATGCCGGATTCGCGCTGGGCGATGGAACCGTGCGGCTGGCGACGGTCGGCAGTGCCGGCGAGTGGATAACCGCTGCCGTCCACGACGGTTCGGTGCTGGATTTCGCGCCCGATCCCACTGGCGACGGCTTCATCTCGGCCGGTGACGACGGCAAGCTGAACCGGATCGGCGCCGATGGATCGGTGTCCGGTGTCGGTAATTTCGGCTCCAAATGGGTGGAACATGTCGCCACTTACGCACTGGACAAGGGCAAGGGCTTGATCGCCGCCAGCGCCGGCAAGGTGGTGCGGTTATACGATCAGGCCGGGCAGGTTCTGAAGGACCTTGTCCACCCGTCCACCGTTACCGGACTGGCATTCGACGGCAAGGGCAAGCGCATCGGGGCCTCGCACTACAATGGGGCGTCGCTGTGGTTCGTGGCGGCAAAAACCGACACGCCGCGCAAGCTGGAGTGGAAGGGCAGCCACACCGGCATCGCTATTCACCCGGAGGGCGAGGCGGTGGTAACGGCGATGCAGGAAAATGCGCTGCACGGCTGGAAGCTGCCCAACGGCGAGCATATGCGCATGAGCGGTTATCCCGCCAAGACCGTCAGCCTGTCGTTCACCCGCAACGGCAAATGGATGGCCAGCAGCGGCGCCGACGCCATGGTGCTGTGGCCGTTCTTCGGCGGCGGACCGATGGGCAAGGCACCGCTGGAGCTTGCCGGCGGCGACGGCATCATCTGCAATCAGGTCGCCAGCAATCCGCGCGATGAGATCGTGGCCGGCGGGTTCGCCGATGGACTGGTGGTGGTGGCCGATATCGGCTCCTCCCGTATTCTGCCGGTGGTGCCGCCGGATCATGGCCCGATCAGCGCGCTGGCCTGGAGCGCCGACGGCACGCAGTTGGCGATCGGGACGGAAACCGGATACGCCGCGATCGTGGACTTCGCCAAACGTTAGGATGACACGGGTTCGGCGCGCGTGCTTTTATAGCGGTGCTATCAGGAGTCCGCTGCGATTACTTACAAATCCGCACTTTCCGCCGAAGACGAAGCGGACCTCGACGCGACGATCCAGACAATCGCCGATAGCCACGGTTATGTTTCGAACCTGATGCAAACACTGGCACTGGCCCCGAAGGGACTGGCCGCGTTCGCCGCGCTGAGTGCCTATACGCGCTACGGGTCGGAATTGACGCCCTTGCAGCGCGAACTGGCGATCGTTATCGCCGTTCGCGACGTCCATTACGGCTGGACCCACCACGAACCGCTCGCGCGTTCGGTTGGGGTAACGCATGAGCAGTTGCTGCTGATCCGCGAAGGCCGGGTGCCGAAGGACCTGGCGCCCGCCGACCATGCACTGGCCAGTTACGCCTTTGAAATCTCCGCCGGCCGCCGGGTGCCCCCGCGGGTAGCAGACGGCGTCCACGCCCACTTCACCCCACGCCAGATTGTCGATATCGCGCTGCTGACCTCATTCGCGATGGCCGTCGCCGCCCTGGCCATCGGGCTGGACATCGCGCTGGAACCAGCGGAAACCCTGCAATTCGAGCAGGAGTGGCAGCAGACCCGGGCCGCCGGATAGCTACCGGTCGTCCACCGGCATATTCGCCGCCACCGACGGGCGGGCATTGAACGTCTGGTGCCATTCGGCCAGTTTCGGGTGCCCGTCGCGCCAGGCCAGCGACGCGAAGCGGAAATCCAGGTAGCCCAGCGCCACGCCGATGGCGATGTGACCCACCGAGAACGCATCGCGGCCAAGGTCCTCGGCCTCGCCTTCCAGCGCCGCGACACACGCCACCAGCTTGGTCCGCCAAAGTGCCATGTGCGGCTCGCTCTGGCGTTCCAGCGGGCGGAAGCCCTCCGACAGCAGCGGCAAGGCGTTATCCAGCATCCCCTGCCCCAGTGCATGCCGACGCAGGGCGGTCAACCGCTGCGGCCAGGCGGCGGGGAATAGCTTCGGCCCCTGATGCAGCGTGTCGAGGTATTCCATGATTACCGCCGAATCGTACACTGCCGTTCCGTCGGTCAGTTCCAGCGTCGGGATCTTACCGACCGGGTTGATTTTCATCAGTTCCAGGTGCGGCGTGGTGCCACCGGCGACAGTGCGCACGATTTCGATGCGGTCCCGCAACCCCATCTCGGCGATCGCGATCGTCACCTTGCGAACGTAGGGCGACCGGGGGGACCAATGCAGGATCATCTTCGGGGACATGCGCGCACCTTCATCGGGCTGTGGGTTCAGCGTGACAGCCGAACGAAGCGATAGGGGACGTTTGCCAGGAATGGGACCGAAGTCAACGGCACCGGCCCGCCACGAACAGCGGCAGCGGCACAAACAAAAAGGGCGGAGGAAAACCCCCGCCCTTTCCCAGCCCGGCCGTAGAACCCGATATCAGTTGTTGTTCCGGTTACCCAGAAGCTGAAGCAGCATCATGAACAGGTTGATGAAGTTCAGATACAGGCTGAGTGCATCGTACACGCTGCGCTTGGCCGCGCCATCGACACCTTCGGCATAGGCGAACTGCAGATAGCTCGCCTTGATCCGCTGCGTGTCATAGGCGGTCAGGCCGGTGAACACGACCACGCCGACGATGCTGAGTGCGAACTGCAATGCACTGCTGTGGAAGAAGAAGTTCGCCAGACTGGCGATGATGATCCCGAACAGGCCCATCATCATGAAACTGCCCATGCGGGTCAGATCGGCCTTGGTCGTGTAGCCATACAGGCTGGTGGCGGCAAAGGTCGCGGCGGTGATGAAGAACACCCGCACGATCGATTCGCTGGTGTAGATCAGGAAGATGTTGACCATGCTGGCCCCCATCACACCGCAGAACGCCCAGAACAGCGCCTGCGCCGCCGAGGTGGACAGCTTGTTCACCCCCAGCGACAGCACCAGCACGAAGCCCAGCGGCGCGAACATCGCGATCATCGCCAGGGCCGTCGGATGATGCGCGAAGCCGAACGGCGTCTGCACCAGCGGATAGAATGCGTCGATCAGACTGGTGTTGGCGATGCCGTATGCCACCACCCCGGTCAGCAGCAGGCCGGATGCCATCCAGTTGTAAACCCGCAGCATATAAGCCCGCAGGCCGGCGTCGAAGACGGCCGCGGTAGCAGCGGATGCCCGTGGATAGGCCCCGAATTGCGGACTGTAAGCCATGGTTCCCTGTTTCCTTTCGAGCGTACGCTCGCGTTACTCATATCAGATTTGCCCGCCCCGTCATAGGCGGGCAAGCCAACCGGCCCGGTTCGCACCATACTCCGCTTGCAGGCCCGACGGATTGCCAAAAATGCGCTACTCGTTCCTGAGCAGAGGCGCCGGTCTGGCCCGCAAAGCAGCCGCCGTTCCAGCATAGCCGAACAGCAGCATGAGTGCGAGTGCTCCCGCAAGTGTGTAAATGAGCGTAACCGGCAGGAAAATCCAGTCGGTGTGCATAATGTAATGCGCCACGCCGAAGCTCGCCGCCGATCCCACGATGGCGGCGATCAGGCCGGACGCCAGACCGATCAGCCCGAACTCGGCCAGCCATGCGGTGCGAATCTGGCCCCGGGTGGCCCCCAGGGTCTTCAGGATCACCGCCTCCCGGATCCGCCGCCGCTGGCCCGCGGCGATCGCACCGACCAGCACGAAACTCCCTGCGAACAAGGTCAGCGCGCCGGTCACCGTCAGCGCCGCCGCCACTTGGTTCAGCAACCCGGCGATCGCCGCCAGCACATCCTGCACCCGGATGCCGGTGACATTCGGCAACGCATCCGTGACCGCACGCAACAGCGCACCCTGTCCGGCATCGTCGATCCGGACTGTCGCGATATGGGTATGCGGCGCATGCGACAGCAGGCCGGGGCTGGCGACCATGAAAAAGTTAATGGACATCGACTGCCAGGCAATGTCCCGCAGATTGGCGATTGTCAGGTCGATATCGCGGCCCAGCACATTCACACGGATGACGTCGCCGATCCCCACGCCCCAGCCCTTGGCCATCGCGGCATCGAACGAAACCAACGGCGGGCCGTCGTAGCCCGCTGCCCACCATGAACCGGCAACGAGGCGGGACCCTTTCGGCGGCGTGGCGGCATAGGTAAGCCCCCGGTCGCCCCTCAGCGCCCACGCGGTATCCGGGGTGGTGACAACCCGGTCCACCGGCACGCCCTTCACCGCGACCACCCTGGCCCGCAGCGAGGGCACCTGCTCCATCGACTCCACGCCGGGCTGGTCGTGAACGATCGCCTCGAAACGAGGCAACTGGTCGTTCTGGATATCGATGAAGAAGAAACTGGGCGCGTTGCCAGGCAACTGCTCCTGGATCTGATGCTGCATATTGCCCTGGATCAGCGCCACGGCGGCCAGCGTGGACAGCCCCAGCCCTGCCGAGAGCAACAGCAGCGGCGCGGGCGTCCCCGGACGATACAGGTTGCCCACGCCCAGCCGCACCGAGGGCCAGCGCGAGGCCGGCGCCCACCGAGCCAACCGGGTCATCGCCAACCCGCCCAGCCGAAACAGCGCCAGCGTCACCCCCGCCCCCACGCAGAAATACACCGCGAACGCTCGGTTTGCCGCCGTAGCCACCGTCAGGCCGACCAACACACATGCCACCGCCGCGTTCGCCGCGATCAGCGCCATCGAGGGCCGCACCGCCTCGGGCACCAGCCCGTCGCGGAACAGCGCCCCACCGGGAATGCGGGCGGCGCGGCCCAGCGGCCAAAGCGCGAAGCACAGCGCGATGAGAAACCCATACAGCGCCGCGAGTCCCAGCGGCCCCGGGTAAATCCCCAAAACCGGGGGCACCGGCAGGATCGAAGCCAGGAACCGCGCCCCAACCAATGGCAACAGCGCCCCGCCCACAACGCCCGCGACGATCCCGGCCACGGCCAGCGCCATCACCTGGATCAGACACACCGCGAACACCAGCCCAGCCGAGGCCCCCAGGCAGCGCAGCGTCGCGATCGTCCTGGCGCGTGCATCCAGCCAGGCGCGGACGCCGTTGGCCACGCCGATGCCGCCGACCAGCAGCGACGTCAGGCCGACCAACGTGAGAAACAGCGCCGTCTGGTCGATGAAGCGGCTTACACCCGGCGCCGCGTCGGAAGGATCGCGGATCCGCCAGCCCTTGTCCGGAAACGCCACTCCGATCTCTTTGGCGATACCAGCCGGATCGGGCGCCGTCAGACGGATCATGTAGCGGACCATCGCCCCGGGGGCGATCAGCCCGGTCGCCGGCAGCGCCCGATCGGAAATCAGCACGCGCGGCCCCAAAATCGCGGCGGTGCCCACGCGATCCGGCTCCTGCGCCAACGTCCCGGCGACCCGGAACGTCTCCGATCCCAGACGGGCGAGGTCGCCGGTCTTCAGTTTCAGGCGGTCCAGCACGATTTGTTCAGCCAACAGCCCGTAGCGGCCATCGAGCGGAGCGAGTGCGACTGCAATGGACTGCGCCGGGTCGGCAACGGCGGTGCCGACCAGCGGCCATTCGCCATCGATGGCTTTCAACTCGATCAACTGCCGCTCGCCGGATGGGGCAACCAGCAGGGACCGCATCTGCGCCACATCCGACGTCACAGCGCCTTTGCCGTGCAGCCAGTCGCGCAGGCTGTCCGGCAATGGCTGGGACCCGGCATCGACCTCCAGGTCCCCGCCCAGCAAGGCGCGCCCGTCAGCCGCCAGCCCGGCATCGACCGCGGCCCGCAAGGAGCCGACCGCGGCGATAACGCCAACACCCAGAGCCAGGCAGAGCAGCACGATCCACAGTCCGCGCACGCCCCCCCGCAGTTCCCGGCGAGCGATCCTCAGCGCCAGGATCAAGGCCGCTCGCGCCCGTTACGATACGCGGCGAGACAACCGCTGCGATCGACGCACGGCCAGCGCCCGCCATGACGATGAGAGGCCGGCGACACCCGCCGAGCGACCTGTTTATTGCGCAGCGTGGCGTTACCCGGACGCCCCTCGGGCTTAGTCCTTACCGTGCAGCGGCAGTCCCTCAATCGACCCCCTATCCCATTCCAGCCGGTGGGTCGCACACGACCGTCTTCATTTCGGCCGGCACCGACACCTCCAGCAATTCCAGTTCATCCGCCGTCCCGGTCTCGTTATGCCGCATCCCCCCGGGGATCATCAGCGAATCGCCGGGCATCAGGCGGATTTTACGGCCGTCCTCGAACTCCAGATCGACCCAGCCCTTCAGCATATAGACAAGCTGGTGATCGCAGACATGGTAGTGCCAGCCGGTTTGTTCACCCAATCCTTGCGTCGCCGACGTCACCTGGGCGCGCATCCTGCCGCCAGTCGCGTCCGTCACGCCCAGATCGCGGTATTTGAAGAAGGACCGACGGCCCTTCACATAGGTGGCGTTATCGACAGTTGCATGGGCCAGCGTACCCGACAGCCCCGGGGCATCGTTCATGATCGCTCTCCTCCTTGGGTTCGCGCCGTGTCTTGTCCGGTCCGGCGCGGGACCGATACAGCTAAGACCGAACCCCGCGCGCCCGCAACACACCCCACCTTGCCGAAACCCGCACCGCACGGCATCAACATCCGCATGAGCGATCAGACACCGAAAATTCGCATCCGCGGCCTGCGTAAACGTTTTGGCGCCAAGCATGTGCTGGACGGCGTCGATCTCGACGTTCCCAAGGGGACATCCATGGTGGTGATCGGCGGTTCCGGCTCCGGCAAGTCAGTACTGCTGAAATGCATCCTCGGCCTGATCGAACCGGATGAGGGTGTGATCGAGATCGACGGCCGGGACATTCTGAAACTACCCCGCCGGGACCGTGAGCAGGCACGCTCCCGGATCGGCATGCTGTTCCAGGCCGGCGCCCTGTTCGACAGCCTGCCTGTCTGGGAGAATGTGGCGTTCGGTCTGCTCGCCAGCCACAAGGCCACCCGCTCCACCGCCCGGGCCCGGGCCGATGATTTCCTCGGTCAGGTCGGGCTGGCCCCAACGGTCGGCGATCTGTCCCCGGCTGAGTTGTCCGGCGGCATGCAGAAGCGCGTGGCGCTGGCGCGTGCCATCGCATCGCAGCCGGATATCATGTTCTTCGACGAACCGACGACCGGGCTGGACCCGATCATGGGCGCGGTGATCGACGGCCTGATCGTCGATTGCGTCAAGCGCCTGGGCAGCACAGCGATCGCGATCACCCACGACATGCCCAGCGCCCGGCGGATCGGCGATCGGGCGGCAATGCTGCTGAACGGCAAAATCATCTGGTCCGGCGCGGCGGCGCATCTGATGGACAGCGGCAATGCCGAGGTCGATCAGTTCACCCATGGTCGCCGCGAGGGGCCGATTCAGATGGAACTCCGCCGCTGAACCGCGCGGCATTCCTCGCGGCGTGTCTGCTGGCCCCCGTC
>JAJZEV010000308.1 GCA_021805665.1 Pseudomonadota bacterium
TCGTCACCCACTCCACCACCAAGTTCCTGGCCGGCCACGGCAACGCGATGGGCGGCATCGTGGTGGAATCCGGCAAATTCGATTGGGCACAGGGCGGCAAGTTCCCGTCGATGACGGAGCCGGAGCCAGCCTATCACGGCCTGCGCTTCTACGAGAATTTCGGTGATTTCGCCTTCACCACCAAGGCCAGGGCGGTCGCGCTGAGGGACTACGGCCCATCGATGGCGCCGATGAACGCGTTCCTGACTATCACCGGCACCGAGACGCTGCACATCCGCATGGAACGTCATTGCGCCAATGCGCTGGCGGTGGCCCAATTCCTGGCGGCCGACCCGCGCGTGGCCTGGGTGTCGCATGCTGGACTTGAAAGCAGCCCGTACCGTGCGCTGGCCAGGAAATACATGCCGGCCGGGGCGGGGGCGGTATTCACCTTCGGGGTTAAAGGCGGTTACGCGGCGGGTATCCGGCTGGTGGAGAGCGTCAATCTGTTCTCTCACCTCGCCAACATCGGCGACACCCGCAGTCTGATCCTGCATCCTGCATCCACCACCCACCGGCAGTTGACCGATGAGCAGCGATCGGCGGCCGGGGCCGGGCCGGATGTGATCCGGCTGTCGGTTGGGTTGGAGACAGCAGCAGACCTGATCGCCGATCTCGATCAGGCGCTGGGATAGCTGCCCGGGGATTGTCGCGGAACTGCTTGCCGACGGTTCTGCTATCTCCTGCGTTTCCAGCGGGCATTTGACGCTGTGCATCAGTCCGGGTCGGGCGGACAGTCCCGGTCTGGCAATGAAACGCCGCCGCAGCCGGACTTTGCGTGCCGCAAAAGCATGGGCTGTCCAGGGTGATGCCTGCCTTGCCGCCGGTCTTGGGATTTGTCCGCCCCGGAGTATTCAAAACCGGTAACACGGCCCATGTCATACGCGGCGACCGGGAAGGCAGGCACATGGCGGTCAACGTATTACGCGTTGTTTTGGGCGACCAGTTGAGCATCGGGCTGTCCGCGCTGGTGGATCTGGATCCGCGGCACGATATGGTGCTGATGGCGGAAGCGATGGAAGAATGCACTTACGTCCCGCATCACGGCAAGAAGGTGGTGCTGGTGCTGTCGGCCATGCGGCATTTCGCCGCGTTCGTGCGCGGGCGTGGCATCCGGGTGCGGTACGTGCGGCTGGACGACCCGGCGAATACGCAAACCCTGGCCGGCGAGGTCCGCAGGGCAGTGGCGGACCTGAAGCCATCCCGCGTGGTCGTGACGGAACCAGGCGAGTACCGGGTTCTGACGGGCATGCGCGAGTGGTGCGAGGGTATCGAAATCCTGCCCGACTCGCGGTTCATCTGCTCGGTCGCGGACTTTCGGCTTTGGGCGAGCCAGCGGCATGGACTGCGGATGGAGTTCTTTTATCGCGACATGCGCCGCCGCACCGGCTTGTTGATGACCGCGTCCGGTGAGCCTGAAGGGGGACGCTGGAATTTCGATGCCGAGAATCGTAAGCGCCTGCCTGCCGATCCGGCGATACCGGATCGTATCCGGTTTCCGCCGGACAGCTCGACGGGGGAGGTCATGGAACTGGTCCGCACCCGGGTTACGGGCGGGTTCGCCGACGTCGATGGGTTCGATTTTCCAGTCACCCGGGATCAGGCTCAGGCTGCCTTGGCGGATTTCATCGCCCACCGGCTGCCCGGCTTCGGCGACTGGCAGGATGCGATGCAAACCGGTCAGCCAACCCTGTTCCATGCCGTGATCTCGCCAGCTTTGAACGTCGGTCTGCTCGATCCTCTGGAGATATGCCAACTTGTCGAAGCCGCCTGGCGCGCCGGCAGGGTGAGGCTGAACGCGGCCGAGGGGTTCATCCGTCAGATTATCGGCTGGCGGGAATTTGTCCGCGGGATTTACTGGCTCAAAATGCCCGAATACGGCGCATTGAACGTGCTGGGCGCAGAGCGGCCGCTGCCAGGGTTTTTCTGGAACGGGAAAACCGACATGGCCTGCGTCAAAGCCGTGGTGCAGCAGACGCGGCGCGACGCCTATGCGCATCACATCCAACGCCTGATGGTCATGGGCAATTTCGCGCTGCTGGCGGGGCTGCATCCGGACGAGGTGGATGAATGGTACCTGGCGGTCTATGCCGATGCGTATCAGTGGGTGGAAATGCCCAACACACGCGGAATGGCGCTATTCGCCGACGGTGGGATTGTCGGATCGAAGCCCTATGCGGCGTCCGGCGCGTACATCAATCGCATGAGCAACTACTGCCGCGGCTGCGCTTTCGACGTGAAGCAGGCAACCGGCCCGACTGCCTGCCCGTTCAATTTCCTCTACTGGGATTTCATCGCGCGCCATGCGGCGCGTTTCGCATCGAACGTACGGATGGCCATGCCGTTACGCAATCTGGAGCGCATGGAGCCGGTGCGGCGCGATACGATCCGGATGCAGGCGGCAGCCTTTCTGGAAGCGTTGCAATAGTCGTCCGATAATCGACGGGGGCCACCTTTCTCTCCGGCCGGCAGCGTCGCCTTAGCCGACTGCCTCCAACTCGTCGATGAAGCCGGAAATCACATCCAGCCCCTTGCTCCAGAACGCCGGGTCGGATGCGTCCAGCCCGAACGGCGCCAGCAACTCCTTGTGCCGCTTGGTGCCGCCGGCCTTCAGCATCTCCAGATATTTCGCCTGGAACCCCGGGTGCCCGTTCTGGAACACCGAATACAGCGCGTTCACCAGACAATCGCCGAACGCATATGCATACACATAGAACGGCGAGTGGATGAAGTGCGGCACGTATGACCAGAACACGCTGTATTCCGGCGTGAATTCGAAGGCCGGTCCAAGGCTTTCGGTCTGCACCTTCATCCACAGTTCGCCGATCCGCTCCGGCAGTAATTCGCCGGTGCGGCGTTCGTCGTGCAGCAGCGTCTCGAACTCATAGAACGCGATCTGGCGGACGACGGTGTTCAGCATGTCCTCGACCTTGGAGGCCAGCATGATCCGTCGCTGCGCCTTGGTGGCGGTGTCCAGCAACGACCGGAAGGTCAGCATCTCCCCGAACACACTCGCGGTTTCGGCCAGTGTCAGCGGGGTGTTCGACATCAGCGTGCCCTGCGGACCGGCCAGCACCTGATGCACGCCGTGGCCGAGTTCGTGCGCCAGGGTCATCACGTCCCGGGTTTTGCCGTGGTAATTCAGCAGCAGATACGGATGCACGCTGGGGACGGTGGGGTGGGCGAACGCGCCGCCCGATTTGCCTGGCTTCAGCCGGGCGTCGATCCAGGGCTTGTCGAAGAACTGCTTGCCGACCGAGGCGAGTTCCGGGCTGAACGCGCCGTAGGCATCCAGCACCTGCTTCGTCGCATCCGGCCACGCGATCAGGCGGTCGTCATCGCCGGGCAGCGGCGCGTTGCGGTCCCAGTGTTGCAGCTTCGGCAATCCCAGCCACTTCGCCTTCATTTGGTAATAGCGGTGCGACAGCCGGGGATAGGACGCACGAACGGCGGTCACCAGCGCATCGACAACCTCGTCCTCCACCATGTTGGCGCGGTTGCGGAAACTGGTGGGGCGGGCGTGGTGGCGCCACGTATCCTCGATTTCCTTGTCCTTCGCCAGGGTATTGGTGATCAGGCCGAACAGGCGGATGTTGTCGCCGAACGCCTTGCCGACCGCCTTGCCGGCGGACTCGCGCACCGAACGGTCGCGGTCGGACAGCTTGTTCAGGGTGTCGCTGACGGTCAGCGACTCGCCGTTCAGGTCGATCCGCATCGCCGCGATGGTCTCGTCGAACAGCCGCACCCAGGCGCCGTTGGCGGTCAGGTCGCGTTCGTGGGTCAGCTTTTCCAACTCGTCGGACAGTTGGTGCGGGCGGAACACGCGCAGGTCGCGCAGCCAGGGGCGGTAGCGGGCCAGCGCGGGATCGGCGAGCCTGACCTCCAGCGCCGAGTCGTCCAGCCGGTTCAGTTCCAGTGTGAAGAAAATCATGTCGCTGCCGATCGCGGTGATCCGCTCGCTGACGGTCTGGTAGAACCGCCCGATGGCCGGATCGGAGGAGTCGCCCGCGAACAGCAACTGGGCGTAGGATCCGATGCGTCCCAGTATTTCCTGGATCGCTTCGTACTCGCGGATCGCCGCGGCCAGTGCGGCACCCGACGCGGTCGCCAGGGTGCCAGCGCGTGCCTTGGCAAAGGCTTTCGCGGCATCTTCGGCCTTGCGGAAATCGTCCGTTATCATCGGGCTGTCGGGCGACGGATACAGATCGGACAGGTCCCAGGCTGGCAGGCGATCGGTGGGCGATGGCTCCGTTTGGGCGGGGGTCGCGAGCGCGGCACCCGACGCGGTCGCCAGGGTGCCAGCACGTGCCTTGGCAAAGGCTTTCGCGGCATCTTCGGCCTTGCGGAAATCGTCCGTCACCATCGGGCTGTCGGACGACGGATACAGATCGGACAGGTCCCAGGCTGGCAGGCGATCGGTGGGCGATGGCTCCGTTTGGGCGGGGGTCGCGTTATTCATCTTGGATTCGGTGTCCTGGCCTGCTGCAACTTTCCTTCATGTAAGCTAGGAAGAACCAACGTCAAAGGGCGGACTCGCCCTGCAACCGGAGGATGCGTGCAGAGCTACCCGACATGGCCCAATCTGGCCTCGATGATGTTTGCCCTGGCCCGGGGCTGGCCGGACAAGCCCATGCTGCGCGCCTACCGCAATGGCGCGTGGGTCGGCATGACCTGGGGCCGGTTCGGACGGACTGCGGCATCCTGCGCCCGGAACCTGCGGGCAGCCGGCGTGTCGGCCGGCGACCGGGTGATGCTGTGCATGGAAAACCGCCCGGAATTCCCCATCGCCGAGACCGCCCTGATGGCGATCCGGGCGGTGCCGGTTCCCAGCTACACCACCAATACGATCGACGATCACGCGCACCTGCTGCGCGACTCCGGTGCCCGGGCGGCGATCGTGTCCACGCCCGCGCTGGCCCGTAAGCTGCGCGCCGCGGCGGCGAAGGTGAACGGCCTGGACCTGCTGGTGGTCATCGACGATCCCGATGGCCAGTGGCCGCACCTGGCCGGCGACCAACGGCCGCAGGACGATATCGAGGCGGAGGCGTCAACCATCCCGCAAACCGCCCTGGCGTGCCTGATCTACACCTCCGGCACCGGCGGGTCGCCGCGCGGCGTGATGCTGCCGCACCGCTGCGTGCTGTCCAATTGCGCCGGGGCGTTCGAACTGGTTCGCCCGTTGCGGCTGAAGGACGAAACCTACTTATCCTACCTGCCACTGTCGCACGCCTATGAGCACACGGTCGGACAGTTCTTCCTGCTGAGCCTCGGCACCGAGGTGGTCTATGCGCGCGGCGTCGAAAATCTGGCCGCCGACATGCTGGCGGTGCGTCCGACCATCCTGACCGCGGTTCCCCGCGTGCTGGAGGTGATCCGAACCCGGGTGCTGACCCGGGTGGCCCGGGAAAAGCCGTTGAAGCAGCGGTTGTTCCATATGGCGGCTTCGATCGGCCTGAAGCGGGTGGATAAGCAGCCCCTGACGATGATGGAGCGCGTCCTGGACCCGATCCTGGACCGGTTGGTCCGAACAAAGGTGCGGGCGAGGTTCGGCGGACGGCTGGTGGCGGCGATGTCGGGCGGTGCCCGGCTGGACCCGGAGGTCGGGCGCTTTTTCCTCTCGCTTGGTATGTGCATCATGCAGGGCTACGGCCAGACAGAGGCGGGGCCGGTGATCAGCGCGAATCCGCCGGATGCGATCCGGATCGATACGGTCGGCACCGCCTTGCGCGGCGTCGATTTGCGACTCGCCGACGATGGGGAGATTTTGGTTCGCGGCGGCCTGGTCATGGACGGCTACTGGAACAAGCCGCGCGAAACCGAGGCGGTGATTCAGGACGGATGGCTGCATACCGGCGACATCGGCGAACTCGACGGCGGCTATCTGCGTATCACCGACCGGAAGAAGGACATGATCGTTCTGTCGGGCGGCGAAAATGTCTCCCCCGCAAGGATCGAGGGCATGCTGATGGCCGAAACCGAAATCGCCCAGGCGGTGATTACCGGCGAGGGCCGCAGCGGCCTGAGCGCCCTGGTGGTGCCGACGGACGGCTTCGACGATGTCGCCGTCGCCCTGGCGGTCAACCGCACCAACCTGCGGCTGTCGGTCACCGAACGGATTCGCCGGCATGCGATCGTTCCAGCGTTCACCGTGGAAAACGGGCTGCTGACCCCGTCGCAGAAGATCCGCCGCGTGCTGGCGATGCGGGCAAACGCCGCAACCGTCGCCAAACTGCACCAGCAATGACCCCGGCCCCAACACTAAGCCATTGCGACGGTTCGGCTGCTCTGCTAGAGGGCGCGCCTCGCGTTTTGATCCAATCGTGGATTTCTGTCATGCCTCGCGCGGTTCGCGGGGCACATGTCGTTAGAGAAGGGGCGCAGTCCCATGGCCGTACCGAAGAGAAAAACCTCCCCGTCCCGCGCCGGAATGCGCCGCAGCCATCAGGCTTTGACGCACGAAGCACACGCGGAGTGCAAGAACTGCGGCGAAACCAAGCGCCCGCATCATATCTGCAGCCATTGCGGCCATTACGATGGGCGCGAAGTGGTCGCGGCCGGCAAGCCGCTGCGGGGCGCTGTCCGCGTCTGAGGCCGGGTCGCGGCGTTCGTCAGGTTCGCCCGTGAACGGTCAATTCACGCTCGCCGTGGATGCCATGGGGGGCGATAACGCCCCCGACATGGTGGTTCAGGGTCTGGAAATCGCGGCGGAGCGTCATCCTTCCGCCCGATTCCTTCTGGTCGGCAACGAGACCGCGCTAACCGCGCTGTTGGCTAAGCACAAGCGTGCCCGCGCCGCATGCACCGTCCGCCACGCATCCGACGTTATCGGCAACGATATGAAGCCGACTGCCGCCCTGCGCAGCCGGCAATCGTCGATGCGACTCGCGATTGACGCGGTCGCATCCGGAGAGGCATCGGGGCTGGTCTCGGCCGGCAACACAGGCGCATTGCTGGCGCTGGCCAAGATCGTCATCAAATCGCTGCCCGGGATCGACCGGCCGGCGATGGCCGCGATCGCGCCATCCGCGCGCGGCGACGTCGTGATGCTGGACCTTGGCGCCAACGTGCAGTGCGACGTGCGCAACCTCGTCGAATTCGCGGTCATGGGCGACGTGTTCGCCCGCACTGTGCTGGGCCTGACCGCGCCGACCATCGGCCTGTTGAATGTCGGATCCGAGGAACTGAAGGGCGACGACACCGTCCGCGAGGCAGCCGACATTATCCGGGCCAGCCATATCGGGCCGCAGTTTCACGGATTCGTCGAAGGCCACGATATCGCCGCCGGCACCACCGACGTGATCGTCACCGACGGTTTCACCGGCAACGTGGCGCTGAAAACCGGCGAGGGCGCGCTGAAACTCATTGGCGAGTTCCTGAAAGTGGTGTTCTCCAGCACGATCTGGGGCAAGATCGCTTATCTGCTGGTAAAGCCCGGCTTGGGTCGCCTGAGGGAGTGGCTGGACCCGCGCCGCTATAACGGCGCCGTCATGGTGGGGTTGAACGGCGTGGTGGTAAAGTCGCACGGCGGAACGGACGCCACGGGCTTTGCCCATGCGGTCGATGTCGCGATGGACATGGTGACTCACCGGTTCAACGACCGTATCCGCGAAGATCTTGCCCGGCTGGGTCTCGACAAGCGCGGACCGGCGGAGAAGAACCGCAAGGGCGGTGCATCCGCCAGCGATTCGGATTCCGCGGCCTCCTCGGATCGCGCCAACCCGTCCGACGATGCCCATCTCGCCACCGCCTAAACAGGATTAGCCATGTCGCCTCGTTCCATACTCGCCGGCTGTGGCGGCTATCTGCCCGAACGGGTCGTCACCAACGAGGAGTTAGCGAAAACGGTCGATACCTCCGACGCCTGGATTCAGGAGCGAACGGGTATCACGCAGCGCTATTTCGCCGCGAAGCATGAAACCGCCGCCTTCATGGGCACCGCCGCGGCGCGCGTCGCACTGGCCAATGCCGGTGCGACGGCGGACGATGTGGATGCCATTATCCTGGCGACCAGCACCCCGGATCAGGCATTTCCCGCCACCGCGCTGCGCGTGCAGGCAGCGCTTGGGGTGACCAGGGGCTTCGGGTTCGATCTGTCCGCCGCGTGTGCGGGCTTCATCTACGGTCTGTCGATCGCCGATGGCATGATCCGCAGCGGACAGGCCCGCGGCGTCCTGGTGATCGGCAGCGAGGTTTACTCGCGTATCCTCAACTGGCAGGACCGTGGCACCTGCGTGCTGTTCGGCGACGGGGCCGGGGCGGTGTTTCTGCGGGCAGCCCGGGCAAGCGACGACGACCGGCGCGGCGTGCTGTCCACCCACATTCATGCCCGGGGCACGCTTGGCGATATTCTGTATGTCGATGGCGCGGTCGGACAGCCGGACAAGCCGGGCCATCTGGTGATGCACGGGCGGGAAGTGTTCCGCCACGCCGTCACCCTTCTGGCGGAAGCCGTGGAAGAAGCGCTGGCCGCCAACCATCTGACCCATGCCGACATCGACTGGCTCGTGCCGCATCAGGCCAACAAGCGGATCATCGATGCCATGGGCAAGAAGCTGCATCTGCCGCCCGAACGGGTTGTGGTGACAGTGGACAGGCATGCCAATACCTCGGCGGCCTCGGTGCCTCTTGCCCTGGCCGAGGCTTGGGGTGACGGGCGCATTCGTGCTGGGGACCTGGTGCTGCTGGAAGCACTGGGCGGCGGGCTCGCCTGGGGGTCGGCGCTGGTCCGGCTGTGACTTTGGCGGCAGGATCGACCGCAAACCCCTGATACGCTAAGATTTTCTGTGTTGGAACCTTGACGAGCCGATTCGATCTGCATAGCGTCCCGACATGCTGACGATCACACGCGCCCACATAGCTGAAATGATCTACACGCAGGTTGGGCTCTCAAGGAATGAGTCCGCCGACCTGCTTGAAGATGTCCTGGATCGCATCGCGCGCCATTTGGAAGATGGTGAATCCGTTAAAATCAGCGGGTTCGGAACCTTTTCAGTGCGGCAAAAGGGGCGGCGTATCGGCCGCAATCCTAAAACCGGCGAGGAAGTGCCGATTTTGCCGCGCCGGGTGCTGGTTTTCCGTCCAAGCCATGTGCTGAAGGCGCATGTCAACGGCACGGTGCCAGGTACGGAAGACGATGAATGATCCGATCCGCCTGACGCCTGACCGGACCGGCGGATCATGGATCTGCTGGTGAGCGACGATCCGACACCGGGCTTCGGCGATCAATCCGCGCGACCGCGGCTGAAGAAATCCCCCAATGCGTTCAGGACAATCAGCGAAGTAGCGGACGATCTTCACATCCCGCAGCACGTTCTGCGGTTCTGGGAGACGAAGTTTCCTCAGGTTAAGCCGCTGAAGCGCGGCGGTGGCCGGCGCTATTACCGGCCCGACGATATCGGGCTGCTGCGGCGGATCGCCGATCTGCTTTATACCCAGGGTTATACGATCAAGGGTGTCCAGCGGCTGCTGCGTGAGGGCGGCGGTCAGTTGTCCGACGATATTCCGCCGCCAACCGCTGACGAGCGTGCCGCCGCCGAGGCGGAGAAGGCTGGCATGGCGGCGAACGAGCCGATGCTGATACCCGG
>JAJZEV010000096.1 GCA_021805665.1 Pseudomonadota bacterium
CGGCGATGCGTGCCGCGGGCGGGTAAGCCGGCCGGGATGACATGGCGCGGCGCACGGCAGCGGCCAGCAGTCAGGGTGCCATTTCAAATTTGCTCCAGGGGGTGTCATTTTAATCTTGCAGCGACACTTGGCGCGTTCCGGGTGTCTCGCTGGCGTCTCGTTGGCTGACGTATGGGATTTTGTATCTTTTTTATACTATTGGGGTTGGTTACGCGGAGCAGTGCCGCTTCAGATGGCTTGCACCACGAGCCAGCGGCCGGCTGACGGCTTGTGGTGAAGCGGGCCGATCGATGAAGGAAGGCGCCGGCCTGTCATCGCCATCGCGGGCGGAACGTCCGGTTCGGGAGTTCAAGGGCGGGTTCGGTCTATAGCTCCGGTGTCCCAAGTTCAAAATTCTAGCCGGATATAGGAAAAATGTCAAGAATTTGCAGACGGTAACGATGGCGGGCCGCCCACGATTTGGGGTCGGGGGTTTCGAAGCGGGCAAACCGGACGGCCCGCGAAAGCAGAGGGAGCTTTGGTTCCGCGTTATGCGTGGCACGCCAGGGACCAAACCGCCTAACGCCGACAGCGCGGTACGCTGCGGCCTTTCGCATCGTGGAGGCTGTCCTCCCATGGACGCGATCCCCGCATTTCGGCGATAATCCCGGGGGAACCGCCGTCATCGCGCTTTCCGGCCCGATCGGTGGGCACCGCCCCCGGGTGCGGTTCGGGCGGATCGGTCCGGGCTTAGCGCGGCAACGGCTTACGCCTAACCGCCCCGGTCGGCACTGTTGACGCGGGCAGCGTGGGAGGAAATCAGTATGATCCAGGCAAATGAGACATTCGACGGAACTTGGCCGTTCGCCCCGCATTTCACCGATACGGCCGGGTTCCGCCAGCATTACGCCGATGAGGGCGCCGGCCGGCCGGTGCTGTTGCTGCATGGCCAACCGACCTGGGGCTATATCTGGCGGCGGTTCATTCCCGCCCTGGCGGCGACGCATCGGGTGATTGTTCCCGACCATATGGGGTTCGGCAAAAGCGAAACCCCCGCCGGCCGCGAGTACACGCTGCGCACGCATGTCGCCAATCTGGCGGCGCTGATCGACGCGCTGGACCTGCGCGACATGACGCTGGTGATGCAGGATTGGGGCGGGCCGATCGGGGTGGGTTATGCGGTGCGGCATCCAGAACGCATCCACAGTCTGGTGCTGATGAATACTGTCGTCGGGTATGGCACCGCCGGCCGCCGGGATCTGCCGAATCCGATCGAGACCCCGTGGTTCCGCTGGATACGCGACGGGCTGGAGACGGGACGGACGGAGGCGGTGCTGTCGCAACTGGGTTCCTGCATCCTGTCGGTGATGCAGATCGTGGGGCTGGAGCGGCTGGACCGCGTCGATCCGACGTTCATCCGGGCCTATGCGGCGCCGTTCGCGACTCCGGCGGACTGCAAGGGTGCGATTGCGTTCCCGCTCGATCTGGCCTTGGGCCGGATCCGGGATTTCGTGAAAGAGGGTGCGGCCGGTGTGCCCGCCTTGCGCGGCAAGCCGGCGCTGATGATCGAGGGAATGCTGGACAGGGCGATTCCGCCGGCATTGGCGCTGGCGGATTTCGCGGGGCTGTGGCCAAAGGCGCCGGTTATCCGGGTGCCGGAGGCAGGCCACTACATCCAGGAAGACGCGCCGGAGGCGGTGATTCCGGCGCTGCAAACCTTCCTGTCCATGCTGGGATAGGCGTTACTCCGCAGCATCGGCCAGCCGGCGCTGTTCGGCGTGCTGACCGTGCAGAAAGGTCAGCAGCACATAACGGTGGCCGGCGGTGACGGGGGCGACCTCATGCAGCGCGGCCGCGGAGAATATGACCCCGCCGCCGGTTGGGGTCGCGTAGCGGTGGTCGTTGTATTCCGGAAACAGCAGATGGCCACCCTGGTAGTCTCCGGCGTTGAGGTTGATGGACAGCGCGAATTCCCGGAACGCCACATGGGCGGCGGTATTGTCGCGGTGGCGGCGGAATAAGCCCCCGGGTCCGTCGTAGCGCGCCACCAGAATGCGGTCGGTGAAGGCGACGCTGGCCTGGAACGCCTTGGCGATCTCTGGCGCGCAGCGGTCCAGCAGCAAATCCCGCAAGGTCGCGTGAAGCGGGCTGTCCGCTTCCAGCAGCATATCGCGCCGGTGCTTTTTGTCATGATCGACCACGTTGGCCGCCAGCCCGGCCGCATCGACCCGGGCGACGGGGCCATCGATGGTCTGGCTGGACTCGAACAGGGCGATCAGTTCCCGGCACATCGACGGCGCCAGCAGGTTCGGCAGGACGATGGCCGGGGCCGGTGTCTGGATGTCGCGGGGTGCTTCGGCCGGCAGCGAGTCCAGGCAGGCGAGGCAGGTCGCGGCGAGTGCGGGATGGCCGATGGGATCGGTGCGCAGGGCGATGCGAAGGTTGCGGTCCAGGATCAGCACCCGGGTGTCGCCCGGTCCGACCCCGCAGCGGGCCAGGAAACCGCCGCAGTCGATCGTTCGGATGGGAAGGGGTTGGGGCACAGCGGCCGCCCGGATGGACTCGTAGCCGGTAGAAACCGTCGTGCCGGGCGATGGCTTGCCACCGACGCTTCGCGATGCTGGTTCAGGAGAAGGCTTGGATGGCGGGCCTTCGCCCGCCATGACGGTGGGGTGGTGGGTTCCGTCAGCCGGTTCGGCCATTCCGGCATCGGCTTCGCTTATTCCGGCGCTGGCCCAAAGTACGTTGGCGTTCGGCAGGGACCTTGGATTGTCATCGACGATGACGAACAGGTCCGTGCCGCGGGCGGCGAACCGGGGTTGGCATTCGGCCAGGTCGGCCAGGATGGCGGGCAGGGCGGCGGTGGTTTGGGAACCGAGGAGTATCATCACGGCGGGACGGCCGTATTGGGACTCCGAGGTGTAGAAGGTGCCATCGGCGTCCATGCCGAAGCATGGCGGCGCGGCATCGCCCACCTCGGACGGGAAACGGGTTTTATCCAGCATGGGTCATTTGCTCCTGACTGCGATGTAAGGGCGAATCGGCACGCCAGCCGCCGTCTCCGGCGGGATGGAAGCCGTGCGCCGCGTAAAGGTTGCGAACCGGCGTATTGCGGTCCGTCGGCACGATGCGACCGGTCAGCGTCTGCCTGTCCGAACCGGGGTCGGCCAGGACGGCATCCAGCAGCGTGCGCTCGCCGCCCAGGCCGATGACACGGCAGCTTTGGACCAGGTTCAGGATATCGCCGCCCAGCACGACGGCCGCACCGACCAGGCCATGATCGGCCAGCCGGTCGCGCATGCGCAGCACGATAACGCGTCCATCCGGGGCGGCGGCGATCCGGCGCAACTCGCCCGGGCCGAAGGTGCGGCCGGTGGCATTGAACTGGGTGGTGCGCGCGATCAGTTCCGCCACGCGGGCCAGTTCCGCCTCATGGTCCTGTGTCAGCCGTTCGGTGCTTGCCTCGACGCACAGCGACGCCAGGAAGCTGGCCTCGTCCGACATGGCATGACGCAGTTTGCCGCGTTCCAGCTGCGCTTTCACCAGTGCGCTGCGGTCGCCGGATTCCTTGGTCAGCCGAACCGGTTGCAGCCGCGGGTCGGTCAGCAAAGCGCGGCGCAGCCCGAACAGGTCCGCGCCCAGCACATCCACCCCGGGCAGCGCCTGTTGCACGCGCTGGCGTTCGCGTTCGCTGTCGTCCACGAACAGAAAGGCATCCAGTGGAAAGCCCAGTTCGTTGGCGATCGACTGGATGTTCGCCGCCTTGTCGTCCCAGTTGATTCGCGAGCAGACGAAATGGTCCGGTGTCAGCAGACGATGCAGCGGATAATGCGGGCCGTACCGCCACAGCCGGCCGACGGTTTCCGGATCGTTCTTGCTGACGCAGGCCAGCAGGATGCCACGTCGGCGCAGCATCAGCAGCGCCTCATGAATGCCGAAATACAGGCCGACGAACGAATTGGCGCTGCTGATCTCTGGCGTCCATGCGAACGGGGCGCCGGTTTCCGCCAGCACGCCGGGCCACAGCACGCCGTCGAGGTCCACCAGGACGCATTTCTTCCGGCCGATCCCCAACACGCTGACCAGTGCATCCATGTGCGCCCGGGCCATCGTGGTTTCGCGCCGGTAGGGATCGTCGCCGACCCGGTCCGCCAGCGGTTGCAAGTCCGGAAACAGGTTATGCACCGCTGCACGTTCGCCGGAGGGACGTTGCAGCATCCAGCCGGGTGAGCCGAAATGGGTGAACGACACCAGCCCGTCATCCAGCAGCGCCTGACTGCCCGCCTGGCCGAGTTCGGCCGCGGTATCGATCAGAAATACATCGGTGTGCCGTTCGGCGAGATCGGCCAGTGCCAGGTTGGTCCGCCGGATGCGGTTGCGATGGCTGTGCGGGCCGCGATCGGCAAAACCCAGCGGCTGCACGGTCGGTTCCGGCAGCCCGTCGATCAGGATCGGGGCCGAACTCAACACACGCAGGCGAAGCAGCATGGTTTCGACATCGGCGACGTAAACCCGGGCCGGATCGCCGCCATGGTGTTCCGGATCGCCGGCCACGATGGCATGGCGTGCCTGCAAGGCCCCGATGACGATGGCGTCGTGCGGACGTTCCCCCGCCAGGGCGGTATCGGCGGGAAACGACGCTGCAACGCGCAGGCCGATGCCGCGGCGCTCGCCCTCCCGGCGCAGGAAATCGGCTTCCATTTGCAGGTCGCAATCGCCGAGCAGCAGGATATCGGTTCGGTGGCGGATCGGGCCCGCATCGGTCAGGGCGCGCGGGGCTTCCACCGCCCAATACGGATGCGCGCCTTCCATGCGGGTGCGACGGTAGCGATCCAGGATGTCCCCCGGATCACGACCGGGGCCGTCTGCCAGCGCGTGCGCCATCGCGGCGGCCTCGGCTTGCGGGTCATGCTTCGTCAGCAGGCCGCGTTCGTTCAGGTCGGCGATGCAGGCACGAACCGCTTCCTCTCCGGCGCCGAGGATGGTGGCCATCCGGGACACGGCGATGTTCAGCCTGGATGGTTCCCCGAAGAACCGCAGCAGGCCCGCCACCGCGCCGTCCAGTTTCAGCCGGGTCTGGCTGACGGCGTGGATCGCCACCGTGCTGCCGTTGGGCAGGTCGATCAGATGCACGTACCGCGAGATGCGTAGAGTGGGGTTGGACACGAATTTCCCGCCGCTTCGGACGCCGATGGGAAATGACTGTCGCAGATATTGGTTAACGGAAAGTTAAAGCGGGCGGGGAAACGCCCGGTGCCGTTCCCCCGGACGCGGCCTATGCGTTCGCCTTGTGCATGAACCCGGCGATTTCATCCAGAACCGGAATAATCTTGGCGTCGCCTTCCGAATCCAGGTTGAACACCACCCGCTCCACCCCCAGGCCAGCGTAGCGCTTCATTAGTTCAAGATCGCGGCGGGGGAACCAGACGGTGATGGCGATCTTGTCCGGGTCGCGGCCGGCCTCGGCCGCCATTTTACGGAATTCCGGGATCAGGTCGCCGATTTCGTTGTAGCTGCCGCGCACCGCCTGCGGAATCCAGCCGTCCCCGTAACGGATCGCGCGGCGGGCCGAATACGGGAACGCACCGCCGACAATGATCGGGGGATGCGGCTTCCGAACCGGCTTCGGCCAGGTCATCATCGGGTCGAAGTTGACGAATTCGCCGTGATACTCGGGCTTCGATTTGGTCCAGATTTCCTTCATCGCTTCGATGCGTTCGCGGGCAACCTTGTGGCGGTCGGCGAATTTCACCCCGTGGTCTTCCAGTTCGTCCTGGTTCCAGCCGTTGCCGATACCGAACAGAAAACGCCCGCCCGACACCTGATCGATAGAGGCCACCAGCTTGGCGGTCTGGATCGGGTCGCGCTGCGCCACCAGACAGACCCCGGTGCCGACCATCAGGGTTTTGGTCGCCGCCGCCGCCGCGGTCAGCGTCACGAACGGGTCCATTGCGTCGTAATAGCGCTTGGGCAACTCGCCGCCGCCGGGGAACGGCGACTTGCGGGTCAGCGGGATGTGGGAATGTTCGGGCGCCCAGAGGGATTCGAAGCCCCGTTGTTCCAGGGCCTGACCCAGGGCGCCGGGCGCCATGGAATAGTCGGTGAAAAACATTGATACGCCGGCTTTCAGCATGTTCGTTGCCTCCCGTATTTTGCCGGGGCGATCATGTGCCAAACCGCGCCCGGTTTCCAGACGCGGCGCGCCGAACAACATGGACGCACTGTCATCTCCCTTGGTTCGGCGGGCCTGTGCGCGCTAGTCTGTTTCATCAACCGAGGAAACGATTGTGACCGATATGGCTCGCGGCCCTGTTCCCCGATCCGGGTCGGTGAAGATCACCGATGTCGCCGCCGCCGCCGGGGTGGCGCCGATGACGGTTTCGCGCGTCATCAATACGCCCGACCGGGTAACGCCTGAAACCACCGCGCGGGTGCGCGAGGCGATCGACCGGTTGGGTTACGTGCCGAACCTGATCGCGGGCGGGCTGTCGTCGCGCAAGTCGCGCATGGTCGCCGCGGTGGTGCCGACCATCGCGCATCCGATGTTCGCCGGGGTGGTGCAGGCGTTCTCGGCGGCGATGCGCCAGGCTGGCTATCAGGTGATGCTGTCGATCGGCGGCTACGACGAAACCGACGAGGAGGGGCTGTTCAGGGCGATTTTGGGGCGGCGACCGGATGCGCTGCTGATCACCGGTTCCGGCTATGCCCCGGCCGCCCTCCAACTGCTGATCGAGGCTCGGATTCCCGTCGTGGAAATCTGGGATGCGTCCAGCCGGCCGATCGACATGGCGATCGGGTTCGACCACTCCCGGGTCGGCGCCGACGTCGCCCGGTTCTTTCACGCCAAGGGCCATGACCGGTTCGCGGTGCTGTCGGCACGCGATTCACGGGCACTGTCGCGCGCCCGGGGGTTCGCCGAGACGGTGCGCCAGCTTGGCGGCAGCCTGATGCTGGAACAGACATGCCCCGCGCCCAGCACCATCGCCGCCGGACGCGCCGGATCACTTGAACTGCTGCCGCTGCTGGACCGGCCTTGCGCGGTGTTCTGCAGCTCCGACCTTCTGGCGTTCGGGCTGCTGACCGAAGCGCGGCTGCATGGCATCGCGGTGCCCGACCGGCTGGCGGTGTGCGGCTTCGGCAACATGGAACTCAGTGAGATGAACGAGCCGCCGATCACCACCGTCAGCCTTGAAGGGACGGAGACGGGGCGCTCGGCGGCGGCACTTCTGTTGCGACGGCTGTCGGGCGAGGGGCCGCACGAACCCGAACGGGTGCGGGTTCCGTTCCGGATCGTCGAACGGGCGACCACGTAGTCCGCGCGGGGCGGCGGTTCGCCGGGGTTCGAGGCACCCGGCTTGAGGCCAGCCGCCGCTTCGCCCACATTGGGGCTGGTGAAGACAGCGGAGCGCCGGAATGATCAGTGTGGACGAAGCCCGTGGGCGCATCCTGGAAGCCTTGCGGCCGACGCCGTCCGAGGTGGTTGCGCTGGCCGAAGCCTGGAACCGCGTCGTCGCGCAGGACGTGGTCGCCCGGTTGACCCAGCCGCCGGCCGATGTGTCGGCGATGGACGGTTACGCGCTGCGGGCGGAGGACGGTGGCCTCGGTGCCCGGTTGACGGTGATCGGGGAGGCGCCGGCCGGGCATCCGTTCGGGCATGGTGTCGGGGTCGGGGAGGCTGTGCGCCTGTTCACCGGCAGTGTCGTTCCCGACGGGGCGGATGCAATCCTGCTGCAGGAAGATGCTACTCGCGACGGCGCGATCGTCGAGGTGAACGAGGCGGTGGTGCAAGGACGGCATATACGCCGGGCGGGGAAGGATTTCTCGGTGGGCGACGTGGTGGTGCCGCGCGGGCGGCGCATGACCGCGCGCGATATCGGGGTGGCCGCCGCCGCTAACCATCCCTGGCTGTCTGTGCATCGCCGCCCGCGCGTGGCGATCCTGGCAACCGGCGATGAGATCGCGATGCCGGGCGAGCCGATTCCGCCGGGTGGCATCGTGAGTTCCAATTCCCATGCGCTGGCCGCGTTGGTGCGGGCAGGCGGCGGGGAGCCGGTGGTGCTGCCGGTGGCGCGCGATGAGCATGCGGCGATCGGAGCGGTCGCGGACGCGGTCGCGGGCATCGACATGCTGGTGACGACGGGCGGCGCGTCGGTGGGCGATCACGACCTGGTCATCGAGGCGTTGAAGGCGCGCGGGATGACGCTGGATTTCTGGCGGATCGCGATGCGGCCGGGCAAGCCGCTGCTGTTCGGCCAGCTTGGCGCCATGCCGGTGCTGGGATTGCCGGGCAATCCGGTCTCCGCGATGGTGTGCGCGATCCTGTTTCTGCTGCCGGCATTGTCGCGGCTGTCGGGGCTGCCGGGGGCGCCGCCGCCGGTGACCTCTGCCATTCTCGGGGCCGGGGTGAAGGCAAACGACCAGCGGGCGGACTATTTGCGGGCCGCGATCGATCTGGATTCCGCTGGCCGGATCGTGGTTTTTCCGTTTGCCGTGCAGGATTCGGCGATGCTGCGGCGGTTGGCGGCGGCGGATGCGCTGGTGCTGCGCGCCCCGCATGCCCCGGCGCTGTTGGAGGGGGCGGAGGTCGGCATTATCCGACTCGATTCGCTGGGTTTGTGACGGGGTCGGTTCGAGAAAAGCCTTTTGCACGCTACGGTATTCAAAATTGTCCACAGTTGCGCTTGACGGTAGTGGTGGAACCAACATAGAACATCGATGACGGTTGCCGCTTTGTTCCGGCAGTCATGGAAGGATGTCCGACTATGTTGACCCGGAAACAATACGAACTTCTTGTTTATATCGACAAGCATCTGAAGCAGACGGGGTTCTCCCCGAGCTTCGAGGAGATGAAGGACGCGCTGAGTCTGAAGTCGAAGTCGGGTATTCACCGGTTGATTTCGGCGCTGGAGGAACGCGGATATCTGGGCCGCCGCCACCATCGTGCCAGGGCGCTGGAGGTGCTGCGGCTCCCGGATAATATGGCCACCGATTCCCGGGCGATAGCGGACATGGAGGAAGACGAGGATCTACCGGCGTTTTCGCCCAATGTCATTCGTGGCGACTTTACCCAGCGTCTGGCGGGTGTGCGGGCCGCGAGCGATGCCGGCGCGATCCAGTTGCCGCTGTATGGCCGCATCGCCGCCGGCCTGCCGATCGAGGCTTTGCGCGATACCAGTAGTTTCATTGAAGTGCCAATGGCGCTGCTGGGGCCGGGCGAGCATTACGGTTTGCAGGTCGCGGGCGATTCCATGATCGAGGCCGGCATTCTGGAAGACGACACGGTGATCATCCAGAAAGGCGACACCGCCGAGAACGGACAGATCGTCGTTGCGCTGGTAGACGATACCGAGGTGACGTTGAAGCGGCTGCGCCGGCGGGGCAACTCGATTGCGTTGGAGCCTTGCAATGTCCGGCATGAGACGCGGATTTTTCCGGCGGATCGGGTGAAGGTCCAGGGTCGGATCGTTGCGCTGATTCGGAAGTACTGACGGGCTCCTGGTGAGGAGCGGGCGGTAGGCCAGAGCCAAATCGACAGTTCTCAGTCTGGCAGGTTTCCATCAGGGTCACGCGTTAGCGGGACCACGGCCTTGCCTGTCTGTCTTGGCCGGCACTTCGCCTGGCCAAGACAGACAGGCAGT